>JASGFP010000015.1:0-39710 GCA_047605445.1 Rhodoblastus sp.
GACGATGCCGAGATCGTGCGTGATGAACAGCATCGCCATGTTGCGGCGATGCTGGAGATCGCGCAGCAGGCTCAATATCTGCGCCTGCACGGTGACGTCGAGCGCAGTCGTCGGCTCGTCGGCGATGAAAAGCTTCGGACAATTGGCGAGCGCCATGGCGATCATCACGCGCTGGCGCTGACCGCCGGAGAGCTGATGCGGATAGGCGCCCAAACGCCCTTCCGGATCGCGGATGCCCACTTCGGTCAGCCCTTCGATCACGCGCCGGCGAAGATCGCTTTTCTCGACGACGCCGTGCTGGGTGAGGATTTCGGCGACCTGCTTCTCGATCGTCTGCAACGGATTGAGCGACGTCATCGGCTCCTGGAACACCATGGAGATTTCGGCGCCGCGCACCTCGCGCATGTGCGCTTCGGACGCCTTCAGCAGGTCGTCGCCGTCGAAGAAGATTTCGCCCGACGGGTGACGCGCGCTCGGCGCGAGCAGGCGCACGATGGAAAGCGCGGTGATCGACTTGCCGGAGCCGGATTCGCCGACGAGCGCCAGCGTTCGGCCAGCCGCCAGACTAAACGAGACGCGGTCGACGACGAGCGTCTCCCTCGGCCCGGAGCCGAAGGCGATCGAGAGGTCGCGGACGTCGAGGAGAGGCGCGCTCACTTGAACGCCTTTCGGGGGTCGAAAGCATCGCGCACCGCTTCGCCGATGAAGACGAGCAGCGACAGCATGAAGGCGATGACGATGAAGCCGGTGATGCCGAGCCAGGGGGCGTTCAAGTTGGATTTTCCCTGCAGCAGCAATTCGCCGAGCGACGGCGAGCCGGGCGGCAGGCCGAAGCCCAGAAAGTCGAGCGAGGTGAGCGTCGTGATCGAGGAATTGAGCACGAAGGGCAGGAAGGTCAGCGTCGCCACCATGGCGTTGGGCAGGACATGCTTGACCATGATCCTGGCGTTCGACAGGCCGAGCGCGCGCGCCGCATTCACATATTCGAAGTTGCGCGCGCGCAGGAATTCCGCGCGCACGACATGGACGAGCGACACCCAGGAGAACATCAGCAGGATGAACAGGAGGATGAAAAAGCTCGGCGTGATGATCGAGGAGACGATGATCAGCAGGTAGAGATGCGGCAGGGACGACCATATCTCGATGAATCGCTGGAAGATGAGATCGACGAGGCCGCCGAAATAGCCCTGGATCGCGCCGGCGGTGACGCCGATGATCGACGAGACGATCGCCAGCGTCAGCCCGAAGAGGATGGAGATACGGAAGCCGTAGAGCAGACGCGCGACGACGTCGCGGCCCTGATCGTCGGTGCCGAGCCAGTTCCACTCGATACTGGAGCAGCCGCGGTTCGGCTTGTCCGGCCCCGCCGCACGCGCGCCGGCCTTCTGGCAAACTTCGTCCGACAGCGCCCATGTCGGCGGCGAGGGCGCGGGCGAGGGCAGATCGAGATTGTGCGTCGAATAGGAATAGCGGATCGGCGGCCAGATCGCCCATCCGTGCGATTCGATTTCCTTCTGGATGAAAGGATCGCGGTAGTCGGTCATGGCGAGAAAGCCGCCGAACTTGTCTTCGGGATAGTCGACGAGCACGGGAAAGAGCAGTTCGCCCTTGTAGGAGACGACGATGGGCTTGTCG
The DNA here is from genome assembly GCA_047605445.1 of Rhodoblastus sp. Classification (GTDB taxonomy): domain Bacteria; phylum Pseudomonadota; class Alphaproteobacteria; order Rhizobiales; family Beijerinckiaceae; genus JAJXWB01. The sequence goes on from JASGFP010000015.1 coordinate 1,636, forward strand.
TTGGCGATGAATTCGGCGAACAGCGAGACGACGAAAAGAACGAGAAAAACCCAGAACGAGACGTAGCCGCGCCGATTGCGGCGGAAATTGTCGAGGCGGCGGCGATTGACCGGCTTGAGTTTCAGCCAGCCGCGATTCTCGACCGGCGGGGCGAGCGGCGCGCCTGAGGCAGCATCGAGAACCGCGCGGTCGTTCAATCAGACCTCCCGCGTCTCGAAATCGATGCGCGGATCGATCCACATGTAGGTGATGTCGGAGAGCAGATTCACGACGAGCCCGAGCAGCGCAAAAATGTAGAGGTTTGCGAAGACGACGGGATAGTCGCGGTTGACGATGGATTCGAAGGAGAGGAGCCCCAGGCCATCGAGCGAGAAAATGGTCTCGATCAGCAGCGCGCCGGTGAAGAAGGCGTGGACGAAGGCGCCGGGGAAACCTGACACCACGATCAGCATGGCGTTGCGGAAGACGTGGCCGTAGAGCACCTGCCGCTCGCTCAGGCCCTTCATGCGCGCGGTCTGGACATATTGCTTCTTGATCTCGTCGAGGAAGGAATTCTTGGTGAGGAAGGTGGAAGTTGCGAACGATCCGAGCGCCATCGCCGTGATCGGCAGTGTGATGTGCCAGAAATAGTCCTTGATCTTGCCGATGAGCGAGAGGTCGCCGAAATTCTCCGACGTCAGGCCGCGCAACGGAAAGAGCTGGCCTATGTAGGGAAACGAGCCGCCGGCGAAGAGAACGACCAGAAGAATGGCGAACAGAAAGCTCGGAATAGCGTAGCCGACGATGACGACCGCCGACGTCCAGATATCGAAGCGCGTTCCATCGCGCACGGCCTTGGCTATGCCCAGCGGAATCGAGATTGAATAGGAGAGCAACGTCATCCACACGCCGAGCGTGATCGACACCGGCAGTTTCTGCCCGATCAGGGTGAGGACCGGCGTATCGCGGAAATAGGAGCGGCCGAAATCGAAGGTCGCGTAATTCTTCAACATGATGAGGAAGCGTTCCCAGGCCGGCTTGTCGAAACCGAACTGCTTCTCCAGCTCCTTTATGAATTTGGGATCGAGCCCCTGCGCGCCGCGATATTTCGACATGTCGCCGCTCGCGCCCTGATTGGCGCCGCCGGAGGCGCCGACATCGCTGCCGCCGCCGCCGAAGCGCGACGTCGCGCCCGCGTCCTGGCCCTGCAATTGCGCGATGATGCGTTCGACCGGGCCGCCTGGCGCGAATTGCACGACCACGAAAGAGATGAGCATGATGCCGAACAGGGTCGGGATCATAAGCAGGAGGCGTCGCGCGATATAAGCGGCCATCAACGCTGCCCGACGAAATCGATCTTCTTCGCCCGCTCGGCGTCCCACCACCAGGTCGAGACAATGCCCGGACTGAATTTGGGCGAGCGTTCCGGCCGACCGAAAACGTCCCAGTGCGCAATCCAGTGCGTCGGCTTGTACCAGTGCGGCACCCAGTAGCGGCCAGCGCGCAGCACGCGGTCCAGCGCGCGGCATATGTTCATCAGTTCTTCGCGCGACTGCGCCTGCAAGGCCCGGGCGATGAGAGCATCGACGACCGGATCGGCGACGCCGCCGAGGTTGCGGGAACCGCGCGTGCCGGCGGCTTCCGAGCCGAACAAGGCCCGCAATTCCTCGCCGGGAGAGAAAGCCATGGAAATGCGGCGCGTGATGATGTCGAAGTCGAAATCCTCGAGCCGGCGCTGGTATTGCGCGGCGTCGACGATGCGCATGCGCGCGTCGATGCCGAGCAGCTTGAGGTTCTTGATGAAGGGCTGCGTGTGGCGTTCGAGCGCGGATGAGAAGTCGAGAAACTCGAGTTCGAGCGGCTTGCCGTCCGGCAGCATCAAATTCATGCCGTTGCGCTTGCAGCCGGCGGCGGCCAGCAGATCGCTCGCGCGTTTCAGCAGCGCGCGATCCTGCCCGGAGCCGTCGGTCAGCGGCGGAATGAAGGGTTGGCCGAAGACTTCGTCGGGAACCTTGCCGCGGAACGGCTCGAGAATGGCGAGTTCGCGCGGTTCGGGCACGCCGCGCGCCTTCATATCGGAATTTTCGAAATAGGATTCCGTGCGCGTGTAGGCGCCATACATCAGGTTCTTGTTGGTCCAGATGAAATCGAAGGCGTAGCCGATCGCCTCACGCACGCGCGGATCCTGCATCGCGGGCCGCCGCGTGTTGAAAATCCAGCCCTGGATGCCGGAGATGTTGGCGTCTGGAATCTCGCCGCGCACCACGCGCTTCTCACGGAAAGCCGGAAAGTCGTAGCCGGTCGCCCAGGTGGCGGAGGTGAATTCTTCATGCACCGTGAAGGCGCCGGCCTTGAAGGCTTCGAAGGCGACGGGGCGGTCGTTGAAATATTCGAACCGCACCGAATCGAAATTGTTCTGGCCGACGTTCACCGGCAGATCCTTGCCCCAGTAATTGGGCACGCGGTCGAAGGCGATGTAGCGGCCCGCCTCGAACTTGCCGACCTTGTAAGGGCCCGAGGCCAGAGGCGGATCGAGCGTCGGCTCCTCGAACTTGCGCGTGGCGTAATAGGCAGCCGAAAATATCGGCTGGCGCGCGACGATGAGCTTGAGATCGCGGCTGGCGTTCTCTCCGAGCCGCACGACGACGACGTGATCGCCCTCCGCCGTCGCTCTTTCGAGTTCGCGCAGCGCCTGCCGGATCGGCGGACGGCCCTTTTCCTTGAGAATGTTCAAAGAGAAGACGACATCCTTGGCCGTCAGGGGCGAGCCGTCGTGAAAACGCGCCTCGGGCCGCAATTCGAACCGCAGGCTGCGCTTGTCGGGCGAGGTCGCCACCGATCTGGCGACTAGCGGATAGAGCGCGTCGCGCTCGTCGAGACTGCCAGTCAGCAGGCTGTCGTAGACGATCTCGATGCCGTCGGGCGCATCGCCGGCAAGGATGAAGGGATTGAGCGAGTTGAAGGCGCCGTAGGCCTCCTGCGAAACGACGCCGCCCTTTGGCGCATCCGTCCGGACATAGCCGAACGCCTTGAAATCCGGCGCCTCTGCAAGTTCGCCGAAAACAGACATGCCATGCGAAACCGTCCAGCCGGCCGGCGCGCCCGCCTCCGCGCGCGCATGCGCGCCGAACGCAATCGTACCGGAGCCGAACGCGCCCGCGCCGACGACGAAAGCGCGGCGTGTGAGCGGCTTCGCCGGGCCAGTCAAAAAATCCAATAGAGCCTCGCGATCCAACCCTCTCGCCCGGCGCCGGGCCCGACGCGACGATTCGGCGATTATGTAGGTTTTTCCGGGGCAGGCCACCCCGCGGACGCCCAAAATGAAAAGAGCCGGGCGAACCCGGCTCTCAAGATGCAAATTGGTGCAGCGCACATCACTTGTGGGAGGCGTCCGCCGGCTTGGCTGCATCAGCGGGCTTCGCGGCATCCGCCGGCTTTGCGGCGTCCGCTGGCTTGGCCTCGGCCTTGGGCAGCGGCTGCGGGCTGTCGGACAGGGTGTTGAGATAGGCGACGATATCGGCGCGCTTGCCGTCGTCCTTCTCGCCGGCGAAAGCCATCTTGGTGCCGGAAATGTCTTTCTTGGGATCCATGATGAACTTGTTGAGTTCATCGAAGCTCCAGTCGCCGCCCTTGGCCTTCATTGCGTCGGAATAGGCGAAACCGGCGACATGCGCCTTGGGGCGGCCGACTACGCCGTAGAGCGGCGGACCGACCTTGGCCGCGCCGCCCTTCGAGAAGTCGTGGCAGGCGGCGCAGGGCTTCACCAGCGACTCGCCTTTCTTCGGATCCGCCTTGGCGAGCAGAACCGGGAAAGGCTCGGACGGCGCCGCAGCCGCCGCCGCGCCGTGCCCCTCGGCCGAGGCGCCGGGCAGATCGTAGCCGGGCTTGGTCATCGCGTCGGGGGCGTAGAGCACGTTCGAGAACATGCCGAGCGCCATCACGCCCAGCAGCGAGCCCAGCAGGGCCCCGGCCATCTTGTTGATTTCCATGTTCATCTTAGCGGCGCTCCGATCCGTGGCGCTGTCAATTCTTCTCCGCCGGCTCAATGCGCACGGCGGCTTGCAAGCTGATTACCCGTTTTGCCCGCGCCTTGGCAACAGCCTATAACCTGCCGCTTTCGTCGCCCTTTCTCTCGCTCCTATGACTAATCCCGTCATCCTCATTCCCGCCCGCCTCGCCTCGCAGCGCCTGCCCGGCAAAGCGCTGGCCGACATCGCGGGCGAACCGATGATCGTCCGGGTCTGGCGGAGGGCCGTCGCGGCAGGCGTCGGTCCCGTTGTCGTGGCGACCGACTCGCACGCAATCGCCGAGGCCGTGACGACGGCCGGCGGCCGTGCGGCGATGACCGGCGAGACCCACGCATCCGGCTCGGACCGGATCGCCGAGGCCGTCGCGGCGATCGATCCCGAGGGCGCACACGATCTCGTCGTCAACGTGCAGGGTGACGAGCCGCTGGTCGAACCCGAGGCGATCCGCGCGGCGGTCGCGCTGATGGACGATCCCGCCATTGACATCGGCACGCTGGGCGTCGCCGCCGATCCGTCCGAACGCGACGATCCGGATGCCGTGAAGGTCGCCGCGTCGGCGCGCGCGCCGCGACGGCTGCGCGCCCTCTATTTCTCGCGCGCGCCTGTTCCGTGGGGAGCGGGGGCGACCATTCGCCACATCGGTCTCTACGTCTATCGCCGCGCCGCGCTTGCGCGCTTCGTGGCGCTGCCGCCCTCGCCGCTCGAATTGCGCGAGCGGCTGGAGCAATTGCGGGCGCTGGAGGCCGGCATGCGGATCGATCTGGCTCTGGTCGACAGGGCCGCGCGCGGTGTAGACACGCCCGCCGACCTCGCGCGGGTGCGCGCGATCCTGGCCGGAGAGAGCTGAGCTGGAATGACCAAGAAGAAAATCGCCTACCAGGGAGAGCCCGGCGCCAATTCGCATATCGCATGCGCCGACATGTTTCCGGAGCTGGAGCCCCTGCCCTGCGCGACATTCGAGGATGCGCTGGCCGCCGTTTCCGACGGGACGGCCGCGCTCGGAATGATCCCGATCGAGAATTCGCTCGCCGGGCGCGTGGCCGACATCCACCAGTTCCTGCCGACCGCCGGCCTGCATATCGTGGGCGAATATTTTCTGCCGATCCAGTTCCAGCTCATGGCGATGCGGGGCGCCGACATCGACAAGCTGACCGATGTCTACAGCCACGTCCACGCGCTCGGCCAGTGCCGGCGCATCATACGGAAATACGGGCTGAAAGCGCATGTGTTCGGCGACACGGCCGGCTCGGCGCGGCAGATCGCGGAATGGCGGAACCCGACGCGCGCCGCGCTGGCGCCCAGAATGGCGGCTGCGATCTACGATCTCGACATACTTGCTGAAAACGTCGAGGACGCCGCGCACAACACGACGCGCTTCGTCATCCTCTCCAAGCAGCCGAACTGGGCCGCCCCGCGCAACGGGCCGACCGTCACTTCATTCGTATTCCGCGTGCGCAACGTGCCGGCTGCGCTCTACAAGGCGCTCGGCGGCTTTGCGACCAACGGCGTGAACATGACCAAGCTCGAAAGCTACATGCTGGAGGGCGAGTTCACCGCCACGCAGTTTCTCGCCGATGTCGACGGCCATCCCGACGACAGGCCGCTGAAGCTGGCGCTCGAGGAACTGGAATTCTTCTCCAAGGAAGTGCGCATCCTTGGCGTCTACCCCGCGCATCCATTCCGGATCGAGGCGCAAAAGAAGGCGGTCTGAACAATGGCGCTGGACATGAAGCGCGCGATCCTTTCGGCGGCGCTTGGATTGGCGATGGCGGCCGCAGGCGCCGCGGCGGCGCAGGAGGCGAAGGTCACAGGCTCCGCCTTCTACCGCGAGCGGATAGCGCTGCCGCCCAACGCGCGTTTCGAGGCTGTCATCGTGGACGCGAGCCGCGCCGACGCCGCCGCGCCGGTCTTCGCCAGGACCGCGATCGATGGACCGATGCAGCCACCGATCCGTTTCGAGATTTCCTACGACGCGAAGGCCGTGAACCCGGCCGCGCGCTATGCGATCCGCGCCACAATCAGCGTCGACGGCAAATTATGGTTCACGACCGACCGCGTCACGCCGGTGATCAACGGCGGCGCGCAGAAGGTGGAATTGCTGTTGCGGCGCGCGACGACGGCAGGCGAATCCGCCGCGCCGCGCGCGGCGCTCATCAGCGGCGAATTCGCCTATATGGCGGACGCGCCGAGCTTCCGCTCATGCCGCAGCGGGCGAGCGATGCCCGTCGCGATGGAAGGCGCCTACAAGGCGCTTGAAGAAACTTATCTCGCGCAACGACCCGCGCCGGGCGCGCCGCTGTTCGTGACGGTCGAGGGCGCTGTCGCGACCAGGCCAGCCATGGAAGGGCCGCCGCGCCGGACATTGAGTGTCAGCCGCTTTCTCGCGGCCCTGCCGGGCGAAACCTGCGAACGCAACATGGCGAACGCGCGGCTGAAAGATACCTACTGGAAAATCCTGTCGCTCGACGGCGCAGCCGTCCCCGCGGACGACAAGTCCCGTGAGCCGAACATCGTGTTTCACGGCGGCGGGCGGTTCAGCGCGACCGCCGGCTGCAACAGGATGAACGGCGGATACGAAGCCAAGGCGCGCGCTCTCAAGATCGGACCCACGGCGTCCACGATGATGGCCTGTCCGCCGCCGCTCGCCGAACGCGAGCGCGCGCTGGCGCAGGCGCTGGGCGCAGCGCGCGCCTACGCCATCGCGGGGCCGACGCTGGTTATTTATGACGAAGCGCGCACGCCGCTGATCGTCATGCAGGCGGTCGCGCTGCGCTAGGCGCTGCGCGGGGCGCCGTCCTCATCGGCGAACTGCGCCTCGACCAGCGCGCGATAGGCGGGTTCGCGCGCCAGCAATTCCGCGTGGCTGCCCTTGGCGACCAGCCGGCCCCGGTCGATCAGACAGATCGAATCCGCCGACAGGATCGTCTGCAGGCGATGCGCGATGACGATGGTGGTTCGACCGTTGCGCAATTCGTCGAGCGCCTTGCGCACTTCGCGTTCGCTTTCGGAATCGAGCGCGGCGGTCGGTTCGTCGAGCACGAGGATCGGCGCGTCCTTCAACATGGCGCGGGCGATGGCGATGCGCTGCTTCTGGCCGCCCGACAGGTTTTGGCCGAGTTCGCCGACGTCGGTGTCGTAGCTCTTGCGAAAGGCGCGGATGAAATCATCGGCATTGGCGCGGCGCGCGGCCAGTGCAATGTCCTCCTGCGATGCGCCGACGCGGCCGAGCGCGATATTGTCGCGGATGGAGCCGCGGAACAGGAACACGTCCTGCGGCACATAGGCGATGCTTTCGCGCAACGAGCGCAGTTCGACGCCTGCTATATCCTGCGCGTCGATGAAGATCGCGCCCGCCTGCGGTTTGTAGAACCGCAACAGCAGCGCGACGATCGTGGACTTGCCCGCGCCCGAGGCGCCGACGAGCGCGGTCGTTTCGCCCGGCTCGAAATCGAGGCTCAGATCGTCGAGCGCGGGCTCGCCCGGACGATAGGCGAAGCCGACGTCCATATATTCGATGCGTCCCGCGCTCACGCGCAGCGCCGGCTGACCCGAGCGCGGCGCTTCGGTCGCCGGCGTGTCGAGAATTTCGTGGATCGTGCGCGCCTGGTCGAGGCCGGCCTGCATTTCCAGATGCACGCGCGCAAGACGCTTGCCGGGCTCGTAAGCCATGAGCATGGCGACAACGAAAGAGAAAAACGCTCCGGCGTCGGCGCTCGCCACCGTCACGCGCCAGGCGCCGTAGAACAGGATGATCGCAATGGCGATGCCGGCGATGAAATCCGCGATGGGGCTCGCCAGCGCCATGCGCGCGGCGGCGCGATCGGCCGCGCGCGCGACCTCCTCGACGGATGCGCCCATGCGCGCGCGCATCTCGTTTTCGAGATTGAACGCCTTGACGACGCCGATGCCCTGCAACGTCTCCTGCAAAGTCTGCATGACCCGCGCGGAGCCGTCGAAAGAGCGGCGCGACAATTTTCGCACCGCCGACACAAGACGGGAGAGACCGAAGCCCGCCAGCGGCATGGCGGCGACCGCGATCAGCGCCAGCGCCGTATCCTGCACGAACATCACGACGACGAGGCAGAAGAGCGTCGCCGCATCGCGGCCGACCGATGTCGTCATAACCTGCAGCACGTCGCGCACACCCGACGCCGCGATGGTGACGCGCGCGAGCATGTCGGATGAATGCGTGTCGCGCAGGAAGGCGACGTCCTGATCGAGAAGCCGGTCGAACAGCCGCAATTGCAGGCCCGCGACGATGCGCGCGCCGGTGCGGGCGAGGAGAACCTGCGAAAAATAGGAGGAAAGCCCCCGCACGGCGAACAGGCCGGCGACCGCGAAAGAGAGAACGCGCATGGCGCGCAGGCCGTCGGGCTCGACCATCTGGTTGAGCACGGGCTTGAGCAGATAGGCGACGAGCGCGGTCGCCGCCGAACCCATGCACATGAATGCGAGCGCGGCGAGATAGGCGACGCCGTAGCGCCGGCCGTGATCCATCAGAAGCCGGCGAAGGATGGCAAAACTACTCGCCGGCCGCGTATCGGCCCGTTCGGACAAACCTGCCAGCTCCGCATTCTCGCGCGTAGCCCTAGGACCTGAAGGGGGCGGGAACAAGGGCGAAATCGCGCGCGGCGGCTGTTAAGGCGCGGCCGTTGTCGGGCTGCATCAGCGCCTTTCAGCCCTCGAGTTCCTCGCGCAGCATTTCGAGTTCCAGCCAGCGGTCTTCCGCCGCCGCCAGATCGGCGTCGATCCTGGTCAATGCGGCGGAAGCCTGCTCGAACTTCTTCGGCTCCCGCGAAAAAAGATCGGGGTCTGCGAGGATCGCCTGCGCCTTGTCGCGCAGGGCGCGCAGGCGGTCGATTTCGGCGGGCAGCGTTTCAAGCGCGTGTTTTTCGTTGAAACTGAGCTTGCGCTTCTGTTTGGGCTCGGCGGCCTCCGGCTGTCTGCTGGCGCCGGCGGGCGGTTTGCGGTCCCGGGGCTTTTCCGCCGCGCGCGCGCCGACGCCCGCGCCGCGCTGGGCGACCATGTCGGAATAGCCGCCGGCGTATTCGATCCAGTTTCCCTCGCCTTCCGCCACCAGAACCGCAGTCGCGACGCGGTCGAGAAAATCGCGGTCATGGCTGACGACGAGAACGGTGCCGGGATAGTCGGCCAGCATTTCCTCGACGAGATCGAGCGTTTCGAGATCGAGATCGTTGGTCGGCTCATCCAGCACGAGGAAGTTGGAGGGCAGCGCCAGAGCGCGGGCGAGCATCAGACGCGCGCGTTCGCCGCCCGACAGGCGCGAGACGGGCGTGCGCGCCTGCTCGGGCTTGAACAGGAAGTCCTGCATGTAGCCGACGACATGCTTTTTCTTTCCCGCGATCTCCACCCAGTCTCCGCCGCCGCCCGTCAGGAAATTCGCTACGGTGTCGCTGGGATCGAGCGCGGCGCGCGACTGGTCGAGCGTCGCCATCTCGACATTGGCGCCGAGTTTCGCGCGGCCGGAATCGGGCGCGAGCTTGCCGGTCAGGAGATTGACGAGCGTCGTCTTGCCCGCGCCATTGGCGCCGACGAGCCCAAGCCGGTCGCCGCGCAGGACGCGCAGCGACAGGTTCGTGACGATCGGCCGGTCGCCAAAGCTTTTCGACAGGTCCTCGGCGTCGATCACCAGCCTGCCCGAGAGCTGGGCCTCGCTGACCTGCAATTGCACGGCGCCCTCCGCGCGGCGGGCCTCGCGCCTGGTCTTCCGCAATTCTCCGAGCTCGGCCATGCGGCGCATGTTGCGCTTGCGCCGGCCCGAGACGCCGTAGCGCACCCAATGTTCTTCTGCGACGATCTTGCGGTCGAGCTTGTGAGCCGCCGCCTCCTCCTCTTCGAGAACCCTGTCGCGCCAGCCCTCGAATTCGCCAAAACCACGGTCGAGCCGGCGCGTGACGCCACGGTCGAGCCAGACGGTTGCGCGCGTGAGGTCCTGCAGGAAGCGACGGTCGTGGCTGATGAGGACGAGCGCGCCGCGCACGCCCGCCAGTTCCTCCTCCAGCCATTCGATGGCGGGCAGATCGAGATGGTTGGTCGGCTCGTCGAGCAGCAGAATGTCGGGGTCCGGCGCGAGTGTGCGGGCGAGCGCGGCGCGACGGGCCTCGCCCCCCGACAATTTCGAGGGGTCTTCATCGCCGGTCAGCCCGAGGCGCTCCAGCAGGTAACGCGCGCGGTGCGGATCGTCCGTCGGCCCAAGGCCCGCCTCCGCGTAGGCGAGCGTGGTGGCGAAACCGGAAAAATCGGGCTCCTGCGGCAGGTAGCGAATCGAGGCGCCAGGCTGGAAAAACCGCGTGCCGCCGTCCGATTCCAGGAGGCCTGCGGCGATCTTCAGCAGCGTCGACTTGCCCGAGCCGTTGCGGCCGACGAGGCATAGGCGGTCGCCGGGCTCCACGGCGATTTCCGCGCCGGCGAGCAGCGGCGCGCCGCCGAGGGTGAGCGCGATATTCTGGAGGTGGAGAAGCGGCGGGGCCATGGCGGGGGGTTTGGCCCATCGCCATGGCCAGCGCAACCCTCGCGCCTATTCGTGCGCGCCTTCCTCCAGCGCGGGATCGTGGCCGAGCGCCAGCGTCAGCAGGCCCGCCGCGATCATGAAGCCGCCGATGACCGCGATCGACAGCGCGTTGGCGCCGGCCTGATCGGCGACGATCTTCATCGCCAGCGCATTGTCCTTGATCCAGCCGACGAGATAGGGACCGACAAAGCCGCCAACATTGCCGATGGCGTTGATGAGCGCGATGCCGCCCGCCGCCGCCGTGCCCGTCAGCAGCGCTGTCGGCAGGGTCCAGAAGGTCGGCAGCGCCGCGAAGGTTCCGACAGAGCCCAGCGTCAGCGCGATCATCGCCAGCAGCGGCGAGGAAAGATAAGAGCCCACGATCAGCCCGGCGCCGCCGAGAAAAGCCGGCAAGGCGACGTGCCAGGTGCGCTCGCGCGTCGCGTCGGAATGTTTCGTCCAGGGCACCATGACCAGCGCGCCGGCGACGAAGGGAATGGCGACGACCCAGCCGGTCTGCGCAATGGTGAGGCCGAACGCTTTCACGATCTGCGGCGCCCAGAAGCCGAAGCCATAGAGGCCGGTGACGATGCCGAAATAGACGAGCGCGAGCCCCAGCACGCGCGGATGGGCGAGCGCCTCGCCGAGCGTGAACTTGCGCACGGCCTCACGGCTCTCGCGCTCGGCGGCGAGATGGGCGGTGACCGCCTGCTTTTCATCCGTCGTCAGCCATTTGGCGTCGGCCGGGCCGTCGTCGAGATAGGCGAGGACGACAAAGCCCATGATGACGGCCGGCAGCGCCTCGATGATGAACAGCCATTGCCACGAGGCCAGGCCGCCGACGCCGGTGAAGGCGCCGAGAATCCAGCTCGACAGCGGCGCGCCGATGGCCGAGGACAGCGGCACGGCCACCATGAACATGCCGACGACTTTCGCGCGCTCGGCCGCCGTATACCAATAGGTGAGATAGAGGATGATGCCGGGAAAGAAGCCGGCTTCAGCAAGGCCGAGCATGAAGCGGACGAAGTAGAAGCTCTTTTCGCCCTGCACGAGCGCCATAGCGGCCGAGATCAGGCCCCATGTGATCATGATGCGCGCAATCCAGATGCGCGCGCCGACCTTTTCGAGCATCAGGTTGGAGGGCACCTCGAACAGGAAATAGCCGAGGAAGAAGATACCCGCGCCGAGCCCGAACACCTCCGCGGAAATCGCCAGATCCTGACGGAAGGTGAGCGCGGCGAAACCGAGGTTCACGCGGTCGAGATAGGAGATGAAATAGCAGACGATCAAAAAGGGGATGAGCCTGCGCGCGATCTTGCGCGAGGTTTCGGCGCGCAGCGCGCCGGCTGCTGTCGGGTCGGCCATCGTTTCCTCCACTTGCATTGTTTTCACGCGCCGATGGCCGGGAGAGGATCACGCGAAATTGAGCGGCGCAAGACCGATCGTGACGCCCCGCGCACCGCCTTTCAGCGTAGATAGCCACGTGACCTCGACCGCACCGACCATCTCCCCGCTGGCGCTCTGGCGCGACCGCACCGGCGCCTTCTCCTGGCTGCGGACGGCGGCGCTGGCGATCGCGATCCTGCCCACGGCGCCGCTGATCTGGCGCATCGCGACCTCGGACCTCGGCCCGCGTCCGCTGACGGAAATTTCGCATCAGACTGGCCTGTGGGCGATCCGTCTGCTTGCGGTCACGCTCGCCGTGACGCCGGCCATCGAATTGATGCGCCAGCCCCGCCTCGTCGCGACGCGGCGCATTCTCGGCGTTTCCGTTTTCGTCTGGTTGGTCGTGCATTTCGTCGTCTTCGTCGCCGACAAATCGTTCAATCTCGGCGTCGTGGCATGGGAGCTGGTCGCACGCATCTACCTGTTGGTCGGGACCATCGCGCTGGTCATGCTCGGCGCGCTGGCGGCGACGTCCACGGACAACGCCGTGCGGCGGCTCGGCGCGCAAAGATGGAAGAGGCTGCACCGGCTGGTCTACGCCATCGTTCTGCTCAGCCTCGTCCATTTCTTCATGCAATCGAAGCTCGACATCACCGAGCCGACCGCAATGGCGGGCGTCTTCGCGCTGCTCGGCCTGCTGCGCCTGCCGCGCCGCTTCGGCAAGGCGCTGACGCCCGGCCTCACGCTGGCGCTGGCTGCGGCCACAACGGCTCTGGTGGCGGCGGTCGAGGCCGGCTATTACGCGCTCGCGATCGGCGCGCCGTTCGACGCTCTGATCTCGGCGGACTTCAATCTGGAGCTGGGCTTGCGGCCCTGCTGGTGGGCGATGGCGGCCGGGCTTACATTGGCCGCGGCGGGCTGGGCGAGCCAGCTCACGCGGGCGAAAACAGGCGCTGCGCGGCTTGCGATGCAGAACGCGCGATCGCGCTGATCTCTATCCCGCGACGACGTCCCCATTGAGGACGCGGATCGGCGCGCCGGCGAGCCAGGCGCGGATGTTCTCGACCGTGTCGCCGTACCACACGCTGTAGACATCCTGCGTGACGAAACCCTGATGCGGCGAGAGCACGACATTGTCGAGACCACGCAGCGGGTGGTCCTTCGGCAACGGCTCGGCGTCGTAGACATCCAGCGCCGCGCAGGCGATTTTTCGCGCGCGCAACGCGTCGACCATCGCGGCCTCGTCGATCAGCGGGCCCCGCGACGTATTCACCAGCACAGCGTGTTTCTGCATCTGCCCGAACTCGCGCACGCCGACGACGTGCCGCGAACGATCGCCGAGGACGAGATGCAACGAGACGATATCGCTCGTGCGGAACAGGGTTTCCTTGTCAACCAGCGTCGCGCCGCTGGCGGCGGCGGCTTCCGCCGTCATGTTCGGGCTCCAGGCGACAATCTCCATGCCGAGCATGCTGACCACCGCCGCCACGCGCGCGCCGATGCGGCCGAGGCCGACGATTCCCAGACGCCGGCCGTGCAGCGTCATGCCGAGGCCCGACTGCCAGCCGCCCGCGCGCATGTCGCGGTCCTCGCGCGCCACGTTGCGCGCGCCGGCGAGAATCAGCGCGATGCAGAGCTCGACGGTCGCCGGCACCGACGCGCCGGCGGTCGTGTGCGAGACGATCACGCCATGTTTCGTCGCGGCGGCCTGATCGAGCAGGCGCTGATGCAGGCCGGTGATGCAGAGCAGCTTCAGATTTGGCAGGCGCGCGAACAGGCTTTCCGGCCATTCCATGCGTTCGCGCATCGTGCTGACGATTTCGAAATCGCGCAGCTTCTCCACCGTTTCGTCCTCGCTCGCGAAAGGCTTGTCGAAGACGGCGAATTCGGCGTCCGGAATGCCTTTCCAGTCAGCGAGCGACAGCGCGATATTCTGGTAGTCGTCGACGATGGCGATGCGGGTCATGCGGCGGTCCAGTGTCCGAACGCCGCCGCGATTGCGCTGAATTGGCGTTGCGCGCGTCGTCTCGAGGCCCGGATCGAGGCCCGGGACGGGTCCGCGAAAGTAGCGAGGGCGCCGGCGCCCCGCAAGCGCGCCGCGGCGGCTCCATTGCGGGCGCGGCAGGTTGGACCTATGACGCTGACGACAGGAGCCGAGCCCCGCGCATGACCGCCTTTCTCGCCAGCGTCGTCAGCCCCGCCGAAGCGCGCGTCGCGCTCGACTGCGGCGCAGACATCGTCGACTGCACCGATCCGGCGCGGGGCGCGCTGGGGGCGCCGACGCCCGAAATCGTCGCGGCGATCGTGCAGACCGTCGCCGGGGCGCGGCCGGTCAGCGCGGCGGCTGGCCCGCTCGATCTCGTCGGCGCGTCTCTGTCGGCCGCTGTCGCGGATTTGCGTGCGGCCGGCGCAGATATTGTGAAAGTCGGGTTTGCCGACGAAGCCGATGCGCGCGCGAAGATTGCGACTCTGGCGCCGCTGAGCGGCGACGTGCAGCTTGCAGCCGTGTTGCTGGCCGATCGCAAGCCGCCGATCGGCATGATCGAAGAGATGGCGGCGGCGGGATTTTCCGGCGCCATGCTCGACACGGTCGACAAGACGCGCGGACGGTTTCTGGAAACGCTGGACGCAGCCGAAGCCGCCAGTTTCATCGAAAAATGCCGCGCGGCCGGGCTTTCGGCTGGCGTCTCCGGCTCGCTCGAGGCGCCGGACGTGCCGCGCCTCGTCGCGCTGGACGCCGATTTTCTCGGCTTTCGCGGCGCGCTATGCGGGGCGGGCGACCGCACCGGCGGGATCGACCGCGACGCGGTCGCAGCCATCCGCGCCCTGATGGATGCAGGATTGAACGCCGGCGAAGGGCCGCAGCAGACCGACAGAATTTTCGTGCGCGACTTCCTCGTCGATGCGCATATCGGCGCCTACAATTACGAAACGAAGAAGCGCCAGCGCATGCGCTTCAATGTCGAGGCCGATGTTCCCCGCGCCCGGCGCGTCGCCGACGATTTCGGCGACATCGTCTCCTATGACGTGATCGTCGACGCCATCCGCCGGATGATCCAGTCCGGCCACGTCAAGCTGGTCGAGACAATGGCGGAGGAGATCGCCGCGGCCGCGTTGCGCGACAGGCGCGTGAAGCGCGTGCGGGTGCGCGTGGAGAAACTCGACATCATCGACGGCGCCGTGGGCGTGGAAATCGAGCGTGAGCAATCGCGCGAGGCGCCGAAACCGCGCGCGCCGTTTCGCGGCCTGCCGAAGCGCGAGACGCAGACATGAGCCTGCTCGTCGCGCGGATCGGCGACGGGCTCGCGGCGACGCCGCATCTCAAAGTCTGGCTCGACGCAATGGCCGCGTGGCCAGGCGCGCTCGTGCTCGCGCCGGGCGTCGGGCCATTCGGCGCGGCAGCCAAGGGCGCAGCGCAGGCGATGGGGCTGAATGCAGTCGCTGCGCAAAGAATCGCGCTGATGGCGATGGATCAATATGCGGTGGCGCTGGCCACCGTGCGGCCCTCGCCGGTCATCGTCGAAACAGAGGAGGCGTTGCGCGGGGCGATCGCGGCGCAGCGTACAGCCGTCTGGGCGCCGTCGCGCATGGCTTCAGTGGCGACGGACATTCCGGCGACATCGGAGATATCATGCGACTCGCTCGCCGCCTGGCTCGCCGGCAAGCTCGGCGCCGCGTATCTGCTGCTGGTGGAAGACGCCGATCCCGCGACGCCGGTGTCGACCGCCTGGCTCGCGAAGCGCGCACTGGTGGACGCGCGGTTCCCGGACTTTGCGGCGCTCGCGGGATGTCCGATCTGGATCGCCGGCCCGGGCGACTGCCTCGGCGCGCAAGCCGTGCTGACAGAAGGTCGCCTGCCCGGCGCACGCGTGACCGCGATGCGCGGAACCTAGAGCCGCAACGCGTCCGTCGCCGCGAGGAGCCCGCGGCGAGCCTCGATGGGCGGATTGCTTCGTCGCAGCGGCGCGCGCAACAACGAAGCAGTCATCCCTGGGCGGCGCGGCGCCCGAGGGCGCGCCTTACGGCGCGATCCTCACCATCATTTGCTGATAGCCATGCACGAAGGACGAGTACACGCGCTTGGGGGGCGACAGCACTTCGATCTTCATGTCGCGCTTCAGTATCTCTTCCCACAGGATCTTGAGCTGCAACTCGCCCAAGCGGTTGCCGACGCAGCGGTGGATGCCGAAGCCGAAAGAGAGATGCTGGCGCGGGCGCTCGCGGTCGATGATGAACTTGTCCGGGTTCTCGATCGAGTCGCCGTCGCGGTTGCCCGAGATGTACCACATGGCGAGCTTGTCGCCCTTCTTGATCATCTTGCCGCCGACTTCCGTATCGACCAGCGCGGTGCGGCGCATGTAGGCGAGCGGGGTCTGGTAGCGGATGATTTCCGGCACGGCGGATTCGAGCAGCGCGGGATTTTCGCGCAACTTCGCGTATTCGCCGGGGTTCTGGTTGAAGAACCAGACCGAGCCGGTCATCGAATTGCGCGTCGTGTCGTTGCCGCCGACGATCAGCAGGATGACGTTGCCGAGATATTCGCGCGGATTCATGTTGCGCGTGGCTTCGCCGCTGACCAGCATCGAGATGAGATCGCCGCCGAGTTCCTTGGCGTTGGCGCGCTCGTTCCACAGCTTCATGAAGGCGCCGAGGCATTCGCCGAAGACGGCCTCGCGTTCTTCCTCGGAATTGATGAGACGATCGGGATTGTTGAGGTCGGTCGTCGCGACGTCGGACCAGTAAGTCAGCTTGCGGCGCTGCTCGAAGGGGAAGTCGAAGAGCGTCGCCAGCATCTGGCCGGTCAGTTCGATCGAAACCTTGTCGACCCAGTCGAAAGCCTCGCCGCGCGGCAGCGAATCCAGCGTGGCGGCGATGCGGCTGCGAATGAGACCCTCGAAACTGGCGAGGTTCGCGGGCGAGACGATCGGCTGCACGATCTTGCGCTGCTCGTCGTGCTTGGGCTGGTCCATGGCGATGAACATCGGCAGTTCGAGATCGCCGGTGCGGTCGCGCAGCGTAATGCCGCCGAAGGTGGACGAGGACGAGAAAGCCTTGTGGTTCACCTCGACCGAGATGATGTCCTTGTACTTGGTGATCGACCAGAACGGACCGATCGGGCTGTCCTTCAGATAATGGACCGGCGCCTCGCGGCGGAGCCGGTCGAAATAATGCATCCAGACGTCCTGCTGGTAGAGTTTTGGATCGGAGACGTTGATGTCCTCGATCGGCATGCTCTCGGCGAGCTTGGCGTGATCGATGGGCGCATGCTCGTTCATGGTGTCCTCCCGACGAACGTTCGATTGTGCGTTTCAGACTGCGACGCAATTACGGCCACGCCTCCGGGCGTGGCGCGGCAATGTCAGTGCTGGCTTTCCGGCAGATGCACGACGAGCCCGTCGAGCGCGGCCGTGACGGTGATCTGACAGGAGAGGCGCGACGTGTCCTTCACGCTGTCGACGAAGCCGAGCATGCTCGCCTCCTGCTCGTTCGGCGCGCCGACCTTGTCCTTCCAGGCCTCGTCCACATAGACGTGGCAGGTGGCGCAGGCGCATTCGCCGCCGCAGTCGGCGTCGATGCCCTTCACGGAATTGAGAATCGCGCCGCGCATGACGGTCTCGCCTTCCGGCACGTCGATCGCGCGGTCGGTTCCATCATGCGCAACGTAGTGAATCTTCGGCATTTCCTTGGCCCACCCCAGCTTGTTTTTCGCTTTGTCCAAAAAGTATAGGGGTAAACAGGTTTCTTGCAAAACCCGTTTACCCCTATTTCGAAGAGCGAAACGCTGTGGCCGGCGGCTACCGTACGATCGGTAGCCCTCCCCTCCCCTTGCGGGGAGGGAGTCAAATGCGCGGTCTCAGTACCGGTAATGATCCGGCTTGTAGGGACCCTGCTGGGGCAGGCCGAGATAGGTCGCCTGCTGGTCGGTGAGCTTGGTCAGCTTCACGCCGATCTTGGCGAGATGCAGCGCAGCGACCTTTTCGTCGAGGTGCTTGGGCAGCGTGTAGACGCCGACCGGATACTGGCCCTGCTTCGTCCAGAGCTCGATCTGGGCGAGCGTCTGGTTGGTGAAGGACGCCGACATCACGAAGGACGGATGGCCCGTGGCGTTGCCGAGGTTCACGAGGCGGCCTTCCGACAGCAGGATGATGCGCTTGCCGTCGGCGAACTCGATCTCGTCGACCTGCGGCTTCACATTGTGCCACTTCAGGTTCTTGAGGCCGGCGACCTGGATCTCGGAATCGAAGTGGCCGATGTTGCAGACGATCGCGCGGTCCTTCATGGCGCGCATGTGGTCGACGGTGATGACATCCACATTGCCGGTCGCCGTGCAGAAGATGTCAGCGCGAGGCGCAGCCTCTTCCATCGTGGTGACTTCGTAGCCTTCCATCGCCGCCTGCAGGGCGCAGATCGGGTCGATTTCCGTGACGATGACGCGGCAGCCGGCGTTGCGCAGCGAGGCGGCCGAGCCCTTGCCGACATCGCCGTAGCCGGCGATGCAGGCGACCTTGCCGGCCATCATCACGTCGGTGCCGCGGCGGATGCCGTCGACAAGCGATTCACGGCAGCCGTAGAGGTTGTCGAACTTCGACTTGGTGACGCTGTCGTTGACGTTGATCGCCGGCCACAGAAGCTTGCCTTCCTTGTGCATGTTGTAGAGGCGATGCACGCCGGTCGTGGTCTCTTCCGAGACGCCCTTGATGGCCTCGGCGTTGCGCTTGTACCAGCCCGGGTTGGCCTTGAGGCGCTTCTTGATGGAGGCGAAGAGGACTTCCTCTTCTTCATTCGTCGCCTTGTCGAGGAAGGCGGTGTCGCCCTGCTCCGCGCGCAGTCCGAGGTGGATCAGCAACGTGGCGTCGCCGCCGTCGTCGAGGATCATGTTCGGGCAGCCGCCGTCGCCCCATTCGAAAATCTTGTGGGTGTAGTCCCAGTAATCCTCGAGGCTCTCGCCCTTGATGGCGAAGACCGGCGTGCCGGCGGCGGCGATGGCGGCCGCGGCGTGGTCCTGCGTCGAATAGATGTTGCACGAGGCCCAGCGCACGTCAGCGCCCAGCGCCTTCAGCGTCTCGATCAGCACGCCGGTCTGGATGGTCATGTGCAGCGAACCGGCGACGCGGGCGCCCTTGAGCGGCTGGGCGGCGCCGTATTCGGCGCGGGTCGCCATCAGGCCGGGCATTTCCGTCTCGGCGATGGTCAGTTCCTTGCGGCCCCAGTCGGCGAGGCCGATGTCGGCGACGATGTAATCGTTGAAATGCTTGGTCATACGTGCGGTTCCCGGCTCTATCTGTCCTTGGCTTGGGCGGTCCTATAGCAGCGGGCGCGGCATGACGCAATAAACATATAAAGATTTCTTTATGTGATACCGCGATGGTGGCCTACCGCCCTGTCATCCCCGCGAAAGCGGGAATCCGGCAACGCCCGCGGTTCACGTCCGACCATGGATCCCCGATCGCGCTTCGCGCGTCGGGAACGACGCCCCGGAAGCCTCACGGCTTCAGCCGATAGCCCGTCCGGAAAATCCAGATCAGCAGCCCCAGACACAGCGCGATCACGCCCGCCATGAAGCCGAGGCTCGCCGCCAGGCTCACATCGCCGCTCCCATGAAAACTCCAGCGGAAGCCGCTGACGAGATAGACGACGGGGTTGAACAGGCTGACCGTGCGCCAGAAGGGCGGCAGCATGTCGATGGAATAGAAGGAGCCGCCGAGAAAGGTGAGCGGCGTGATAATGAGCGCCGGCACGAAATTGAGCTGCTCGAAATTCTTCGCCCAGATTCCTATGATGAAGCCGAACAGGCTGAACGTGACCGCCGTCAGCACGAGAAACAGCATCATCATCGCGGGATGGTCGATGCTGAGCGGCGTGAAGAAGGAGGCCGTCGCCAGGATGATGAGGCCTATGACGACGGATTTGGTCGCCGCCGCGCCGACATAGCCGACGACGATCTCGATGGCCGACAGCGGCGCCGACAGGATCTCGTAGACCGTGCCGGTGAATTTCGGGAAATAGATGCCGATGGAGGCGTTTGACACGCTCTGCGTGAGCAGCGACAGCATGATGAGGCCCGGCACGATGAAGGCGCCATAGGCGACCCCGCCGATCTCCTGCATGCGCGAGCCGATGGCCGAACCGAACACAACGAAATAGAGCGCCGTGGTGAGGACTGGCGTCGCGACGCTCTGCAGCAGCGTGCGCTTGGTGCGCGCCATCTCGGCCGCGAAGATAGCGGCGACGCCGCGCAGGTTGAAACGGGGCGCGCTCATGCCTGGCTCCCCGCGCCGGCCCCGACCAGGTCGACGAAAATCTGCTCGAGCGAGGGCTCGTTCATCGCCATGTCCCTGATCTGCACGCCGGCTTCGCCAAGGCGCTGGACGAGCTGCGCCGCGCCGCGATCGGCGCCGTCGGAGAATGTGTAGGCGAGATGCACGCCATCGCTCCCGATCTCGATCGGCCATCCGTCGAGCCCCGAAGGCAAAGCGGCCAGCGGCTCGGCCAATGTCAGCAGCATGCGGCGCTTTCCGAGCTTGCGCATCAGCGCGGTCTTTTCTTCCACCAGCAACAGGCGGCCGCCCTTCATGATGCCGACGCGGTCGGCCATTTCTTCCGCCTCTTCGATGTAGTGGGTGGTGAGGATGATGGTGACGCCGTTTTCGCGCAGACGCCGCACCAGTCCCCACATGTCGCGGCGCAGTTCGACGTCTACGCCCGCCGTCGGCTCGTCGAGGAAGAGTATATCGGGCTCATGCGCCAAAGCCTTGGCGATCATCACGCGGCGCTTCATGCCGCCGGAGAGCTCCATGATTTTGCTGTTGCGCTTTTCCCAAAGCGAGAGATCGCGCAGCAGGTCTTCGATATAGGTTTTGTCTGCTGATTTTCCGAACAGGGCGCGGCTGAAGGCCACCGTGTCCCAGACCGTCGAAAAAATATCGAGCGCGATCTCCTGCGGAACGAGGCCGATCTTGCGGCGCGTGGTGCGGTAATCCCGCAATATGTCGGCGCCGTCGACCGTGACCGCGCCGCGCGACATCGAGACCGCGCCGCACACGATGGAGATCAGCGTCGTCTTGCCAGCGCCGTTGGGGCCGAGCAGTGCAAAGATTTCGCCACGCTTTATGTCGAGGTCGACGTCGTACAACGCGGTGAAGGCGCCGTAACTCTTGCCCACGCCGGCAATGGAGATGATGGACAAGCGAGGTTCCGATTCAAAGACGAAGCCGCCGGGGTCGAGCCGGCGGCGGGGTTGAAGTGATATGGGGCGCAGACGCCAAGCGGCCAAGGCCGGGAGCTGCCCTGGGCGCCCTGCCTCCCCTTCATGGGGAGAGAGGGCGCGACCATCACACCAGCACTGGTTGCGCCCGCATGCCGGCGGCGGAAAAAATGTGGCGGTAGCGCTCGATTTCCTCCTGCGGGCCCGTCGCCTTCAGCGGATTGTCGGAGAGTTTTACCGCCGGGCGGCCGGCCGCCTCGATTACCTTGCAGACGAGAGAGATGGCGCGCAGGCGGTCGTCGCCGCCCGGGTCGCAGCCGATGAAATCGTTGGTGAGATTGGTGCCCCAGCCGTAGCTCGCACGCACGCGCGCGCGGAAATGACGCGAGGTTTCCTCGATGGAATCGATGTCCATCGCGTCCGAGAAGACGATCAATTTTTCGCGCGGATCGCGGCCGTGGTCGGCCCACCAGCGGATCAATTCTTCGCCAGCCTCGACCGGGTCTTTCGAATCCGGGCGCGCGCCGGTCCAGTCGGCGACCCAGTCCGGCGCGTCGCGGAGAAATTCCGTCGTGCCGTAGGCGTCGGGCAGGAAGACCAGAAGATTGCCGGAATAGGTGTCGCTCCAGGATTGCAGCACACTGTAGCGCGAGTCGCGCAGGCGCTTTTCGTCACTGCCGGCGAGCGCGGCATAGACCATCGGCAGTTCATGCGCATTGGTGCCGATCGCCTCAGCGCCGATCTCCATCGCAATATGCACGTTGGACGTGCCGGTGAAGGCGTCGCCGATCCCCTCCTGCAAGGCCTCGCAGCACCAGCGCTGCCAGAGATAGCCGTGGCGCCGGCGCGTGCCGAAATCGCCGACGCGCAGCGGACCTTCCTTCTTCAATTGCTTGAGCCGTTCGATCTTCGCCCACAGCTTCGCTTTCGCGCGGGCGTAGAGCACGTCGAGCTCGAAACGCCCCATCTGGTGCAGCACTTTTCGCGCGCGCAATTCGTTGATGATGGAGAGCGTCGGGATCTCCCACATGGTCGTATAGGGCCAGGCGCCGTGGAAGGTGAGCTCGTACTGGCCGTCGCGGCGCTCCAGCTCGTATTCGGGGAGCTGAAAATCGGCCAGCCATTCGATGAAGTCCGGCTGGAAAATCTGCTTCACGCCATAGAACGTGTTGCCCGCCAGCCAGATGCGCTCGCGCGAGGTGAAGCGCAGCGTGCGCGCATGATCGAGCTGCGCGCGCAATTCCCATTCCGGGATTTCGTCGGCAATCCGCACATTGGCGGTGCGATTGACGATTCCGAAGGTGACGGGAACGTCGCGATGCTTGCGCCAGATCATCTGGAGCATGAGCAGTTTGTAGAAATCCGTGTCGAGCAGCGTCCGCAGCACGGGATCGAGCCGGAACGAATGATTATACGCCCGGGTCGCGATATCGGTGAAACTCATGGAACGCTCGTGGACCTCTGGGGCCTTTGCCTCGTGCCGGGCAGCATAGGCGATCGGCGCCGCAATGCCAAAAGCCGGCCAGACGCCCGCTCAGGCCTTGCGGAACAGCGCGTAGGCCGCGCCCACCGCCAGCAGCATCGCGCCGACGGTCGCGGCCTTCAACTGCACATTGTCGGCATAGTCCATCGAGATCGCCTTGTTGAGCAGCGCGATCATGGCGATCTTCATCACCTTCTCGACGGGGATTTCGTGCGAGCGCACGATGGCCGCCAGCGCCTTGATCAGTTCGTAGCCGACGACGAGGATCAGGCCGGAATTGAACAGCGAGAGAAGCTCGTCGACGTCGATGATGTATTTCGCCGGGGTGTCGTTGGTGATGCCCTCCCACAGCAGCATGACCAGATGCGCCGCGCCGAAGAAGCAGCCGATGAGCACGACGGCGATGACGACATAGACCGGCAGCGAGGCGATCGCGACGACGCGGTCGAGGATGTCGGGCTTTTCGTGGGCCGGCGATGCCGTTTCGATGTCGCTCATGCCTGACTGGATGGACGGCGGGAGCCGCGTTCGTCAAGTCGGCTCTTCAGTAATGGTAACAGCATTGCGCGATCAGCAGGTCGTCGCCCTCGACGCGATAGACCAGCCGATGCTCCTGCGTCAGGCGGCGCGACCACCAGCCGGACAAGGCGCCGCGCAGCGGATCGGGCTTGCCCGTGCCCTGAAACGGCGTGCGCGCGCATTCCTTGATGAGCCTGTTGAGGCGCGCCAGCAGCTTGGGATCGGTCGCCTGCCAATGCAGATAGTCGTCCCACGCGCTGGCGGAAAAGACGAGCCTCATGCCGCACCGTCATTGCCAGCGCAGCGAAGCAATCCAGAGCCACGACCCGGCCCTGGATTGCTTCGCTTCGCTCGCAAAGACGGGTTCATTCCGCAAGCTTGCGCGCCTTGCCCTTGCCGGCCTCGAGTTCGGCAATGGACCCGGCCAGTCGCTCGGCATTCTTGGGGCTGCGCAGCAGGTAGGCCGTCTCCTCGTAGCGCGCGAAATCCTCGAGCGAGATCAGCACGGCCGCTGGCTTGCCGCGGTCGCGGGTGATGAGCACGGGCTCGTGGTCGTTCGTTACGCTGTCGAGCGTGGCGGCGAGGTTCTTGCGGAGGTCGCTGTAGGAGGTGGAGCGCATCCGCTTAGTATGTACGTAAACGCGTACATAATCAAACTGCGAGGGCCGACTATTTCTGGTTCCGATAGTAGATGCGCAATACCTGGCCGGCGACTCCACTAGCGCAGGCGTGTGCCGTATCCCAATCGAGACCCCACTTCACTAGCATCTGCTCCGATCGATTTTTCCAAGAAGAAGCAGAGTCCGCCGCTTCATCTGGCGTGAGACGTGAAATCTCTACCGCAAGCTGGTCGGCGACATACCTGTGTGCGGCATCAATCCGTCTAATCAAGGGAGCAATGGCATGTTCGCGCCCTTCGACGACATCAACAAAATCTAAATTTTCCGCCACGTATGCAGAAATCAGATTTGGAGAATTCATCTGCAAATCCCCGGTTTGCAGGCCACAACTCACGAATCCATCTTCAATGCCGCAATGAACGCCTCCTGCGGGATCTCGACCTTGCCGAACTGCCGCATGCGCTTCTTGCCTTCCTTCTGCTTTTCCAGAAGCTTCCGCTTGCGCGTGGCGTCGCCGCCGTAGCATTTGGCCGTCACGTCCTTGCGCAGCGCGCGGACCGTTTCGCGGGCGATGATCTTGGCGCCGATCGCCGCCTGGATCGGGATCTGGAACATGTGCGGGGGGATCAGTTCCTTCAGCTTCTCCACCATCGCGCGGCCGCGGCTGTCCGCGCGCGTGCGATGGACGAGCATGGAGAGCGCGTCGACCGGCTCGGCGTTGACGAGAATGTTCATTTTCACCAGGTCGCCCTCGCGATAATCGGTCAGCGCATAGTCGAAGCTCGCGTATCCCTTGGAAATCGACTTCAGCCGGTCGTAGAAATCGAACACGACTTCGTTCAGCGGCAGGTCGTAGGTGACCATCGCGCGCTTGCCGACGTAGTTCAGGTCCACCTGCACGCCGCGCCGGTCCTGGCAGAGTTTCAACACGGCGCCGAGATAATCGTCGGGCGTCAGGATCGTCGCCCTGATCCACGGCTCCTCGATGCGGTCGATCTTGACGACGTCGGGCATGTCGACGGGATTGTGCATTTCCAGCACGTCGCCGTTGGTCATGTAGATTTTGTAGATCACCGACGGCGCCGTCGCGATCAGGTCGAGGTCGAATTCGCGGCTGAGCCGCTCCTGGATAATCTCCAGATGCAGCAGGCCGAGAAAGCCGCAGCGGAAGCCGAAACCGAGGGCTGCGGAGGATTCCATCTCGTAGGAGAAGCTCGCGTCGTTGAGGCGCAGCTTGCCCATCGCCGCGCGCAATTCCTCGAAGTCCGCCGCGTCGACGGGGAAGAGCCCGCAGAACACGACGGGCTGCGCCGGCTTGAAGCCCGCCAGCGCCTCGGCGCATTGCCGCTTCTCGTCGGTGATCGTGTCGCCGACGCGCGTGTCGGCCACCTGCTTGATCTGCGCGGTGATGAAGCCGACCTCGCCGGGGCCGAGCTTTTCGACATTCTCCATCTTCGGGCGGAAGACGCCGATCCGGTCGATCTCGTAATGGGCGTCCGTGCCCATCATCAAAATTTTCTGGCCCTTCTTCATCTCGCCGTCGATGATCCGCACCAGCACGACGACGCCGAGATAGGGGTCGTACCAGGAATCCACCAGCAGCGCCTTCAAGGGAGCCTTCTCGTCGCCCTTGGGCGGGGGCAGGCGCGTGACGATGGCTTCCAGCACGTCGGGAATGCCGAGGCCGGTCTTGGCCGAGATCGGCACGGCGTCGGATGCGTCGAGGCCGATCACGTCCTCGATCTGCTGCTTGATGCGGTCGGGCTCGGCCGCCGGCAGGTCGATCTTGTTGAGCACCGGCACGATCTCGTGGCCGGCGTCGAGCGCGTGGTAGACGTTGGCGAGCGTCTGCGCCTCCACGCCCTGAGAGGCGTCGACCACCAGCAGAGAGCCCTCGCAGGCGGCCAGCGAGCGGGAGACCTCATAGGCGAAATCGACGTGGCCGGGCGTGTCCATGAGGTTCAGGACATAGGTCTTGCCGTCCTTGGCCTTGTAGTCGAGCCGGACGGTCTGGGCCTTGATGGTGATGCCGCGCTCGCGCTCGATATCCATGGAATCGAGCACCTGCTCGACCATTTCGCGCTCGGCCAGGCCGCCCGTCGTCTGGATCAGGCGATCGGCGAGCGTCGACTTGCCGTGGTCGATATGCGCGACGATCGAGAAATTGCGGATGTTTTCGATGGGTTGGCTGGTCATGCGCCGCGAGATAGCAGCGCCGGCAAGCGAAGGGAAGGCGGCGGCAGGAATTGATTAACCAAGGCCGATCCGTCAACTCACTCTGCCGTTAAGTTGTTAATGGCGCATTATGAATTGGGTGATGTTGTCAGAGGCCAGAATTAACGCCGTTCCGACCCAAATCGGGGCGAGGAGCCCGAATTGCCCACGGTTTCAATAATTTCCGGCCTTCGCCTGTCGCGCCGCGGAATTTCGAGGGTCCGGGCGGCGGCGGCCAGGGCCTTTTCGATCGTCCCGCCCAAGTGCGCCGATCCGGCCGCGCTCGGCCGGCTTCGCGCAGCGCAGGTCGCCGTGATCGCGCGATATGCGCCGGCGATGCTGGCGGTCAATCTGCTTAACGGTCTCGTGCTGACGGCGGCCCTCTCCCTCCATTCGCTATCATTCGGGCTCTTCCTCTGGCTCTTCGGCTTGCTCGGATTCTGCGCGATGACCGCGCTGCGCCTCTACCGTCGCCGCCATGCGTCCCCGCCCGGGAGCGTCGGTCCAAAGGCGGTGAGACGGGCGACGATCAACGCCGCCGGTCTCGGCCTGATCTGGGGCGCCGCGGCGATCCTGTTCTTCGACCATGCCGAAAATGTCCAGATTGTGATGGTCTGCGTACTCGCCGGCATGATGTTCGGCGGCTCTTTGGCGCTGGCCAGCCTGCCTGAAGCGGTTGTCGCCTTCGCGGCGCCGCTGGCGATCTGCAGCTTCATCGCGCTTGCGCGCGGCGCCGCTTCTCCCGGTGAATATTTCATCGCGCCGCTGCTCCTGAGCTACAGTCTCGCGACCGTTCTCGCAGCGCTTGCGCACGGCAAGCAATTCGCGATCCGCGTGCTCGCGCAGGCGCGGGCCGAGACGCAGGCGCGCCACGACCCGCTGACCGGGCTCCCCAATCGCGTCGCGTTCGAGGGCGCTCTGGAAGCCACATGCCAGCGGCTGGAGAAATACGGGGAACGCTTCGCGGTCCTCTACATCGACCTCGACGACTTCAAGATTGTCAACGACCGCTTCGGCCATCAGGCCGGCGACCAATTGCTCAAGCAGATGGCCGGGCGGCTGTCGCTGTGCCTGCGCGAGGGCGATATGCTCGCGCGTTTGGGCGGCGACGAATTCGTGATGATCGCGCGCGCGCTCGCGTCGCCCGCGGACGCAGCCGCGCTCGCCGACCGCCTGGACGAAGCATTCGAAGGCCTCTTCACGCTGGAAGCCGCCTCCCTGGAATGCCGCGCCAGCGTCGGAGTCGCGCTCGCACCGGCGGACGGCGCGACGCCGAAAGAACTGGTGAGCCACGCGGACGCCGCCCTTTACGCCGCCAAACGTGAGCGGAATGGCGCGTTTCATCTTTTCGCCCATGGCGGCAACCGCGAGGTCAGCGACCGGCGCGCGCTGGCGCACGACATGAAGGACGCGCTGAAGCGCGGCGAATTCTTTCTACAGTTTCAGTCGATCCAGAATTTGGCGACCGGGCGCATCGCCTCCGCCGAAACGCTGGCGCGGTGGCGCCATCCCGAGCGAGGGCTTATCCCGCCGGTCCAGTTCATCACGATCGCCGAACAAATCGGTCAGATCCACGAACTCGGCGAATGGATCATACAGGAGGCCTGCCGCGAGGCGGCCCTGTGGCCTGCCGACATCGGCATCGCAGTCAATGTGTCACCCGAGCAGATCTGCGACGATTCCATCGTGACGATCGTAGACGACGCCTTGCGGGCGGCTCGCTTGCCGCCGCAGCGGCTGCATCTGGAGGTCACAGAATCCGCGGTGCTCGCCGCCGCCGGCGGCGCCACGCGCGCTATCGAGCGCCTGAACGCGCGCGGCGTCTCGATCGTGCTCGACGATTTCGGCATGGGTTTTTCGTCGTTCGACCACATCCGCCGGCTACCCGTCAGCGGCCTCAAAATCGACCGGTCCTTTGTCGCGGGGCTGCCAGAACGCAGGAACTGGGCGATCGTACAGGCGGTGGCGCATCTCGCCGGAGCGCTCGAGCTGAACGTGACCGCCGAAGGGATCGAGACATCAGCGCAATTCGACTACATCAAAGCGGCAGGCTGCACGCTCGGACAAGGCTATCTCATCGCGCGTCCAGTGGATGCGGCAACAATACGCGCCACCTTCGCCGTGGGACGGGCCGCCTGAAGGCGCAGGCCAAGCTCCTTCAAAATACCAACGAATTCAAACATCAATGCGCTGCTTTCTCTGTGCGCCGCTCGTCTGTCCGCCCGCTGACGCATTCGTGACAGAGGTTCAAATGGCGTACGCTTGACGGAATCATGGCGCGTTCCTACGTTTCATGCCCGATGCGCGGAAGTCTCCGCGCCCCAAGAGGCTGTTATGGCTACTTCTAAAGTCACGGACGCCAGTTTCGAAGCCGACGTTCTCAAATCCAGCGAACCCGTCGTCGTCGATTTCTGGGCGGAATGGTGCGGCCCCTGCAAGATGATTGGCCCCTCGCTCGAGGAAATCGCCAAGGAAATGCAGGGCAAGATCAAGATCGCCAAGGTCAATGTCGACGAAAATCCCGGCGTCGCCGGCAAGCTCGGCATCCGTTCGATCCCGACGCTGATGCTGTTCAAGGACGGCAAGCTCGCCGCCCAGAAGGTCGGCGCGGCGCCCAAGGGCGAACTCGTGAAGTGGATCAATTCGTCGGTCTGAGCCGGCGAGCGATCCAAATTCGAAGGGCCGCGCAAGCGGCCCTTTTTGCTTTCTTGCCCGCTTCCCGCACTTGCCCCATGCTCGGCGGCGACAAGGGAGGACGGGATGAGCAAGACAGCGCAGACCCATGTGCAGCACGCCCGCGACGCCGGTTTCGATCAGGGGCTGCGTCAATATTTCGCCTATCGCGATCTCGGTTACGCCGGCGCGACGGCGGGCCATTTCGGCGTCAACGTCATTCGCGCCGTGCCGGGCGAACATCCGCACGGCGCCTGGCACCTGCACGAACTCGATTTCCAGTTCGTCTATGTGCTGAAAGGCTGGGTCGAATTCGAGTACGAGGACATCGGCCATGTGCGGCTGGAGGCTGGCAGCACCGTGATGCAGCCGCCGCGCATCCGCCACCGCGAAATCCGCCACAGCGACGACGTGGAAATTCTGGAGCTGACCTCGCCCGCCGAATTCGTCACGCGCGAAGTGGAAGCGCCGCAGGTCGCGGCGGAGTAACGAAGCTCGCCGTCACGCGGCGGTCACGGGATTGGTCGATCTTGCCACCGATGTTCGGCGCCAACACGATCGCACTGATTACCGACACGCATCTGGCCCGCAACGGGCGGCTCGCTCGGAGGAACCTCGACGCGGTTCGCGCGTGGGTCGCCGAGGTCGGCGCAGAAGCGACTTTGCATCTCGGCGACGCCACGGCGGACGGCGCCAAGCGCCCTGACGATTTCGCAGCGACGGCGGATGCTTTCGCGCGATGGCCGGGTCCACTCTACATCACACCCGGAAACCATGACGTCGGCGACAACAGGGACGCAGCGCGCTCGCCGCAGGAGCCGCCGGTCGACCACGTCCGGCTGGAGCAATTTCGCGCCGCTCTCGGCCCGGACCATTGGCGCCTCCGGCTCTCGAGCGGCTGGACGTTGCTCGGCGTCAACGCCATGGTTCTCGGATGGCCGGCCGAGGAAGCCCGGCAGGACGCCTGGCTCGACGAGGCGCTGGACGGCGCGGCCGGCGGCCCTGTCGCCTTGTTTCTGCACAAGCCGCTATTTCGCGACGGGCCTGCCGACACGCTGCATCATCCACGATACATCCCCGTAGAAGCGCGCAACCGGCTGCTTGCCCGCCTGAAGGCCAAGCTCGGCCCCGGCGACCTGCGCCTCGTCGTCAGCGGCCACGTCCATCAGTTTCGCCGACTTTGTGTAGATTGCGTCGAACACGTCTGGGCGCCTTCGAGCGCCTTTGTCTTTCCGGCGGAATGGCAGGAGACGATCGGCGAGAAAACCGTCGGCGCGCTCCGGCTGTCGTTCACCCCCGACGCTTACGACATCGCGCTCGTCAGGCCGCGGGACATCAGTCAATGCAGCCTGCTTGACCAAACGGACATCTATCCGCACTTGCTCGCGCGCTCTTCGCGAGAGCCGGCGGCCCGCTGATCAGGCGATCGCACACCCGTTGAGCGCCAGCGCCGCGCCAGCCAAATATAACGAACCACAGATGAGAATGCGCGGCGGCGTGCGCCAGTGTTCGCGCGCGACACGCTGGAGTGCGTCCTCGATCGAAGGCGCCTCGCTGGCGAACAGACCCAGATCGCGCGCGGCCTCCGCCACATCGGCGGGCGCGCGGCCATAGTGATCGCCCGACACCGGCACGGCGACGATGCGCGTTGCGAGATCGGTGAAATGCGCGAGAAAAGCGCGCGCATCCTTGGTGGCGAGCAGGCCGGAGACGAGCACGAGCGGCGCATCGTTCAACGCCGCGCGTTCGCCCATCGCCGCGGCGGCGACGCGGGCGCCGTCCTCGTTATGGCCGCCGTCGATCCAGATCTCGGCGCCCGGCGGCGCCAGTTCGACGAGTTTTCCGCGCGAGATGCGTTGCAGGCGCGCCGGCCAGTCGACGCTCTTCATGCCGGCCTCGAAAGCATGCGCCGGCAGCGTCGGCGCGACCGCGCGCAGTGCGGCGATGGCGGTTGCCGCGTTCTGGTGCTGATGCCGGCCGGAGAGGCGCGGCGCGGGCAAGTCGAGGAGCCCGCGTTCGTCCTCGAAAATAAGGCGGCCGTTCTCCTCCCGCACATCGAAATCGCGGCGCGCCTGAATGCACGGCGCGCCGGCGCGGCGCGCGCAGGCTTCGAGAACGCGTAAAGCCTCTTCGTTCTGATAACCGATCACGCCCTGCGCGCCGCGCTTGAAGATTCCGCCTTTTTCGAATGCGATGCGTTCGACCGTGTCGCCAAGGAATTCGGCATGGTCGATCGAAACAGGCGTGATCACGCTCGCCGCGGGCTGTTCGATCACGTTGGTCGAATCGAAGCGACCGCCGAGCCCGACTTCGAGCAACAGCCAGTCGGCAGGCGTCTCTGCAAACAGATCGAAGGCCGCCGCCGTGCCGATTTCGAAAAAGGTGATCGGCGCGCCGGCGTTCACGCGCTCGGCCTTTTCGAGCGCGGCGATCAGCGTGGCGTCGTCGACCAGCCTGCCGCCAAGCCGAATGCGTTCGTTGAAGCGCAGGAGATGCGGCGAGGTGTAGACATGCACGCGCTCTCCCGCCGCTTCGAGGATCGCGCGCAGGAAGGCGACGGTCGAGCCCTTGCCGTTGGTGCCCGCGACATGGATCGTCTTCGGCAGGCGCCTGTGCGGATCGCCCAGCGCCGCCAGCAGACGTTCGGTGCGGCCGAGCGACAGGTCGATCTTGCGCGGATGCAGGTCGAGCAGACGTGCGAGGATGGCGTCGAGGTAGGATTGCGTCATCAGGAACCCTCGTCCTGAGGAGCGCCGAAGGCGCGTCTCGAAGGACGGCCGGTGGAGACGCCCTCGCGCTTCGGAACGCCGCTTTCAGCGGCTCCTCAGCATGAGGGCCTCATTGTGCAAGACGTCTACGCCGCATCCGGCTCGGGCCGCGCTGGCTGCTTCGTCATCAGCGCGCAGAGCCGCGCGAGCGTCGCGCGCATGTCCTTGCGCTCAACCACCATGTCGACCATGCCGTGCTCGCGCAAGAAGTCCGCGCGCTGGAATCCGTCGGGCAGCTTTTCGCGAATGGTCTGCTCGATCACGCGCGCGCCGGCGAAGCCGATGACCGCGCCGGGCTCGGCGATGTGCACGTCGCCGAGCATGGCGTAGGACGCGGTGACGCCGCCAGTCGTCGGATTGGTGAGGACGACGATGTAAGGCAGCTTCGCCGCGCGCAGCCGCTGCACGGCGACCGTCGTGCGCGGCATCTGCATCAGCGAAAACATGCCTTCCTGCATGCGCGCGCCGCCAGACGCGGTGAAGATGATGAAGGGCGTGCGGCCCTCGACCGCCGCCAGCATGCCAGCGATGATCGCCTCGCCCGCAGCCATGCCGAGCGAGCCGCCGAGAAACTCGAAATCCTGCAACGCGACCACGACGTCCTGGCCCTCGAGCTTGCCGGCGGCGAGCCGCACCGCGTCCTGCTGACCGGTCTTGGCGCGGTTTTCCTTGAGGCGGTCGGTGTAGCGCTTCACGTCGCGGAATTTCAGCGGATCGAGCGGCACGTCGGGGGTAGGCAACGAAGAATAGGCGCCGTCGTCAAACAGGTTCTTCAGCCGCGCCTCGGCGGGCATGCGCATGTGATAGCCCGAACCCGGCACAACCCAGAGATTGTGCTCGAGATCCTTGTTGAACACGAGTTCGCCGCTCTCGGGACATTTGGTCCAGAGGTTCTCCGGCGTGTCGCGCTTGAGCATCGACCGGATTTTCGGGGGGACGACGTTGGATATCCAGCTCATGTCGAACCTTGGGTTTCGCCTTCTCCCCGCGTGCGGGGAGAAGGTGGCGACGCAGGCAAGTCCACGCAGCCTACGTCAACTTGGCGGCCTGCGCCGGATGAGGGGCCGGGTGATTGGCGACATACCGGTCAATGACCCGTCCCCTCACCCTAACCCTCTCCCCGTGAACGGGGAGAGGGAACAGTCCCGTGAATCTCCTATTCCGCTGCGACCTTGCGGCCTGCGCGCGCGCCGCCGGCAAGTTCGCGCACGAGCGAGGCGACCGCCTCGACCGTGCCTGCGGTTGCATTGTTGTTTTCATCAAGCGACTTTTTCAGGGCGTCGACCAGCGCGGTGCCGACGACGACGCCATCCGCCTGCCCGGCGATCTGGCGGGCGTTGTCGGCCGTCTTGACGCCGAAGCCGACCGCAACCGGCAACGCCGTGTGCCCCTTGATGCGCGCGACCGCCAAGCCGACCTTGCCGTAGTCGGCGATCGCAGCGCCGGTGACGCCCGTCAGCGAGACGTAATAGACGAAACCCGACGTATTGTTCAGCACGCTCGGCAGGCGCCGGTCGTCGGTCGTCGGCGTCGCCAGACGGATGAAATTAAGGCCGGCCTTGAGAGCGGGCAGGCAGAGTTCGTCGTCCTCCTCAGGCGGCAGATCGACGACGATGAGCCCGTCGACGCCCGCCTGCTTCGCCGCATCCAGAAACTTGTCCACGCCCATCACGTAGATCGGATTGTAATAGCCCATCAGCACGATCGGCGTGTCATTATCGGACTTGCGGAAATCGGCGACCAGCGCGAGCGTTTTCTTCAGCGTCATGCCGGCATGCAGCGCGCGCAGGCCGGCCGCCTGGATGGAGGGGCCGTCGGCCATGGGATCGGTGAAGGCCATGCCGATCTCGAGGACGTCGGCGCCTGCCTTCGCCATCGCGCGGAAGACCTCCAGCGACGTGGCGGGATCGGGATCGCCGGCCATCAGGTAGGTCACGAGCGCAGCGCGGTTTTCCTGCGCGCACAGCGCGAAGCGGCGGTCGATTCTCGTCGTCATCTCACATTCCGCCCAGATGTTCCGCCACGGCAAAAATATCCTTGTCGCCGCGGCCGCACATGTTCATCACCGTGATGTGGTCGCGCGGCAGTTTCGGCGCGAGCTCCATCACTTTGGCCAGCGCGTGCGCCGGTTCGAGCGCGGGGATGATGCCTTCGAGCTTCGAGCAGAGCTGGAACGCTTCGAGCGCTTCCTTGTCGGTCGCCGACAGATAGGTGACGCGGCCGACATCGCGCAGCCATGCGTGTTCCGGGCCTATGCCGGGATAATCGAGGCCGGCCGAGATCGAGTGGCCTTCGAGAATCTGGCCGTCGTCATCCATCAGCAGGTATGTGCGGTTGCCGTGCAGAACGCCCGGCTTGCCGCCGGCGAGCGAAGCGGCATGGCCAATGTCGACCGCCAGACCGTGTCCCGCCGCCTCCACGCCGTAGATCGCAACATCCTTGTCGTCGAGGAAGGGATGGAACAGGCCGATGGCGTTGGAGCCGCCGCCGATGCAGGCGACGAGCGAGTTCGGCAGGCGGCCTTCGGCGGCCACGATCTGCTCGCGGACTTCCTTGCCGATGATCGACTGGAAGTCGCGGACCATCGCCGGATAGGGATGCGGGCCGGCCGCCGTGCCGATGCAGTAGAAGGTGTCAGCGACGTTCGTCACCCAGTCGCGCAACGCTTCGTTCATCGCGTCCTTCAGCGTGCGCGCGCCCGACTGCACGGGCACGACTTCGGCGCCCAGCATCTTCATGCGGAAGACGTTGGGCTTCTGGCGCTCGACATCGACCGCGCCCATGTAGACGACGCAGTCGAGGCCGTATTTCGCGCAGGCCGTCGCGGTGGCGACGCCGTGCTGGCCCGCGCCCGTCTCGGCGATGATGCGCTTCTTGCCCATGCGGCGCGCGAGCAGGATCTGGCCGAGCACGTTGTTGATCTTGTGCGCGCCGGTATGGTTCAGCTCGTCGCGCTTGAAGTAGATTTTTGCGCCGCCGAGATGATCGGTCAGGCGTTCGGCGAAATAGAGCGGGCTCGGTCGGCCGACGTAATGCGTGTGCAGATGCGCGATCTCGGCGTGGAACGCCGGATCGTTTTTCGCATGAGCATAGGCCGCCTCCAGATCGAGGATCAGCGGCATCAGCGTCTCGGCGACGAAGCGCCCGCCGAACAGGCCGAAGCGGCCGCGCTCGTCGGGGCCAGTGCGGAAGGAATTGGGCGTCTGCTGGTTCAAGGCGGGGTCCCTGCTCTTGCGAGCGCCTCTCTTAGCGCCTCGGGCCCGGTCAGGAAAGCGCGCGCGTGGCCGCCACGAAGGCCCGGATCGCCGCCGCGTCCTTTACGCCCGGCGCGCTTTCCACGCCCGAGGAGACGTCCACGCCGGGCGCGTGCGTGCACGCGAGGGCTTCCGCGACATTCGCGGGAGTGAGCCCGCCCGACAGCAGCCAGGGCTTGCCTGGGTCGAAACCATCAAGGATCGACCAGTCGAAAGCGAGGCCGTTGCCGCCGGGGCGGGTGGCGTCCTTCGGCGGCTTGGCGTCGAGCAGCAGCCAATCGCAGACAGCGGCGTAGACGGCGGCGGCGGCAAGATCGGCGCGATCCGATATGCCGATAGCCTTCATGATCTGCTTGCCCGTGCGCGCCGACAGCGCGGCCGCGCGTTCCGGCGTTTCGCGTCCATGCAATTGCAGGATGTCGGGATCGAGCGCGCGCGCGATGGCGTCGATGAAGCCGTCGTCGGCATCGACCGTCAGCGCCACTTTCCTGGCCCGCCCCCTGACCAGCGCGCCGAGGGAGGCCGCCTCGGTCAGGGCGATGTTGCGCGGGCTCGGGCCGAAGAAGACGAAACCGACCATGTCGGCGCCTGCATCCAATGCGGCGGCGAGGCTTTCCGATGTCCGGAGACCGCATATTTTCACGAGGACGGACTTGGGCGTCATCAGAAGGCCTTCGGCTCAAACCAGCCGCAGGTCAAGCGACCGCGCTCCCTCAGGCCGCGCTCTGGCGTCCCGAGGGCGGCAGCGCGGCCAATTTCGTCTCGATCCGATCGACCTTGTCACGCAAATCCTCGGCCCGCCCGCGTGCTTCGGCGGCTTCGGCGCGGGCCACGCGCGCCTGCTTGCGGAACCTGCCCTGCCGGAACCAGACCGTCACGCCGCCCGCCAGCACGCCGAGCGCGCCAGCGAGGAAGAGCAAGAGGAACAAGGGCGCCGTCAGTTGCGGCCCCTGAACATCGTTGCCGGGAAACGGATCGAACGACACGATCACCAGATGACGGTTGGCGACGGCGAACAGGACGATGAGGATCGCCAGCGGCAGGACAACGAGAAGACGAAACAGCGTGCGCATGACCGCCTTTAGAGCGCGGGCGCGGGCGCGGCGCAAGTCACGCGCGCAAGTCGCCCATCACAAAGTCAGGCTTCGCAGACGGGCTTCACATGCCGCCGTCGTTGAGCCGCTCGCGCATTTCCTTGCCCGTCTTGAAAAAGGGCACGGATTTCTCGTCCACGGAAACCGGCGCGCCGGTGCGCGGATTACGGCCGACGCGCGCATCGCGACGCTTGACGGAAAACGCTCCGAAGCCGCGCAGTTCGACGCGGTCGCCGCGGGCGAGCGCGCTGGTGATCTCGTCGAGAATCGCATTGACGATATTCTCGACGTCGCGCTGGAAAAGCTGCGGATTGCGCTTGGCTATTCTCTGGACGAGTTCCGATTTGATCACCGAAAGCCTCATACAATAAAGCGCTGCCTCGCATTGCGAAGTCAGCGTCACGAAAAAGTCATCAATTCAATGCCGAACCCTGCCAAATCGCAACAGGACCGTCAAGCAGCCGAGCTTGAGCCATGCTTTCGGCGGCCGCGAGCGCGGCTCCGATCCGTTCGAGGCCCGCGGCTTGCGCCAGCG
Source organism: Rhodoblastus sp. (assembly GCA_047605445.1). GTDB lineage: Bacteria > Pseudomonadota > Alphaproteobacteria > Rhizobiales > Beijerinckiaceae > JAJXWB01. The sequence goes on from JASGFP010000015.1 coordinate 37,905, forward strand.
CGCCAAGAAGACCGAATGTCTCAACCTTTGTCGGCTTCTTCCAGTCGCGGACCTTGAGTCCCTTGGCGACGCCCTTCTCGCTCTGAAGCCAGGCGATGGCTTCGCGCTCGCCGCCGATCCGGTCGACGAGCCCGAGTTCGATCCCCTGCCGGCCCGTGAAGACGCGCCCGTCGGAGACAGTGGCGACGCCGGCATCGTCCAGCTTGCGGCGCTCCCTCACCAGGTCTTTGAACCATTTGTATGAATCCGCGATCATCGACGCCACCGCCGCGCGCGCCTCGGGCGTAACCGGCTCGAACGGATTGGGCGCAGCCTTGAGCGGGGCCGACTTGATTTCCTCCATCTTCACGCCGACAGTCTCCATCAGCCTGGAGGCGTTCGGCATCTGCATGAGCACGCCGATAGAGCCGACCATCGAATTGCCGCGCGCGACTATGCCGTCGGCGGCGATCGCCGCGATATAGGCGCCCGACGCCGCCATGCCGTCGACGACGGCGACGGTCGGCTTCCTGGCGGCCAGCCGGCGCAGTTCGTCATAGAGCGCCTCCGCGCCCGTGGTCGTGCCTCCGGGGCTGTCGATCGACAGAATGGCGGCGCTGGCCGAGGAGGCCGCCACGTCGCGCACCAGCTTCAACAGAGCCTTGTCGTCCTTGATGATCCCGTCAATCCGCACACGCGCGATATGAGGTCCGGCATGCGAGGCGGCGCCCGCCAGACGCCAGCCGGCGGCCAGCACGGCGACGATCAGCGCCGCAAAAGCGGCGATACGCCAGAAAGACAGCTTGCGTGTCAGGAGACGGCGTTCGGCGAGATATTCGGGCGGGGGCGGATACATGCAGGTCTCGATTTCAGACGTGGGCGCAGGCTAGCCGCGGCGCCCCTCTCGAACAAGCAAAGATAGGCCGTCGCCACCGACAAAAAACCCGCGCGGATCGCTCCGCGCGGGTCTTGTTCCTTCGGGCGAAGAAAAGGCTTATTCGCCCTTCTTCTCGCGCGCCTTGAGGGCCGCGCCGAGAATGTCGCCGAGCGAGGCGCCGGAGTCGGCCGAGCCGTACTGGGCGATCGCTTCCTTCTCTTCCGCGACCTCGAGCGCCTTGATCGAAACGCTGATCTTGCGCGCCTTGCGGTCGAACAGGGTGACGCGGGCGTCCACCTTCTCGCCGACGGCGAAACGCTCGGGGCGCTGGTCGGCGCGGTCGCGGGCGAGTTCCGAACGCTTGATGAAGGCGTTGAGATCGGTGCCGACGATCTTGACCTCGAGGCCGCCGTCCTTGACCTCGACGATCTCGCAGGTCACGACGCCGCCCTTGCGCAGGTCGCCGCCTTCCTCGCCGCCCTTGGCGGACTGGAAGGGATCGCTGCCGAGCTGCTTGATGCCGAGCGAAATGCGCTCCTTCTCGACGTCGACGTCGAGAACGCGCGCCTTGACCATCTCGCCCTTCTTGAAGTCGTCGATGACCTGTTCGCCCGGGCGGTTCCAGTCGAGATCGGAGAGATGGACCATGCCGTCCACATCGCCTTCGAGACCCAGAAACAGACCGAATTCGGTCTTGTTCTTGACCTCGCCCTCGACGTCCGAACCGATCGGATGCTGTTCGGCGAAGGCTTCCCACGGGTTCTGCAGGGTCTGCTTGAGACCGAGCGAGATGCGGCGCTTGACCGGATCGACTTCCAGCACCTGCACGTCGACTTCCTGCGACGTCGAGACGATCTTGCCGGGATGGACGTTCTTCTTGGTCCAGGACATTTCCGAGACGTGGACGAGGCCCTCGATCCCCGGCTCCAGCTCCACGAAGGCGCCGTAGT
>JASGFP010000016.1:0-39639 GCA_047605445.1 Rhodoblastus sp.
GCTCGGGCGTGCTGACCTCGGTCCACGCCTTCGCCAGCGATCCGACGCGCGGCGTTTTCATTCTCGTCATCCTGCTGCTCTTGATCGGCGGCGCGCTGGCGCTCTACGCCTGGCGCGCGCCCTCGCTGCGGCAGGGCGGACTGTTCGCGCCGATTTCGCGCGAAGGCTCGCTGGTGCTCAACAACCTGCTGCTGTCGACCGCCTGCGCCACCGTCTTCGTCGGCACGCTCTATCCTCTGGCGCTGGAAGCGCTGACCGGCGCCAAGATTTCCGTCGGCGCGCCCTTCTTCAATCTCACCTTCGCGCCGCTGTTCGTGCCGATCCTCATCGCCATGCCCTTCGGCCCGCTGCTCGCGTGGAAGCGCGGCGATGTGCGCGGCGCGGCGCAACGGCTGACCTTCGCCTATATCGCGGCGCTGACCGGCGTCATCGTCGCCTTCGCGCTGCAGGGCAAGCCGGTGGTCGCATTGGCCGCGATCGGGCTCGGCTTCTACGTCGTCGCGGGTTCGACCGCCGAACTCGTCGAGCGCTCCGGCCTCTTCCGCGTTCCCTTCAGCGTGGCGGTCAACCGTGCGCGCGGCCTGCCGCGCTCGACATGGGGCACGATGTTCGCGCACATCGGCCTCGGCCTCACGCTCATCGGCATCGTCTGCGAGACGGCCTGGGGCGTCGAGACGATCGGCGCCTACAAGCCCGGCGACACAATCCCGATCGGCGGCTACGAACTGAAATACGAGGGCATCGCGCCGCGCAAGGGGCCGAATTTCACCGCTGATGTCGCGACGTTCAATGTGACGAGCGCAGGCCGCGCGATCGGGACGATGGAGCCTTCCAAGCGCGCCTTCTCGACCCGCAGCATGAGCACGTCCGAGGCCGCCCTCATGACGCGCGGCCTTGGCCAGCTCTATGTCGCGCTGGGCGACGTCAATGCCGACAAGACGACCACCGTCCGCGTCTACTGGAAACCCTTCGTGCTGCTGATCTGGATCGGCGGCCTGTTCATGGCCTTCGGCGGAACGCTGTCGCTCTCGGACCGTCGCCTGCGGGTCGGCGCGCCGAAAATGGCGCGCAACCGGGCGCAGGCGCAAACGGCGACGTAGAGCGGCGTTGCGCGGTCAGACGTCGGGCGAGGCCGCCGCCAGTTTCGCTGCGCGCGCCTCGTCCGCAATGCGCACGCCGCCCGGCAGGATCGCAATCACGCCCGCGCGTTCGAGCCGGGTAAATGTGCGGCTGACCGTCTCGATCGTCAGTCCCAGATAATCCGCGATGTCGCGCCTGCTCATCGGCAGGTTCACGCCCGTGCCAGCGCAGGCGCGCCGCCGTTCGCGCCACGACAGCAGAAACGCCGCCATCTTCTCCTCCGCCGTGTAGCGCCCCAGCATCATCATGCGGTCGTGCGCGGCCGTCAGCTCCTGGCTCACGATCTGGTTCATGCGCCTGAGCGCGGCGAGATTGCCGTCGACCAGCCGGCGGAAGGCGATGCGCGGGAAGGCGCAGGCGAGGGTCGGCTCGATCGCCTCGGCGGTCAGCGGATAATGATCCTGCATGGTCAGGCCGAGAAAATCGCCCGGCAGCGCGAAGCCGACGACCTGCCGGCGCCCGTCCGGCAGAAGGCGGTAGATGCGCACGACGCCGTCCGACAGGTTGAAGACGCGCGACGCCGGATCGCCCTGCGTGAACACGATTTCCTTGGCGGCGAAGACCGTGCGCCGGCGCGCGCGATCGAGCGTCTCGCGCTCCGTTTCGCTGAGAGCCGCAAACAGGTTCGAACATATGCCGCACCGCTGCGAGCTGCGCTCGGCGCAGCCGCGTGCGAAGACGGCTTCGGCCAATGACATTCCGTTTTCCCGCTGCCGCAGCGCGCTCGGAGGCGCGCAACCGCGTCGCGAAGGCGCAATGGCGCTTGATAGATCGCGAGCGCAGGCCGGGTTCTTGCGCCAGAACAAGTTGCTGCCGGCGACATTCGTGCGGCGGAGCGGCATGGCGCCGCATGTCCAAGCCGCATGTCCAAGCCGCATGGCCCGCCCTCGCACGGCGCCTGCCCGACGCGCCGCCGGCTTGATAGGATGCGCGCGATCCGTCCTGAGACAATGCCGATGCTGCTTGCCGACGACCCTGCCCGCGCCTTCATGCCCTATCCCGCCGTCGCCGTCCCCGGGCCCGCGCATGGTCCGCTGCAGAGCCTGACGTTCGGCGTGAAGGATATTTTCGATGTCGCCGGCTATCGCACGGCCTGCGGCAATCCGGTGAAGCTCGCCGAGAGCCCGGTCGCGCTGGAAACGACGCCCGCCGCCGCGGCGCTGCTCGCCGCCGGCGCGCAATTCGTCGGCAAGACGCAAACGGAAGAACTCGCCTGGTCGCTCTATGGCACGAATGCGCATTTCGGCGCGCCGCTCAATCCGGCCGCGCCCGACCGCGTGCCCGGCGGCTCATCCTCGGGCTCGGCGAGCGCGGTGGCGGCCAGGCTCTGCGATATCGCTCTCGGCTCCGACACCGGCGGCTCGGTGCGCGCGCCCTCGAGCTTCTGCGGCCTCTATGGCCTGCGTCCGACGCACGGCGCCATTTCGCTCGAGCGCTGCATGCCGCTCGCGCCCTCCTTCGACACCTGCGGATTTTTCGCGCGCGACGCAGCGACATTGAGAGCGGCGGGCGATGTGCTCTTGCCGCAAGGGCGGTCGAGCGCGAGCCGCGTGATGATCGCGCGGGATCTGTTCGCCCGCCTGCCCGCCGCCGTGCGCGAGGCGATCATGCCCATGGCCGAAAAGCTGCAGGCTGCGCTTGGCGAGGCCGCGCCGGTCGACATCTACGACCGCCCGACGAAAGGGCCCTGCGACGCCTTCCGCATTCTGCAATTGCACGAGGCGGGCAGCCTGCACGGCCCATGGGTCGACCGTCGCAAGCCCGTCCTCGGCCCCACGATCGCGCAGCGCTTTCTCGCCGCAAAGAAAGTGACGGACGCCGAGGTTTCGGCGGCGCGCCAGTCGCGCGCCGACTTCGCTGCGCATCTTCTGAAACTCTACGGCGCCGACGGGCTGATGATCGCGCCCGTGCTGCACGGCCCGGCGCCGCGCCTCGACGCGGATGCGGCGACGCTGGAAGCCTATCGCGACGAAGCCATGGTCTTTCTCTGCCCCGCGGGCCTCGCCGGCCTGCCGCAACTCGTCCTGCCCGCCGGCGTAGTCGACGGCGCGCCGGTGGGCATATCCATTCTCGGACCGCGCGGCGCGGACCGCGCTTTGCTCGACGCCGCCGCGCGTCTTTCGGCCTGACAGGGAGAAACCGCATGAAGGCGGGCGACATCATGACATCTCCGGTGGTCACGATTCGCGACGATGCGACCATCGCGGACGCCGTGAAACTGATGATCGAGCATCGCGTCAGCGGCCTGCCGGTCGTCGACGCCGGCAACACGCTGGTCGGCATGTTGACGGAGGGCGACCTGATGCGCCGCGCCGAACTCGGCACGGGCCGCAAGCGCGCGCGCTGGGTGGAAATCCTGCTCGGCCCGGGACGCGAGGCCGACGATTTCGTGCGCGAACACGCTCGGCGCGTGTCGGAACTCATGAGCGAGCGGCCGGCCTGCATCGACGAAGACGCCGACATAGCCGAAGTCGTCGCGCTGATGGAGAAGCGTCATGTCAAGCGCGTCCCGGTCGTGCGCGACGGCCGCATTGCCGGCGTGGTCGCGCGCGCCGACGTCATCCGCGCGCTGGCTTCCCCCGCGCTGGAAATCGCGCCGGCGGGCGACAAGGAGATTCGCGCCCGCATCGTCGCCGCCATACGCGCGCAGAAATGGGCGCCCGTAAGCCTGATCGCCATCGATGTCGATCGCGGCGAGGCGACCTTGTCCGGCGCGATCCTCGACGAGCGCGAGCGCAACGCGCTGCGCGTGCTCGCCGAAAACACGCCCGGCGTGACGAAAGTGCACGACCGGCTGGTGTGGATCGGGCCGGAAGGGCTCTATGTCGAGCCGCCCAAGGAATAGAGCCGCCCGTTGAGCGATCCAGCCCCCGCCGCCGAGCGCCGCGCCTTCGGCCTGTTTCTTCTCGCGCGCGTCTTCACCTCGCTGTCCTTCCAGATGGCGGGCGTAGCGATCGGCTGGCTGGTCTATGCGCGCACGGGTTCGGCCTACAATCTCGGCCTCGTCGGTCTGGCGCAATTCCTGCCCATGGTCGCGCTCACATTCGTTGTCGGCCCGCTTGCCGATCGCGTCGACCGCCGCCGTATCATCGCAGGCTGCGAGATCGTCAACGTCGCCACGCTCGCCTTTCTCGCCGTCGGCGCGGCGGGCGACTGGCTGAGCGCGCCGATCATCTTCGCGGCGGTGGCGCTGCTCGGCGCCGCGCGCGCGTTCGAACATCCGAGCATGTCGGCCCTGCTGCCGGGCATCGTCGGGGCGACGGAATTGCCCCGCGCGGTCGCCTATTCGTCATCGGCCATGCAGACGGCGACCATCGTCGGCCCCGCGCTCGGCGGCCTGCTCTACGCCTTCGGCGCGCGCGTTCCGCTCGGCCTTGCCGCCGCCATGTCGGCTGCGACCTTCATCGTCATCCTCGCCGTGCCGATGGAACGCACGGCGCTGCCGAAATCGCCGGTGACGCTCGCCTCGGTCTTCTCCGGTCTTTCCTTCATCTGGCGGCGCCCGGTCATTCTCGGCGCCATATCGCTCGATCTGTTCGCCGTGCTGCTCGGCGGCGTGACCGCGCTGCTGCCGATCTACGCGCACGACATTCTCGAGACCGGCTCGGTCGGGCTCGGCCTCCTGCGCTCCGCGCCCGCGGTCGGCGCGCTCGCCATGTCCGTCTTCGTCGGCCGCATCGTGCGCGCCAATGTCGGGCGCACGCTGTTTGCCGCCGTCGGCCTGTTCGGCCTCGCGATCTTCGTTTTCGCCCTGTCCCGCAACATGATCCTGTCGCTCGCGGCGCTCGCCGTCACCGGCGCCGCCGACAATATCAGCGTCGTCATCCGCCAGTCGCTGGTGCAGCTCGGCACGCCCGACGACATGCGCGGGCGCGTGAGCGCTGTGAATTCGTTGTTCATCGGAACTTCCAACCAGCTCGGCGAGTTTGAGTCCGGAATGTTGGCCGGCCTGTTCGGCCCCGTGCCCGCCGGCGTCATCGGCGGAGTCGGAACGATCGTCGTGGCGCTGTTGTGGATGCGGCTCTTTCCGGATTTGCGCCGGCAGGATCGGCTGGCGGCAAGGCAACCCGGATAAAGTCTGAATGAGCCGCTCCGCCCGTATCGGCGCCCTTGCCGCCAACCCCACATTCCGGACGCTGCGCCGTTCGCTCGACGTCTACTACGGCGAACCTGCGCATGAAACGCGGATGACGGCGCTATATGCGCGCTTTCTCGAAGCGGGCGACCTCGCCTTCGATATCGGCGCGCATGTCGGCGACCGCATCGGCGCCTTCCGCCGTCTCGGCGCGCGAGTCGTCGCGCTCGAACCGCAGCCGCTCTGCTGTCGCGTAATCGAGGCGGTCTACGGCGACGATCCAGAGGTGACGCTGATGCGCGCCGCCTGCGGCGCGCACGAGGGGGAGATTGCGCTGCACGTCAATTCCGCCAATCCCACGGTGACGACGGCCTCGGCCGATTTCATCGCCGCCGCCGACGGCGCCGCAGGCTGGGAAGGCCAGACCTGGGATGCGGCCGTAGAGGCGAAGATGACGACGCTCGACGTTCTGATCGCGGCGCATGGCGTTCCGGCTTTCTCGAAGATCGACGTCGAAGGCTTCGAGGCCGACGTGCTCGCCGGCCTGTCGCAGCCCATCCCTGCGCTCTCCTTCGAATTCACCACAATCCAGCGCGACGTGGCCTATCGCTGTCTCGAAAGTCTGGCGGCGCTCGGCGCCTACCGCTTCGATCTCACGCTCGGCGAGACTCACGCGCTGACCGGCGAATGGGTTCCGCATGAGGAGATGGCGGCGCGAATCGCCGGGCTGCCGCACGAGGCCAATTCCGGCGACGTGTATGCCGTGCTGGAGTAGAAGCGCTCCTCGTATGACCTCGAAAATCGAAGATCGCCTCGGGCGCGCTCCCTCCCCTTGCGGGGATGGAGGGCGAACGCGCCAATGCTACCTCTTCCCCCGCCATTTTCCGCGTCGCTGCCCGCCAGTCTTCGGCGCCTGTGGCGCAACCTCGCCCGCCTCCATCGCCGCTCGATATTTCGCCAGCATCGCGGCAAACCCGTCGCGCAGGCCGGCGTCGATCTCGGGCTTTCCCTCGATTGCGCCCAGCGCCAACCCGATCGCCTCGATGGTCGACAGGCCTTCGCGGCGGGGCTCGCGGCGAAGATCGCCGTAGAGCGAGCGGCGCTTCGGCGCGAGCGCGAGGCGCTTCGCCTTCAATACCCAGGCGTTGCGCCACCACAGGGTCTTGGCCTGCGCCCATGTGCCGTCGAAAACGACGATGCCGCGAACGCCCTTCAGCGCCGCGTCCTGATCCGCCAGAACGACGCCCTTCTTGTCGAGAACGGCGACTTCGCGGCCGGGGGGCAGGTCGGCAGGCTTGGTCGAACCCAGATGCAGCACCGCCCATTGCGAGGCGTCCGCCTCGCGGCCCAGCGCCTTGGCGAGGCTCGGCCACGAGAGGCCGACCTTGAACGTCGCATTGGAGAGCTGCCGCGCGGCGAGCCGCGCCGTGCCAAGCAGCCGGTCCTGCTCCTGCGGATGCTGCAGAATGAGCACGGCGACGCGGTTCTCGATGACGGACACGGCATCGCACACGCACAGCGCGGCCGGCTTGCCGCAATGGGGACAGAGTGTTTCCTCGATGGGCGCGGTTTCGATTTCGGTCATGCGCCCCCATACACCGCGCGAAGCCGGACCGCGAGCCTTCAGGCCCGCATTTGCCTCGAGCAGGCGAGCCTGGAGGCTCGCGCTCCATTTGCGCTGCCGCATGACGCGGGGCGTACACCCGCGCTATCCTGCCGCCAGCAACAGGAGCGCCCATGGAAACCGCCGCGCATCAACGCGCAAGCCACGCCGATCCCTACGGCGCGGCCACGCACGAGGTGATCAACCAGCCGCACGAACTCGCCGACTACAATCTCTATTCATCCGACCGCCCGCTGGCCGAAGCGGTCGTGCGCGAAAACGCGCAATGGGCGGCGAACGACCTCGCCGATTTCGGCGCGCGCATCGGCACGGCGGATTATCTCGACCTCGGCGCGCAGGCGAACAGGAACCTGCCGGAATACGACACGCACGACCGCTACGGCCGCCGCGTCGATCTGGTGCGTTTTCATCCCTCCTATCACCAGCTGATGAAGACCGCGATCGAGGAAGGCCTGCATTCCTCCCCCTGGACCGATCCGCGCCCCGGCGCGCATGTCGCGCGCGCCGCGCGCTTCTACATGCACAGCCAGGTCGAGGCCGGCCACGGCTGCCCGATCACCATGACCTTCGCCGCCACGCCCGCGCTGCAAGCGCAGCCGGAGATCGCGCGGGAATGGCTGCCGAAGATACTCGCGCGCAGCTACGACCCGCGCAACGTTCCGGCGGGCGAGAAGAACGGCCTGACCGTCGGCATGGCGATGACGGAAAAGCAGGGCGGCTCCGATGTGCGCGCCAATACGACGCGCGCGCTGCCGGTGGACGCCAGCGGCCCGGGCGAGCCCTATGAGTTGGTGGGCCACAAGTTCTTCGTCTCCGCGCCGATGTGCGACGCCTTTCTCGTTCTGGCGCAGGCGCCGGCCGGCCTCTCCTGCTTCCTCGTGCCGCGCTGGAAGCCCGATGGGACGAAGAACCCGCTGCAGGTGCTGCGGCTGAAGAAGAAGATGGGCAACGCCTCCAACGCCTCGAGCGAAACGGAATTGCGCGGCGCGCTCGGCTGGATGATCGGCGAGGAAGGGCGCGGTGTGGCGACCATCATCGAAATGGTGGCGATGACGCGCTTCGACTGCATGATCGGCTCGTCCGCCGGCATGCGTATGGCGGTCGCGCAGGCGATCGACCATTGCGCGCAGCGGTCCGCCTTCGGCCGCCTGCTGATCGACCAGCCGATCATGACCAACGTGCTCGCCGATATCGCGCTCGAAAGCGAGGCGGCGCTGACGCTCACCATGCGCATCGCCCGCGCGCTCGACGACCGCGCCGACCCGCATGAGGCGAATCTCATTCGCATCGGCACGGCCATCGGCAAATACTGGATCTGCAAGCGCACGCCGTCGGTCGCCTACGAGGCGATGGAATGTATCGGCGGCTCCGGCGTGATGGAGGACGGCCCGATGCCGCGCTTGTTCCGCGAAAGCCCGGTCAACGCCATCTGGGAAGGCTCGGGCAACGTGCAATGCCTCGACGTGTTGCGCGCCATGGTGAAATCGCCGGAGACGCTCGAGGCGTATTTTGCGGAAGTGGAGACATCCGAAGGCGGCAACGCCACGCTCGACGCCCATGTCGCGGAGCTGCGCGCGGACATGCGCCGCACCGACGATTTCGAACTGCGCGCGCGAAATCTGGTGGACCGGCTGGCGACGGGCCTGCAGGCGAGCCTGCTGGTGCGCCATGCGCCTTCATATGTCGCGGACGCCTTCTGCGCCTCGCGGCTCGCGTCGCAGGGCGCGCATCAATACGGCGCGCTGCCCGTGGGCGTGGATTGCCGGGCCATCGTGGAGCGCGCGCGGGCGCGGTGACACGCTTTCCGCTCTCCCGCGACGCGAGACTTCCGCGAAAGGGACGCGACTCCCCTTCCCCTTGCGGGGAGGGAGAAGGACGGGGAGCCTGTAACGCTCAAATTGCTCGCAGCGCCCGGACATCGCGTCGCGCGGGCGCGGTCAGTCGACCTTGCGAACGGCGCCCTTGGCCGCGCTGGTCGTCAGCGCCGCATAGGCCTTCAGCGCCGTCGTGATCTTGCGCGTCCGCTTCTCGACGGGCTTCCAGCCCTTCGCCTCCTGCGCCGTGCGGCGCGCGGCCAGCACGTCGTCGGCGACCAGGAGATTGATCGTGCGGTTGGGAATGTCGATGGCGATCGTGTCGCCCGTCTCCACCAGCCCGATCGTGCCGCCTTCGGCCGCTTCCGGCGAGCAATGGCCGATCGACAGCCCCGACGTGCCGCCGGAAAACCGCCCGTCGGTGACGAGCGCGCAGGCCTTGCCGAGGCCGCGCGACTTCAGATAGCTCGTGGGATAGAGCATTTCCTGCATGCCCGGCCCGCCGCGCGGCCCTTCGTAGCGGATGACGACGACGTCCCCGGCCTTCACCTCATTGCCGAGAATGCCCTTCACCGCCGCATCCTGGCTCTCGTAGACGCGCACCGGGCCAGTGAATTTCAGAATGCTCTCGTCGACGCCCGCCGTCTTCACGATGCAGCCCTCCTCCGCAATATTGCCGAAGAGAACCGCAAGGCCGCCGTCCTGCGAGAAGGCGTGCGCCTTATCGCGGATCACGCCCTTCTGGCGGTCGAGGTCGAGATCGTCGAAGCGCGCGGACTGGATGAAGGCGACCTGCGTCGGCACGCCGCCAGGCGCGGCCTTGAAGAAGGTTTTCACATTCTCGCTGTTGGAGCGCGTGACGTCCCATGTATCGAGCGCGGCCGACAGCGACGGGGCATGGACGCTGTGCGTATCCCGGTTGAGCAGGCCGGCGCGATCGAGTTCGCCCAGAATTCCGAAAATGCCGCCGGCATGGTGCACGTCTTCCACATGCACATTGGCGACCGACGGCGCGACCTTGCACAGGCACGGCACGCGGCGCGACAGGCGGTCGATGTCGGCCATGGTGAAGCCGACCTCGCCTTCGTTGGCGGCGGCCAGCAGATGCAGCACGGTGTTGGTCGAGCCGCCCATGGCGATGTCGAGCGTCATGGCGTTCTCGAACGCCTTGAAGCTCGCGATTTCGCGCGGCAGCACGCTCGCATCGTCCTGCTCGTAATAGCGGCGCGCGAGATCGACGATGAGATGGCCGGCCTCCACGAACAGGCGGCGGCGATCGGCGTGCGTCGCCACGACAGTGCCGTTGCCCGGCAGCGCGAGGCCGAGCGCTTCCGTCAGGCAGTTCATCGAATTGGCGGTGAACATGCCCGAGCACGAGCCGCAGGTCGGGCAGGCCGAGCGCTCGATCACCTGCACGTCGGCGTCCGACACCTTGTCGTCGGCCGCCGCCACCATCGCGTCGATGAGATCGACCTTGTGCGGCTTGCCGGGAATATTGACCTTGCCGGCCTCCATCGGCCCGCCGGACACGAAGACCGCGGGAATGTTCAGCCGCATGGCGGCCATCAACATGCCGGGTGTGATCTTGTCGCAATTGGAAATGCACACCATCGCGTCGGCGCAATGGGCGTTGACCATGTATTCCACGCTGTCGGCGATGATTTCGCGCGACGGCAGGGAATAGAGCATGCCGTCATGGCCCATGGCGATGCCATCGTCCACGGCTATCGTGTTGAATTCCTTTGCGACGCCGCCGGCGGCCTCGACCTCCCGGGCGACCATCTGGCCGAGATCCTTCAGGTGGACGTGGCCCGGCACGAATTGCGTGAAGGAATTGACGATGGCGATGATCGGCTTGCCGAAATCGCCGTCCTTCATGCCGGTGGCGCGCCACAGGCCGCGCGCGCCGGCCATGTTGCGGCCGTGGGTGGTGGTGCGGGAGCGATAAGCGGGCACGGTCGAGCCTCTCTCTGGCATGTCAGGCGGCTCTTGTATTGCCTCGGGCCGCCGGAGCCAAGTTTTGTCTGCGAAGTTCTGTCTGTGCGCGGCCGCATAGGCCTTGCAGGCCCCGCCGGGCGACCTATGTCGAGTTCAGACCGACGGGCGCGGGGGCGCCAGGAGGATCAGATGGTTCAGACGCAGCACCATGACAATGGCCGGCCGGCGCGTCCCTATGAAGTTCGCGTCAATGGCGCGCGCCGTGGCGCGTTTCGCGACGTGCGGGAAGCGATTTCCTCGGCCCGCATCAAGAAGCGCGAGACGCCCGCCGCGATGGTCGGCATAGCCGACGCCTCCACCGGGCAGTTTCTCTTCGAGGTGGACGTCTGACGTCCTTGCCTGGCGGAGCCGGTTCATGGGACGCTGCCGCATCGCGGAGCCTTCCATGAGCGATCAGACGACGTCCGAATTCGCGCCCGATCTTGCTCCAATGCTGGAGCGCCGCCGTATCGAGGCGGAAATTCTCGCGCAAGTCTATGAAACAGTGAAGGCCGCGCATGGCGTGGCGGAAGCCCGCCGCATCGTCGCCGAAAGCGTCCGGCGCTCCGCGATTGCGCAGGGGCAGGCGATGGCGCTGGCGCAGGGCGGCGCGCCGGGCCTGCGCGGCTTCGAGGCCATTCAGCCGCTCTGGACGCGCGGCGGAACGCTGGAAGTCGAGGTTCGCGAAAAAAACGACAAGGTCTTCGCCTTCGACGTCACGCGCTGCCGCTACGCCGAAATGTACCGCGACATGGGGCTGGCGGAAATCGGCCCCCTGCTCTCCTGCCAGCGCGACGGCAGTTTCTGCGAAGGCTACGACCCCAGCCTGAAATTCACGCGCACGCAGACCATCATGCAGGGCGCGAGCCACTGCGATTTCAGCTACGAGAGCGAGTGAACGGACCGCGAGCCTCCAGGCTCGCACGTCCAGCGAAGCGAGCCTGAAGGCTCGTGGTCCAGTCTACTTCTTCAGATGCCTGAGCGCCGCCGTCGAACTCGCGCGCGCGACCAGATGGCCCTCCTCGTCCCGCAGCTCGCCTTCGAGAAAGGCGACGCTGCGGCCCCATTTCACCACCCAGCCGTAGGACCGGTAGAGGCCGGGGCTCGCGGCGGCGAGAAAGCTCACCTTGATCTCGAGGCTCGGCACGCCGACCGTGAACGCCGACTTGGCGACACAGGCGTGCGCCATCGCCGAATCGATCCAGCCCGTGACGATGCCGCCCTGCACGATGCCTCCACGCGGGTGGCCCTCGACCGAATGGCAGTGCCGCGTCTCGGCTGTCCACAGCATGGTGACGCGCTCCAGCGCCTTGTCGTAGGCGACGACGCGGCCGCCGAGCGTGTCGAGCACCGGCGGCTTCGTCCGCGAAAAGACTTCCAGTATTTCTTCTTCCGTCACCCGTGCGTCCCCTGCCCCGAAATTCATCGCGCATATTCGCTTGGCCGCGCGACTGCCGCAATCGCAGGACCGCGCCGCTGCATTGCAGGATTGGCGGGGCCGCGCCCCTCGCCCATAATCGCGCGCGAAACTGAGGACGACATGACGACCACCATCTATCTCGCGCGAAAAATCATCACCATGAACCCCGCGCGTCCGACCGCCACCCATGTCGCCGTGCGCGACGGCCGCATACTCGGCGCGGGAACGATGGAGGAGCTGACTGGCTGGGGCGAGCATATCGTCGACACGCGCTTCGCCGACCGCATCCTCATGCCCGGCTTCGTCGAAGGCCACAGTCACGCCTTCGAGGGCGCTGTCTGGCGCTACGTCTATTGCGGCTGGTTCGACCGCGTCGCGCCGGATGGGAAGACCTGGGCCGGCCTGCGCTCGCTCGAGGCGGTCTTGGCGCGCCTCGCCGAGCAGGAGAAGCAGCTCGCCGACGCAAACGCGCCGCTGACCGGATGGGGCCTCGATCCCATCTATTTCGACAATGTGCGCATGACGCGCGCCGATCTCGACCGCATCTCGCCGGACCGCCCGATCGGCGTGATGCACGCGAGCTTCCACATTCTCAACGTCAACACCAAAGCGCTGGAACTGGCCGGGCTGATGCGCACGGGCGTCAACCACCCGGGCGTGCCGCTGGGCGCCGACGGCATGCCGACCGGCGAGATGAAGGGGCCGGAAGCACAGATGACGGTCGCCGCCCATGTCGGCCTCGACCGCGCGATGATGTCGGGCGACGAACGGGGCTTGCGCGATTTCGCGCGGTTGTGCGTGCGCAAGGGCGTGACGACGGCGACCGATCTCGCCAATCCGCTGCCGCCCGACACGGTGGAAATGATGCTGCGCGTAACCGGCGATTCGTCCTATCCCGCGCGAATCGTTCCGCTGCGCCGCTATCTCGGCGACGATGCGCGCGGCACGATCGAGGCCGCGGCGGCGCTGGCGGAGAAGTCGAGCGACCGCCTGCGGCTCGGCCTCGTCAAGATCGTCGTCGACGGTTCGATTCAAGGTTTCTCGGCGCGCCTGCGGTGGCCCGGCTATTACAATGGCGCGGCGCCCGGCCTGTGGTATGTGCCGCCGCAACGGCTTGCCGAAGCGCTCGAAGCCGCGTTGCAGATGAACGTGCTCGTGCACTGTCACACCAACGGGGACGAAGCGACCGAACTCGTGCTCGACACGATGGAGGCCGCGTTGCGCAAGCATCCTTCGGCCGATCATCGCTTCACGCTGCAGCATTGCCAGCTCGCCGACCGCGCGCAATTCGCGCGCATGGCCAGGCTCGGCATGAGCGTGAACCTCTTCCCCAACCATCATTACTACTGGGGCGACGAGCACTACGCGCTGACCGTCGGCCCCGAGCGCGCCGAACGCATGAACGCCTGCCGCGCCGCGCTCGACTATCGCGTACCGCTCGCCATTCACTCGGACGCGCCGGTGACGCCGCTCGCGCCGCTGTTCACCGCCTGGTGCGCGGTCAATCGCCTGACCGCCAGCGGCCGCACGCTGGGCGAGACCGAGAAGATCACGGTCGCCGAAGCCCTCCACGCCATCACGCTCGGCGCCGCCTGGACGCTGAAGCTCGACGGTGAACTCGGCTCGATCGAAACCGGCAAACGCGCGGACTTCGCCGTGCTGGAGGACGATCCGACCGAGATCGCGCCGGACAAGCTGAAGGACGTGCGCGTGTGGGGCACGGTGCACGGCGGGCGGATATTCGAGGCGGCGAAGATTTGATGCGGGTTCTCAATCCGCCTGTGAGATCTTCGCCAATCCAGCCCCCTCATGCCCAGAGCCTGACTCGAAACTGCTTCGTGGGCGCAAAACATTTCGTTCGGTCATTGCGAGGAGCGCAGCGACGAAGCAATCCATCTCCGAACCTTCGCAGATTGACGGATGGATTGCTTCGCTTCGCTCGCAATGACGGCTTGCTTGAGGATTCGCGTGAATAACGAGCCACGCTCCGGCGGGCCGCCCAAGCCCGTCACGCTGATTTCCGGCTATCTCGGCGCCGGCAAGACCACGCTGGTCAATCATCTGCTGCGCCATGCCGGCGGCCGTCGGATAGCGGTCGCGGTCAACGAATTTGGCGCGCTGCCGATCGATCCGGATCTGATCGAACAGGCGTCCGGCGACGTGCTGACGCTCGCCGGCGGCTGCATCTGCTGTTCCTTCGGCGACGATCTGACGGCGGGCCTCATCGCCCTTGCGGCGCGCGACAACATCGACTGCCTGTTGATCGAGACGAGCGGCGTCGCGCTGCCGGGCGCCGTCGCGCAATCTCTGTCGCTGGTCGCTGGCCTGCGGCACGAGGCGACGCTCGTGCTGGTCGACGCCGAGACGGCGCGCAAGCTGGCGCGCGACAAATATCTGGCCGATACGATCCTGCGGCAGCTCGCGGAAGCCGATCTCGTCGTGCTCAACAAGATCGACCTCGTTTCCGACGACGCGCGCGCCGATCTGCGCAGATGGCTCGCCGATACGGCGTCGCGCGCGAAAATCGTCGAGACGACACACGGCGCGCTCGCGCCCGACATCGCCTTCGGCGCCCATGCGCCGAGCGCTTTCGTCGCCGACTCGCCGACGTCGCATGGCGGCGCGCAGCCGCAGTCGCAATCCTTCGAGATCGAAGAAACCGTGGATGTCGCGCGTCTCGCCGCCTTGCTCGCGGACGAGGAGACAGGCCTCGTGCGCGCCAAGGGTTTTTTGCGCGACGCGGACGGCGCATGGAAACTGCTGCAGATCGTGGGGCGGCGCTCGGACGTCGCGCCCGCGCGCGCGCCGGGCGATGACGCGGGACGCCTCGTCTGTATCGCACACGGGCAGCCGCTGGATCGAACGCGCATCACAAAGATCATTCAGAACTGCGCAAACCACAAACCCTCATCCTGAGGAGCGATCCGAAGGATCGCGTCTCGAAGGATGGCGACGCCGCGCGCCACAGCATGAGGATTGCGGCCGTCCGAAGCCGTCACAATTCCACGTCGCCCGCAAACAATCTCTGCGCGATCGTCTTCGCCAGTATCTCGTTCGTCCCATCCGCAATGTTGACGATGCGCAGATCCTGCCAGGCGTGCACCAGCCCGACCTCGTTGGTGAGCCCCATGCCGCCATGCGTCTGCATCGCCCGGTCCACTGCGCGAAACCCCGCCTGCACGGCATAGGATTTCGCCATCGACAACTCCTTCACCGCGCGGTCGCCGCGGTCGAGCAGCATGGACGCGTTGAGCCCCATCAGATGCGCGGCGTGCAACTCGCTCGCCGATTGCGCGAGCGGGAAGGACACGCCCTGATAGTCGGCGATTCTTCCGCCAAACGCCTCGCGTTGCTTTGCATAGTCCAGCGCCAGCTCCAGCGCCCAGCGGCCCTGGCCCACGGCGCGCGCGGAATTGTAGACGCGGCCGAGCGACACGCCGTAGAGCGCGACCTTGAAGCCACCGTCCAGCTGTCCGACGAGTTGCCACGGCTCGACGCGCACGTCCTCCAGCGCCAGCGCGCCCTCATGCCCGCCGGGATGGCCGAACAGCTTGACGACCGATTCCACGCAAAAGCCCGGCGCATCTGTCGGCACGAGAAAGGCGCTGATGCCGCCAGTCTTGCGCGCGGCCTTCTCCGCATCCGTCACCGCGAAGACGATGCACCATTCCGCTGTCGGCGCATTGGTCGTCCACAGCTTGCGGCCCGTGATCTTCCAGCCCTCGCCGTCGCGCACGGCGCGCGTGCGGATCATCGTGGCGTCCGATCCCGCGCCCGGTTCCGACAGGCCGAAGCACATGGAGGTTCGGCCGGCCATCATGTCGGCGAGACACCGTCGGCGCGCTTCCGCCGTGATCTGCGTGAGAACCGGGCTCGGCCCGAACGCCCAGTGCGCGATCACCCAGGGCGTGAGGACGGCGTGGCCGCCGAGGCGCCGGTAGATCGCCTCCCAGGCGACGTAATAGGCGAGATGGCCGAACCCGCCGCCGCCGAGCGAGGCCGGCGCGCACATGCCGTAGAAGCCAGCCTGCGCGGACGCCATGCGCACGTCGCGGATGAGATCGCGCACTGGCGCCGCATATGCGCCGCGCTCATCGTAGAGACGGCGCGCATCCGCCAGCAGCCCGTGATGGCGTTCGAGCCGCGGCGCGACGTCCCTGTCCACAAAACGCAGAACGCCGTCGCGCACGCTCACAACGTCCGCGGGCAGATCGAAGGCGATGGTCATTTATGCGCTCCCTCCACGCCGCACGCCGCCGCGGCGTGGAGGAAACGTAAGACTTGCGCGGAGCCGCGCGCAAGCCTCAGGCGGCGATGCTCTTTGCCGCGTCCTGCGCGAACAGCGCCAGGAAATCCGCCTCGATCAGAGGACGGGAGATCAGATAGCCTTGCGCCGCGCCGCAACCGATCGACCGCAGGAAGGCAAGCTGCTCCTCGGTTTCGACGCCCTCGGCCGTCACTTCGAGATTCAACGCCCGCGCCAGTTGCACGACGGACACGACAATCGCCGCGCAATCGGCGTGGGTCACGGCGTCGCGCGTGAATTCCTTGTCGATCTTCACGCGATTGAGCGGCAGCTTGCGCAGATAGTTGAGCGAGGCGTAGCCGGTGCCGAAATCGTCGAGCGCGATCGGGAAGCCGGCCTTCGACAATTGCTGCGCCGTTTCGATCGCCGGATCGTCGCGGGTGATCAGCAGCGATTCCGTGATCTCGATCTCGATACGATCCGGCGTGAGGCCGAATTCGCCGATCGCGTCCAGCATGTCGGCCATCATCGTCGGGCTGCGCAATTGCGCAACCGACACATTGACGGAAACGGGCGCATCGCCTGGCATCGTCTTGGCGACGCGGCAGGCGTTGCGCACGATCCACATGCCGAGTTCGTGGATGAGGCCGGTGCGTTCGGCCATCGGAATGAATTCGTCTGGCGCGACCGCGCCGCGCAGCGGATGGCGCCAGCGCGCCAGCGCTTCGCAGCCGATGATCCGGCCCGTCGTGATCTGGACGATCGGCTGCAGCGCGATCTCCAGCTCGTTCTTTTCGATCGCCGCGCGCAGATCGGCCTCCAGGTCGCGTCGCTCCTGCACGTCCTGCGCATGCTTCGTGTCGAAGAAAAAGCCCACGCCGCCGCCGGCGCTCTTGGCCTGATACAGCGCGTTGTCGGCCTTGGCGATCAGCACGTTCGCCTCGAGCCCATCGGAAGGCGCGAGCGCGATGCCGGCGGAGACGCCGACCCGCTGCGGCAGGCCGGCGGCGCTGAACGGCTTGGCGAAAGCGCGCATCAGCCGGTCGACGAAGGACATGACCTGAATCGGTCCGCCGACATCGGTCAGCGCGACGACGAACTCGTCGCCGCCGAGCCGCGCGACGAAATCCGTCTTGCGCACGAGCTCCTCGAGCCGGTTGGCCACCTGCTCCAGGATTTCATCGCCGGCCGCATGGCCGAAGCGGTCATTGACCGGCTTGAAGCCGTCGAGATCGAGATAGAGGACGGCGACCTGCTCATGATGGTCCGCGCAACGCGCCAGCGCGCGCTCGAGGAACTCGTGGAACGCGAGCGCGTTCGGCAGGCGCGTCAGCCCGTCGAGACGCGCCACGTTCTCGGCGTCGATCTGGCCGATCAGACGGCTGGCCATCTGCCGGTAGTAGGTCAGCGAGGCCAGCACCAGAACGCAGGCGTAAACCACGAAAAGAAGCGAAATGTGATACTGGCCGACGAGGTCGCTGCGCTCGATCGCAATCAGCGAGCCCGCCAGCACCGGCGCAACGAAGGCGAAAGCGGCTTCAGGAACGGAGGCCAGCACGAGCGCGCCGGCGCACATGATGCCGCAGCACATGCACACGATGACCAGCATGGCGCTGGCGGCCAGATGATCGATGAACATCAGCGGCGCGAGACACCACAGGCTGCCGAGCACGGCCGCCGCGGTCGTTATGTTGCGCGTGACCGCCCGCGGGGCGCCGACCAGCCGCGGCTGCTCGCGCACCTTGACGCCAAGAAGATAGAGATAGGCGGAGATCGAACAGACCACGAAGGCCCAGATGAAAGAGGCCTGCTCCTTCTGCGACCCGTGAAGCGCGGCGAGGAGAACGACGACGTTCCAGATGTTGAGAACGAAGATCGCAGGCGTGAATCGCACGATCGCGTGGAGCTGCTCGGCGCGCACGCGCTCCAGCGTGGCTTCCGATGCGCCGTCGAGTGAAGTCGCCGGGTGCTTTCGATCCCGGCTGTCCGCGCCGCGCCCCATTTCCTCTTGCCTATCGCCTGTTGGACCGAGGGCGCAGTCTGGGCCCGCCGGGTTACAGCGTGATTAAGCCGCGTCAAGAAACGTGCGTGAATAAGCGTTGTCGCACAGATGGTTGGCTTGTGCCGGCGCATGTCGAAACGCCCGATAGAGCGCTCATTTCAAAAGCAGTTCGGGTCGCCTCGCCCGGCCCCTGCGGCGGGCGGGCGCGCAACACATTGTTTACGTTGTTGCGCACTTTTGCCGTTACCGCTTGAACAGGCCCATGATCGAGGCTTTGGCCAGCGTGGCGAAATGCAGGTTGAAGCCGACGACAGCAGCCGACGTATCGGCCGCCACTGGCAGCGTCGCCGCGCCGACGGCGAAGACTGTGAAGAGATAGCGATGCGGATGGTCGCCCTGCGGCGGGCACGGGCCGCCATAGCCCGGCATGCCGAAATCGGTCCGCGTCATCAGCGCGCCAGCGGGCAGTTTCGGCGCCTTCGGATTGCCGGCGTCGAGCGCGATCTCGCTCACGTCGGCTGGAATGTTGACGACCAGCCAGTGCCAGAACCCCGAGCCCGTCGGCGCATCCGGATCGTAGCAGGTGATGGCGAAAGACTTCGTGCCTTCTGGCGCGCCCGACCATTTGAGATGCGGGCTCTTGTTGCCGCCCGCGCAGCCGAAGCCGAACGTCTCGGACAGGATGTGATCCATGCCGAGATAGTCGCCGTCCTTGAAACTGTCGCTTGTGACCTTGAACGTCATGCGTTCCTCCTGTGTTGCGCCGACGCTCAGCCGAGCCGCCAGCCGATGTCCTTGTTGAACTTCTCGTAGAACTCCCGCGAGTAGGCGTTCTCCGGGTCGGCGCGCACGCGCCGGTCGAGTTCTTCGGCGTCGGCGCCGACAAGAATGCGCCAGCGTTCGTCCTTCACGCCGTCGAGAATGATTTTCGCCGCCTGAGCGGCGCTGGTCGGCGCATTGTCGCGGAAGGCGGCGGCGATCATGGCGCCGGCCTGCGCGACCTGTTCGTCGCTCATCGCCGCGGCATTGACGCCCGCGCGTTCGAGCCGGCGGCGCAGGTTCTTGATCTCGGTCGC
The DNA here is from genome assembly GCA_047605445.1 of Rhodoblastus sp. Taxonomy (GTDB): domain Bacteria; phylum Pseudomonadota; class Alphaproteobacteria; order Rhizobiales; family Beijerinckiaceae; genus JAJXWB01. The sequence goes on from JASGFP010000016.1 coordinate 19,375, forward strand.
GCTGATCTCGCCATCGGCGCCGCCGCTGTGCACGCGGCGCGAATTGACGATGATCGACGTGCCGATATGACCGGGCATGACGACCGAGCATTTGATGTGCGGCGCATTCATCGCGAGGTCCGTGATCAGCGATTCCGAGAAGCCCTTCACCGCGAATTTCGCGGCGCTATAGGCGGTATGCGAGGATTCAGGCCCGATGGAGGCCCAGAAGCCGTTGACCGAGGATGTGTTGACGATATGCGCGGCGTCCGCCTTCGTCATCATCGGCAGGAAGGTCAGCACGCCGAAATAGACGCCGCCCCAGCAGATGTTGAACGTGCGCTCCCATTGCTCGCGCGAATTGGTGAACAGGCTGCCGCCGCCGCCGACGCCGGCGTTGTTGAACAGAAGATGCACGGCTTCCGTCTGGTGCTGTTCTGCGACCTCGTCGCGAAAACGCCGCATCTGGGATTCGTCGGAGACATCGGCGACATGCGCGCTCACGCGCAGGCCCTGCGGCAGGCCGTCCGCCTTGCACAGCGCGACCGTCTCGGCCATGGCGTCGGCGGAAACGTCGCACATGGCGACATGGCAGCCTTCGGCTACAAGCTGGCGCACCAATTCGCGCCCCATGCCCGTGCCGCCGCCGGTGACGACCGCGATCCGCCCCGCAAAATCCTTCATACCGCTCGCTCCCCTTTTCCTCGGGCGGGAGACTATGCCAGCGCATGGCGCCAGCGCCAGTTCCGCGCGCGCAAGACGGCCATGCCATGCGGGCCTGCTTTTCCGCTTGCGGCCCAAGCGCGCGCCGCCCATCCTCACGGAAAACGGGAGGAAGCATGACGCGCATCGGTTTCGTCGGGCTGGGCTCCATGGGCCTGCCCATGGCAAAAGTTCTCGCGGCCAAGGGCTTTGCGGTCACAGGCTACGATCTGCGGCCGGGCGCGGCGCAGGAACTCGCCGCCGCCGGCGGCAAGGCGGCCGACAGCGTCGGCGACGCGCTCGCCGGCGCCGATGTCGCCATCCTCATGGTGGTGAACGCCGCCCAGGCCGAATCCGTCCTGTTCGATTCCAACGCGATCGCACGGCTTGCGCCGGGCGCCGTCGTCTCCGTCATGGCGACCTGCCCGCCGGCGAAGGCGGAAGCCCTGGCCAACCGCGTGCGCGCAGCCGGTTTCGGCTTCGTCGACGCGCCGGTCTCGGGCGGCGTCGTCGGCGCGACCGGAGGCGCCCTCACCATCATGGTCAGCGCCAGCGACGAAGATTTTTCGCGCGCGAAAGGCGCACTCGAAGCGATGGGCTCTAAGGTCGCGCGTGTCGGCGATCGGCCGGGCGCGGGCTCGACCGCCAAGGCGATCAACCAGCTTCTGTGCGGCGTGCATCTGGCGGCCGCCGGCGAGGCGCTCGCGCTGGCGCGCAAACTCGGCGTCGATGTCAGCGAAATTCTCGACATTGTCTCGGGCTCTGCCGCCTCGAGCTGGATGCTGCGCGACCGCGGCCCGCGGATGCTGGAGGACAATCCGCGTGTGACCAGCGCCGTCGACATTTTCGTGAAAGATCTCGGCATCGTGCTGGAGACCGGCGCCTCCTGCGGGGCGGAAACGCCGCTCGCCGCCGCCGCGCATGAGAAATTCAAGCAGGCGTCTGCGGCAGGCCTCGGCGCGCAGGACGACAGCCAGGTCACGCGGGCCTTTGGAGAGTTGAAGAGGTAGTCCGGCGCTCGCCCGCCTTGCCGGAGGGGAGAGAACGTCGCACATTTTGGCTCAGCGGCGCGCCGACTCGCACCCGACAGGAGGAGGATCTCGGGATGAGTGGAACTCAGGCCCGCCGGGCGAGCGGCCAAATCTCGCTCTCGCGTCTCATGCGCTCGGCCGTCTTTCGGTGCGCCGCCATTGGCGCGCTTGCGGCGTGCGCTCCACTCCCCGCGTCGGCGAAGGAAAGCGAAGCGCTCGAGGGCCAAGCGATGAAGGACTGCTGGAACCATTGCCGAGCGCAGATGGAGCAGTGTTATCGAGAGCACGGATCAAGGCGCAATGTTCCGAGATTCAGGAAAGTTGTGTGGACGGCCAGTGCTATCGGGACCCTAAGTGACGCCACGCCGGCGAGCGTGCGTCAGGTGTTCAGCTTCCGCCCGATCTCCTTCTCGACATGCTCGACCTTGCTCTTCAGCCGGCTCTCCTTGCCGGGCTTCCAGTCGGCTTTGAAATTCACGCCAATGCGCGGGCAGTCCTTTTCCAGCGCCTTGAAACAGGCGTCGACCACCGCCATCGCCTCGTCCCACTCGCCTTCCAGGATCGTGCCCATCGGCGTCAGCTGATACGAGAGCCCGGACTTGTCGATCACGTCGAGGATGCGCGCGACATAGGGGCTGAGGCTTTCGCCTACGCCGCGCGGCGCCATGGCGAACTCGATGAGGACCATTGCGTTTCTCCCATTGTCGAAATCGATTGAAAAATCGTGGCGCCCGGCGACAATGGACGCAAGGGAGGAAACACAATGGATCTCGGATTGCAGGGCAGGCATGCGGTCGTCACCGGCGCGTCCAAGGGCATCGGTCTCGCCTGCGCCAAGGCGCTGGTGGCGGAGGGCTGCACGGTCACGCTGGTGTCGCGCGACGCGGGACGACTGGCGGAAGCGCAGAAACAGGTGGGATCGCAGGCGCAGGTCTTCGCCGCCGATCTGTCGAAGGCCGAGGACCGCGCGAAACTTGCTGCCGCCACGCCCGCGCCCGACATACTCGTCAACAACGCCGGCGCCATTCCCGGAGGCAATATTCTGGGCCTGTCGATGGAGCAATGGCACGATGCCTGGAGTCTCAAGGTCTTCGGCTACATCCATCTCACGCAACTCTACCTGCCGGGCATGATGGCGCGCCGCTCGGGCGTGATCGTCAACATCATCGGCCTCGCCGGCGTATCGCCGCGCTGGGACTATGTCTGCGGCGCGGCCGGCAATGCGGCGCTGATTTCCTTCACCAAGGCGCTCGGCGGCAAGACGCCCGAAAGCAACGTGCGCGTGGTGGGAATCAATCCCGCATCCACCCGCACCGACCGCATCATCGAATTGTCGAAGGCCCGCGCGCGCCAGCGCGACGGCGACGACAGCCACTGGGAGGAATTCCTGTCCGGCCTGCCATTCGGCCGCCCCGCCGAGCCGGAAGAGATCGGCGCGCTGACCGCCATGCTGGCGTCGGACCGGCTGGCCTATGTCAGCGGCAGCGTGATCGACGTGGATGGCGGCGTGCAATTCAGGTGAGCGCCCGCCTGTCATCGCGGCCGGACAGAAGTCGCCTTCTGGCGACTTCGTCAGAGAGCGCAGCGGAGAGCCGGGATCCACACGACACGGCTGCGCCGGGTCCCGGATTAGCCTGCGGCCATCCGGGATGACGCCGGGGAAGATCGCCGCTACGCCATCCGCTCGAGTGTCTTCACACCCGCAGCTCCACCGACGATGATCGCGGCCGCCGCGAGCAGCGAACCGAGCGCCAGCGTCGAGACGCCGGTGATCGCCTGCCCCAGCGTGCAGCCGAGCGCGACGACGCCGCCGACGCCCATGAAGATCGCGCCGAACATGCTGCGCAGCGTGTCCGACGTATCGGCGAAGGTCGCCAGCCGGAACCGGCCCGACGTGATCGCGCCGAGAAACGCGCCGATGAGAACGCCGAACACGGTGGCGACGCCGAAGGCCGGAATCCGTTGCGCGGTGAAGCGCTCGATCCATTCCAGCGTATCGCCGGAAGGCCGCACGAAGGTGAGGGATGCGGGCGCCGTGGACGTCGCCGCCATCTCGTCGATCGAAAGGCCGGTCAGCGCCCAGCCCGCCGCGACCGCCAGCCCGATGAGAACGCCCGAGGCGACATGCATGGGCGAGGATCGGAAGCGCGCGTCGGCAAGGCAATAGGCCAGCAAAGCCGCCGCCACGGCGATTGCGGCGATGGCGACGGCCTTCGCCGGCGCCATGCCGGAGAGCTTCGCGATCAGCGCGCCGAGCCCCTGATCGGTCAGGCCGAAACCCTCGAGCTTCAGCGCCGTGGCGTCGCTCATGGCTGCGCGCAGCGGACCGATGAGGCCGCCGATGGCCGCATAGGCGGCTATGCCCATGAGGATGACGATAAAGAGCGCCCGCAGATCGCCCGCCCCCGCGCGCACCATGTTGCGGCTGGCGCAGCCGCCGGCGAAACACATGCCGAAGCCGAACATCAGACCGCCGACGATCGAACCCAGCCAGTCGAAAGTCGGCGCCATGTACATGGATTTGGCGAGATCGACGACGCCCGCCGCCGCCAGCGCTTGCGCGCCGATCAGCGCCGTCGCGCTCGCCAGCATCCAGGCGCGGAAACGGCGCGTGTCGCCGAAGGTCAGCATGTCGGAAATGCCGCCCATCGCACAGAAATTCGTGCGCTGCACGACAAGGCCGAAAAACGCGCCGATGACCAGCCCGCCGATGGCCTGCGCCGCAGCCGAATTTTCCGACAGCAGCGCCCGCAACCCCTCCATATCGTCCTCCCCGCCTCCGATGGCCCGGTGCTTATAGGCGGGAGTGCCGCGATTCACACATTCGGATGTTTGGAGCCGACCGAGAGGCCAGCCAAGCCGCCGCGCGCGCGCCTATTTCCCGTCCAGCGCGCCTTCGGCCTTCAGAACTTCATGCGCGGCCTTGAACGCCTCGAGCCCGGCGGGAATGCCGCAATAGACGGTGGCGTGCAGCAGGATTTCCTTGATCTCCTCGACGGTCAGCCCATTCGTCAGCGCGCCGCGCACATGCAGTTTCAGTTCGTTCGGCTTCGACAGCGCCGTGAGCATGGCGAGGTTGACGATCGAGCGCGTGCGTCGGTCGAGGCCAGGCCGCGTCCAGGCGTAGCCCCAGCACATTTCCGTGGTGATATTCTGGAAGGCCATCATGAATTCATCAGCGCTCTCCAGCGACTTCTTCACGTAATCCTTGCCCAGCACCTCGCCGCGCACGGCCAGCCCCTGCTTGAAGAGATCGCTGTCGGATTGCTTGCTCATGATGCTGTTCCTCTCGCCCTCATTGCGAGAAGCGAAGCGACGCAGCAATTCATCCCGGCATCTGGGTGAAGGCCCGCTGGATGGATTGCTTCTCTCCGCTCGCAATGACGGCGGCAGGATGCAGCGCGGCGCTTCGCTCGTCAAAGCCGGTTTGCGCAGCGCCCGCGCCTGACCTAGCCTCGCGCCGGAAGAAGAGGGAACGCCAGACGTGACCAAAACCATTCGGCTGGGCGCAGGCTCCGGCTTTTCCGGCGACCGCATCGAGCCGGCGGTCGATCTCGCGCGCGACGGCGCGCTGGATTATCTCGTGTTCGAATGCCTCGCCGAACGCACCATCGCCATTGCGCAACTGGCGAAGCTCGAGAATCCCGAAGCCGGATTCGACCCGCTGCTGGAGCGCCGCTTTCGCGCCGTGCTGCCCTTCTGCGCGCCGCAGGGCGTGAAGATCGTCACCAATATGGGCGCCGCCAATCCGCTCGCCGCCGCGCGCCGCGTCGCCGCCATCTGCAAGGAGCTGGGCTTCGCCAATCAGCGCGTTGCCGCGGTGACGGGCGACGATGTGCTCGCCGTCCTGCGTGCGGAGAACGCGGACATTGTCGAAACCGGCCTCAGCGCCGCGCAGATGGGCGATACGCTCGTTTCGGCCAACGCCTATCTCGGCGCGCGCCCGATCGCCGATGCGCTCGATGCAGGCGCGACCATAGTCATCACCGGCCGCGTCTCCGATCCCGCGCTGTTTCTGGGGCCGCTGCTGCACGAATTCGGCTGGCGTGACGACGATTGGACAATGCTCGGGCGCGGCGTGATGGCGGGCCATCTGCTCGAATGCGCGGGCCAGATCACCGGCGGCTATTTCGCCGATCCCGGCGTCAAGGATGTTTCCGGCCTCGCCCGCCTCGGCTTTCCCATAGGCATCGTCGACGAGGCTGGCGCCATCGAGATCACGAAACTGGACGGTTCCGGCGGCGCGGTGACGACGGCGACCTGCAAGGAGCAATTGCTCTACGAGATCGGCGATCCCGCAGCCTACATGCAGCCCGACGTGATCGCGGATTTTTCCGCCGTGCGCGTGAGCGAGATTGGCAAGGACCGCGTGCGCGCGACCGGCGCGGCGGGCCATCCCGCGCCACCGACACTGAAATGCTCCGTAGGCTATCGCGACGGCTTCATCGGCGAGGGCCAGATGTCCTACGCCGGGCCCAGCGCGCTGGCGCGGGCGCGGCTCGCGGGCGAGATCGTGCGCGAGCGCCTGGAGATGGTCGGCGTGGACTTCAGCGAATTGCGCATCGACATCATCGGCGCGGACGCTCTGCATGGCGCCGCGACGCCGCAGACCAACGCCGAACCCTACGAGGCGCGACTGCGCGTCGTCGCGCGCACGGATACGGCGGCGATGGCGCAGCTGATCGGCGAAGAAGTCGAGAGCCTCTACACCAACGGCCCGGCCGGCGGCGGCGGCGCATGGAAAAGCGTGAAGCCCGTCGTCGCCATCGCGTCTGCCTATGTGGCGCGTGAAAAAGTGAAGCCCGCCGGGACCTTCGTGGAGGCATGATGCGAAAGCTGCGCGACATCGCCCATTCCCGCACCGGCGACAAGGGCGACACGTCGGTGATTTCGCTCATCGCCTTCGACGGGAAGAATTATGATGTGTTGCGCGATTACGTGACCGCCGATCGCGTGAAAGCGCATTTCGCCGGCGTCGTGCATGGCGAGGTGACCCGCTACGAAATCCCTTCGCTGGGCGCGCTCAATTTCGTTCTGCAGAACGCGCTCGGCGGCGGCGTCACCCGCTCGCTCGCGCTCGACGCCCACGGCAAGTCGCTGAGCTCGCGCCTGCTCGACATGGAGATATAGCGGGGCCGCCCGGCAGCCGCTCCCCTCCCCCTTGCGGGGAGGGAAGGCGCCCGAGACCGCCCGCCGTTTTGGGTGGCGATCCTGCTCCACGCATCCGCCCCATGCGGCGCCGCAGCGTTGCGCGGCGCACGCGCGCCGAACTAAAGTCGCATCATGACCTTCGCTCCCCGCCTTCCCGCCGCGGAATTTCTCTCTGCGGAACAACTTGCCCAGTTGCGCGAGCGCTCGACGTTGCGCGGCCTCTGGATGATCGCGCACGCGTGGCTGCTGATCTTCGGCTCCATCGCGCTCGTGGCTTATTTGCCCAATCCGCTCACATTCCTGCTCGCCGTCATGGTCATCGGCTCGCGCCAGCTCGGCCTCGCCATTCTCATGCACGACGGCGCGCACGGCTGCCTGGCGAAAGACCCGGACACGAACCTGTGGATGTCGCAATGGCTCTGCGCCTATCCGGTCTTCGCGGAAACGCGCGCCTATCGCCGCTATCACATGAACCATCACAAGCGTACGCAGCAGGCCGACGATCCCGATCTGGTCCTGTCGGCGCCTTTCCCGATCACGCGCGCGAGCTATCGCCGCAAGTTCCTGCGCGACATTCTCGGCCAGACCGGCTACGCGCAGCGCAAGGCGCAGCTGCTGAACGCGCTCGGCGAACCCTCATGGCCGTGGAAACAGCGGCTGGCCTTCTTCAACGAAAAGCTTGGGCCGCAATTCCTCGTCAACGGCATCCTCTGGGCGCTGATGGCGGCGGCCGGCGTCTGGTGGGCCTATCCGCTCCTGTGGATCCTGCCGATGTTGACCTGGTACATGGTCGTCACGCGCATCCGCAACATCGCCGAACACGCCGTCGTGCCCGACCACGACGATCCCCTGCGCAACACGCGCACCACGCGCGCCAACTGGCTGGAGCGCCTGTTCGTCGCGCCCTATTTCGTCAATTATCATCTCGAGCATCACCTGCTGTTCTTCGTGCCCTGCTGGCAATTGCCGAAGCTGCACGCCATTCTCGCGCACGGGCCGCTCTACGGACGCATGGAGGTGCAGCCGAATTATCCGACTGTGCTGCGCATGGCGACCGCGCTGCCGGCGGAAGCCGACAGGCGCGGCGCGCTGGTCAGCAATGCGCGGCGGATGCGCGATGGAGCGCGCATGGGGCAGGATCAGGCGTCGTCGGGGTTCTAGCGAACGCAAATCCGTCATTGCGAGGAGCCGAAGGCGACGAGGCGATCCATCCACCGGCGCTCGATCCAGATGCGGGGATGGATTGCTTCGTCGCTCCGCTCCTCGCAATGACGGCGACAACACAACGAGGAAACGCATGTACCAGGACATCGAATACAAGCTCGACAGACACGTCGCGATCATCACGCTCAACCGGCCGGACCGGCTCAACGCCTGGACCGGCCAGATGGAGAAGGACATCCGCGCGGCGATGGACGCCGCTGCGGCTGACAGCAACGTGCGCGCCATCGTCGTCACTGGCGCGGGGCGCGGCTTCTGCGCCGGCGCGGACATGAACATTCTCACCAACATTCAGGCGGCGCCCGCCGCCACGAACGACGACACGGCGGGCTCGGCCGGCGGCGCCGACAATTTCAACCAGAAATTCTCCTACATGCTGGCGATCCCCAAGCCGATCTTCATGGCGATCAACGGGCCGATCGCCGGCATCGGCCTGTGCTTCGCCGTCTTCGGCGATTTCCGCTACATGGCCGAAGGCGTGCGGCTGACGAGCGCCTTCGCCAAGCGCGGCCTGATCGCCGAGCACGGCATATCCTGGATGCTGCCGCGTCTCATTGGCACAATGAACGCGCTCGATCTCCTGTGTTCCGCGCGCACGGTCGAATCCGCCGAAGCCGCCCGTATGGGCCTCGTGCGCGAACTGCCGTTCGAGGGTTTTCTGGCCAATGTCATCAAGATCGCGCACGACATGACGGAAAGCGCCTCGCCGCGCTCCATCGGCATCATCAAGCGGCAGGTGTGGCGCACGCATTTCCAGTCGCTGGCGGAAGCCTGGGGCGAGGCCGACGTCGAGATGAAGAGGTCCTTCGCGTCCGAAGACTTCAAGGAAGGCGTCGCGCATTTCGTGGAAAAGCGCGCGGCGCGCTTCACCGGCCGCTGAGCGATGAGCGAAGCGCGAAAGCTGCCGTCAGCGGAAGAACGGCAGACGATCCGCGACGGCGTGCGCGCCGTCGTCACGAAATTCGGCGACGATTACTGGCTGGAGCGCGACGAGGACGGCAAGTTCCCGTTCGAGTTTCACAAGGCGATGGCCGACGGCGGCTGGCTCGGCATCACCATGCCCGAGGAATACGGCGGCTCAGGCCTCGGCGTGACCGAGGCCACGATCATGATGCGCGAAGTGGCAAGCCACGGCGGCGGCATGGCGGCGGCCTCCTCCGTCCACATCAATTTGTTCGGGCCCCACCCCATCGTCATCAAGGGCACCGACGAACAGAAGCGCCGCTGGGTTCCGCGATTGGTCGAAGGCAAGGACCAGGTCGCCTTCGGCTTCACCGAGCCCGACGCGGGATTGAACACCACGCGTATAAAGACATTCGCGGAGAAGGTTCCCGGCGGCTATCTCGTGCGCGGGCAGAAAGTGTGGACCTCGACGGCGCAGGTCGCCAACAAGATCATGCTGCTGACGCGCACGACGAAATACGAGGATTGCCGCAAGCCGACCGACGGCATCACGATTTTCTACACCGACTTCGACCGCTCGAAGATCGAGGTGCGGCGCATTCCGAAAATGGGCCGCAAGGCGGTCGATTCCAACGCCATCTTCATCGACGGCCTGTTCATTCCCGAAGAGGATCGCATCGGCGAGGAGGGCAAGGGTTTCGGCTACATCCTGCATTCGCTGAACCCCGAGCGTATATTGCTCGGCTCGGAAGCCATCGGCATCGGCCAGGACGCGCTTCGACGCGCGAGCAAATACGCGCAGGAGCGCGTGGTGTTCGAGCGCCCCATTGGCATGAACCAGGGCATCCAGCATCCGCTGGCGGAAAAGTGGATGTATCTGGAATCGGCCTGGCTGATGGCGATGAAGGCCGCCGAACTCTACGACACCGGCGAGCCGTGCGGCGCGGAGGCCAACGCGACCAAATTTCTCGGCGCTCGCGCGGGGCACGATGCGGCGTGGCAGGCGATCATGACGCATGGCGGCATGGGTTATGCGAAAGAGTTCCACGTCGAGCGCCTGTTCCGCGAAGTCTCGCTCGTGCGGCTGGCGCCGGTGACGGAACAGCTCATCCTGTCCTTCATCGCGGAGAAGGTGCTGGACCTGCCGAAGAGCTATTGAACGAAACGACGCGCGCGGCCTTATTCCCTCCCCCCTTGTGGGGAGGGGAGAAACCGCGGTCGCAAGGAGAGATCCACATGGCGTCCTCAGCCTACCAAGGCCCCGTCTTCGACATGGCGCTGGCGCAGTTCGAGGATGTCGCCAACCATCTGCAAATTCCCGAAGACCAGCGCATGCGGCTGTTCATGCCCAAGCGCACGCTCATGGTCTCCTGCCCCGTGCGGCTCGACAGCGGCAGGACCACGGTCTTTCAGGGCTATCGCGTCCAGCATCACCTGACGCTCGGCCCCACTAAGGGCGGCACGCGCTTTGCGCCCTCGGTCGATGTCGGCGAGGTCGCTGCGCTGGCCATCTGGATGAGCTGGAAATGCGCGCTCGCCGGCCTGCCCTACGGCGGCGCCAAAGGCGGCGTCGCGGTCAACCCCATGGAACTCTCGCCGCGCGAACTGGAAGTTCTCTCGCGCCGCTACATGCAGGAGATGATCCCCTTCATCGGCCCGCATACCGACGTCATGGCGCCGGACATGGGCACCAACGAGCAGGTTATGGCCTGGTTCATGGACACCTATTCCATGTATCAGGGCCGCACCGTCACGGAGATCGTCACCGGCAAGCCGGTCGAGACGGGCGGCACGGTCGGCCGGCGCGAGGCGACGGGGCGCGGCGTCGCCTTCCTCGCCGAGCGCGCGATGAACCACGTCGGCATAAAGGCGAGCGAGGCGACCGCCATCGTCCAGGGCTTCGGCAATGTCGGCTCGATCGCGGCGGCGTCTCTGGCCTTTCGCGGCGTGAAAATCGTCGGCGTCAGCGATCATACGGCCGCCTATTACGATCCCAAGGGCATCGACGTCGCCGCGTTGGACGATCATGTGCGCGCCAACCGCGTGCTGCGCGGCTTCTCCGAGCAGATTGCGATCGGCGCGGAAGAATTGCTGATCCAGCCCTGCGACATTCTCGTGCCGGCGGCGATGGAGCGAGTGATCGACGCTCACAATGCGGGCAAACTGCGCTGCCGCATCATCGCGGAGGGCGCCAACGGTCCGACGACGCCGGAGGCCGACGCGATCCTCGACCAGCGCCGCGACGAGGTTTTCATCATCCCCGACATTCTCTGCAATGCCGGCGGCGTTATCGTCTCCTATTTCGAATGGGTGCAGGGCCTGCAGCAATTCTTCTGGACGGAAGCAGAGGTGATGGAGCGCCTCTACAAGGCGCTCGACCGCTCCTGGAAGGCGGTGACCGAACGCGCGCGGGCGGACAATATCTCCAACCGCAAGGCGGCGCTGGCGATCGGCGTGCAGACGGTGCGCCGCGCGAAGGAAGTGCGCGGGCTGTTTCCGTAACAAAGCCCGCGATCACGGCATCTGTTCGCGCTAGTTTTGCTTTTCAGACATTGCCACGCGGTTCCTGACGCTCACGCGCTCCTCCATACGCGCGTACCACGCGCGGAGCGCTTCGCACTCCGGAGGCAATGGCAGCTTCACGATCCCCGCAAAGATCAGACCGCAGATGATAGTGATATCGGCCATCGAGAAAAAATTACCGGCGATGAATTCCTGTCGTTCGAAAATCCCGTCAAAATAGCGCATGCCCCTCAACGCCTTGTCGCGCTGATGGAGCCCCCATTCGGCATTCTGGTAGACTTCGACGTGCGGCCCAAGTCCAGGGGTGGCGTGATGAAAATAAACGCTGATGGGATCGAGCAATTCCAACTCGGCCCGCTTGTTCATCATATGAATCAGGCCCTGCTCGCGCGGTGATTTGCCGGTGAGCGTGGGCGCGCCATCCAGTGTGTCCAGATACTGGGTTATTGCGGTGCACTCAGCAATGCATGTCCCGTCGTTCAGTTCGAGCACCGGCAGCGTCCCGGAATAGTTCTTGGATTCTATAAAGCCGGGCAGTTTGTGTTCGCCCTTGTAGAGGTCGATCGTCTCGAACCTGACGCGCGACTGCATGTTCTTTTCGGCCAGCGCAATACGCACACGCGCCGGATAAGGGCCTCGGGGAAAATCGTAAATCTTCATTGTCCGCCGCCTCTATCCGCGCGACCCACGCCGGCGAAATGGAACATTATCTACCTATCAGTTGGTAGAATTCAGCACTTCAATTGCCCGCAGTCAACATCTATCTATCGCTTGGTAGGCAAGGGGCGATCTTATGGGTTCAAGCACTCGGGAGGCCATTCTCGCAGCGGCAAGAAAGCGCGCGCAGGCAAGCGGCTACAATGGCCTGAATTTCCGGGACCTCGCTGAGGAGGTCGGGATCAAGGCCGCCAGCATCTACTACCACTTCCCCAGCAAGGCCGATCTGGGCGTCGCGCTCGCCAAACGCTACGGCGAGGACACAGCGAAAAGTCTCGATGCCATGTTGGCTGAAACAGGTGATCCGATCGCGTGCCTGCGCCGGTATCCGGAGATATTCCGTAAGGCGCTCACCAGCGGTAATCGCATGTGCCTGTGCAGCGTCATGGCTGCCGAACATGACGATCTTCCCGAAGCGCTTAGGCAGGAGGTGCAGGCTTTTGCAGACCTCAACGTGTCATGGCTGAGCAGGCTGCTGTCCGCTGCGGCCGTCGTCGGCGCGAAGGAAAGCGAACCCAGGGCGCGTTCCATCTTTGCTGCCGTCGCCGGCGCACAACTTGTTGCGCGCAGTCGGTCCAACGTTGCCCTCTATGATGAACTGATCGAGGGCTATCGAGCTGCGGGCCTTTTGCCTGCGTAAGAACGTGGCGGAGGCCAATCCGCCTTGGGCGGAGCATTGAAAGGCCCCTGAGCCTCGTCGCGTCGGCAGAAAAATAGTTATACAACATAACAAAATATGCTAGAACACCCTCCGGACGGCCGGGCAACCCCGGTCGCGCGCAAAGACGCGCCGTCCAGGGAGACGGCAGGGAGGCCTCGATGTCGAACAAGATTTACGACGTGAAACTCCAGGACGGCGTGGCCGTCATCACGGTGGACGCCCCGCCGGTCAACACGATCACCGCAGCCGTCCGCTCCGGCCTCAATGAGGCGCTGGACGACGTCGCGAAGCTCTCGGGCGTCAAGGCAATCGTGCTCGCCTGCAAGGGCTCGACCTTCTTCTCCGGCGCCGACATCGGCGAATTCTCCGGTCCCCCGAAGGAGGCCGAATATCGCGCGCTGTTCGCGCGCTTCGAAGGCCAGACCGTGCCGGTCGTGGCGGCCCTGTTCGGCACCTCGCTCGGCGGCGGCTATGAGATCACGCTCGCCTGCCACTACCGCATCGCCAATGCCCGCACGCGTATCGGCTTCCCGGAAGTCAATCTAGGCATCATCCCGGGCGCCGGCGGCACGCAGCGGCTGCCCCGCCTGATCGGCGCCGAGAAGGCGCTGGAGATGATCATCTCCACCAAGATGCTGGACGCGAAAACCGCGCTCGAATACGGCGCGATCGACCGCATCGCCGACGGCGACGTGACGGCGGCGGCGATCGAATACGCCAAGGAACTGGTCGCGGCAGGCAAGGGCCCGCGCCGCACCAGCGAGATGAGCGTGAAGCCCGAAACCGCGACGGCCGAAATCTTCGCCGCGGCAGAGGCGACCGCCAAAAAACTCTACCCCAACCGCATCGCCGCGCAGACCGCCGTCACCGCCATCCGCACCGCGACCGAGAAGCCGCTGAACGAAGGTCTGCTGATCGAGGAGAAGCTCGGCAACGACTCGAAGGCGACGCCGGAGAGCAAGGGCGCGATCCACGTCTTCTTCGCCGAGCGCGCAACGCGCAAGGTCACCGACATTCCCGCCGACACCAAGCCGCGCGCCATCGCCAAGGCCGGCATCGTCGGCGCCGGCACGATGGGCGGCGGCATCGCCATCTGCTTCGCCAATGCCGGCATCCCCGTCACCATCCTCGACACGAGCGACGAGGCGCTGAAGCGGGGCCTCGGCGTGCTCGAAGGCACCTATGATTCGATGGTCAAGCGTGGCCGTCTCTCGCCCGAGGACAAGGCGAAGCGCATGGGCTTCATCAAGGGCACGACGAATTACGCCGATCTCGGCGACGCCGACGTCATCATCGAGGCCGTGTTCGAGAACATGGACCTCAAGAAGAAAATCTTCGCCGAACTCGACAAGGTCGCCAAGCCCGGCTGCGTGCTCGCGACCAACACGTCGACGCTCGACGTCGAAAAGATCGGCGAGGCGACCAAGCGGCCACAGGACGTGATCGGCCTGCACTTCTTCTCGCCGGCCAACGTCATGCCGCTGCTCGAGATCGTGCGCACGCCCCATACCAGCGCGGAGACGATCCGCACTGCCGTCGAACTGGCCAAGCCTCTGAAGAAGACCCCGGTGCTGGTGAAAATCTGCTACGGCTTCGTCGGCAACCGCATGATGGAGCCTTACGGCCGCGAGGCCGAGCGCATGGTGATGGAAGGCGCGACCCCGCGCGAGGTCGACACGCCCATGGAAAAGTGGGGCATGGCCATGGGCCTGCTCGCCGTCTACGACATGGCCGGCGTCGACATCGGCATCAACGTGCACAAGGCGAACGCCGATCAATATCCGATCGATCCGACCTACTACCAGGCGGAAGTCGCGCTCGGCGAACACGGCCGCTACGGCCAGAAGTCCGGCAAGGGCTTCTACAAATACGAGAAGGGCGACCGGAAGCGCTACGACGATCCCGAGGCCATCGAGATCATCAAGAAGCGCGCCTCCGAACTGCAGATCCCGCAGGTCCCGCACACCGAGGAAGAGGTCGTCGAACGCTGCCTCTATCCGCTCATCAACGAGGGCTTCAAGATCCTCGAAGAGGGCATCGTGATGCGCGCCGCCGACATCGACGTCGTCTGGACCTCCGGCTACGGCTTCCCGCGCTGGCGCGGCGGCCCGATGCACTATGCCGAGGCGATTGGCCTGAAGAAGGTGCTCGACGGCATGAACAAGTACAAGGACCGCTTCGGCCCGATGCACTGGGAGCCCTCGAAACTGCTGGTCGAGCTGGCGACGAGCGGCAAGACGATCGCGCAGTGGGAGAAGGCGCGGGGCTGAGCCCGAGTCGCGCCGCCCGCTTCCCTCCCCTTTATGGGGAGGGTCCGCCGCGCAGCGGCGGGGGTGGGGCCCGCGCCGCCACCCGAATTTCGCAAGATGCACACCAGTCGTTCGGACCCCACCCGCGATGCTTCGCATCGCGACCTCCCCATAAAGGGGAGGTAGGGCGGCCGGGATATTGCTACACTTCCAGAAACAGCCGGAGGACCGCCTCATGAAGATCGACGACCTCATCGCCATCGACGTCCACACCCACGCCGAAGTCTCCTGCCGCCAGGGGCCGGACCCGTTCTGGCAGCCGTTCGAGGACGCCGCGAACAAATATTTCAAGGCGCCGCCGCGCCCGACCATCGCGGAGACGATCAAGTACTATCGCGAGAAGAAGATCGGCCTGGTGATGTTCACGGTCGACTCGGAATTCCAGATCGGCAACCGCCGCATCCCCAACGACGAGATCGCGGAAGCCGCCGCCGCCAATTCCGACATGATGATCGCCTTCGCCTCCATCGACCCGCACAAGGGCATGATGGGCGTGCGCGAGGCGCGCGATCTGATCGAGAGCGGCGCGGTCAAGGGCTTCAAGTTTCACCCGACCTGCCAGGGTTTCTATCCCAACGACAAGATGGCCTACAAACTCTACGAGGTGATCGCCGAGTACAAGTTGCCGGCCATCTTCCACACCGGCCATTCCGGCATGGGCACGGGCCTGCCGGGCGGCGGCGGCCTGCGCCTGAAATATTCGCAGCCGATCCACATCGACGATGTCGCGGTCGACTTCCCGGACATGACGATTATCTTGGCCCATCCCTCGTGGCCGTGGACCGACGAGGCGCTGTCGATGGCGCTGCACAAGGAGAATGTCTACATCGACCTTTCGGGGTGGATGCCGAAATATTTCCCGCCGCAGATCGTGCAATACGCCAACGGCCAGCTGCGCAACAAGATGCTGTTCGGCTCGGACTTCCCGCTGATCCAGCCCGACCGCTGGATCAAGCAGTTCGCGGAAGCCGGCTTCAAGCCGGAAATCCATGATCTCATCCTCAAGCAGAACGCGGTGCGCGCGCTCAAGCTCGACGCGGCCTGAGTCGACAGGATTGGACTCCGAAGAAGCCCGCCGCCCGGCGGGCTTTTTTATTCGCCCGGCGCCGGCCGCCCTGTTCGCGCCGGAATGTCGCCATAGCATGCGAGATCTGCGTTTTTGTGCACCGCACAATTTTTGTTGCAATGCCGCAATGATGAGGATATAAGCACACCGTTCCCGGATGCGGCGCCGCCAGGAATGGGCCGCGCCGAGGAGACACTAGGAGAGCCTCATGACCAATTTCCCGAAATTCGAAGTCCCCGCCGAAATGCGCGATCTCGCCGTCAAGGGCGTCGAGCAGGCCCGCAAGGCGTTCGACGCCTTTGTCGGCGCGGCCCAGAAGGCCGCCGAGCAGGCCGAAAAGTCCCCGATCGCCATTCCCGCCGGCCTCAAGGACCTGAACGCGAAGGTGATGACCATCGCCCAGACCAACGCCAAGGCCGCGTTCGACCATGCCGAGGCGCTGGTGAAGGCCGCCGATCCGCAGGAAGCCCTCAAGCTCCAGACCGAGTACCTGAAGGCCCAGATGGCCGCCCTGCAGGAGCAGGCCAAGGAACTCGGCGAAGCCGCCAAGTCGGCCATGACGCCGAAGGCGTGAACGGCTGAAATGACGCCGAGGGCGTAAGGTCACAGGCTGCGCGGCGACGGCGCAGCGCTTCAGTTTTGAAAGGGCGCGCCGCCAGCGCGCCCTTTTGCATGTCTGGCTACACGAATGCGGCGCCCACCGCGATCGCCAGCAGCAGAGCGGCCGTTCCGTTGAGAATAGTCCGCAACGGGCGCGACGAATCGAGATCGAAGGCCGCCATCGCCAGCACCGGGGCAGCGCACAGGCAGGATGCGCCGAGCCCGCTGGCGAACGTCTCGAAGCCATTCATGAGCGCGCGCCCTGTCGCGACACCGCGGCGCGCGACGCAGACGGCTTCTCGCTCAGGGCGGATACGAGCGCGGCGACGGCGACCACGGCCACGATGGCGAGAAGATCGGCAAGACGCGGAAACGCCGCGCCACGGCCGGCGAGCGCGGTTGCTTTCAGCCACGGCAGCGCAGTCATTTGCAAGCTCCTGAAATCGGAAAGCGATCGGCGCCCCTCTCCGGCGTCGTCCGCGCGCAGGGGGCTGGGCGCGAGACGACGGAGCGGCCGTCCATTGGGGGCTGAGGGGCCACTCACAGGCTTTCGCCTGTCCGCGCCGTGCGATTTCGAAATTCTCGCACGGCGATCCTGATTGCGGGACTGCGATTCACGGCCTCACGCCACGCGCCGCGGATGATCGCGGCCCGCCGCCATGTCGCGGGCGAGTTGCAGAAAGCCGGCGGACGCGCGCGCCCAGTCCAGCGTCGGAAAGTCCGGCGGCGGCTGGCGCACGTCCAAGGCCTTGCGCATCAGCGCGGCGAGCGCCGCATCGTCGAGCGGCGGAAAATAGCGGACGGCCTCGCCAGCGATTTCGCGGAAGATCGGAATGTCGCTGGCGATCACCGGCGCGCCGTAGTGCCGCGCCTCGATCAGCGGCAGGCCGAAGCCCTCGCAAACCGACGGATAGACCAGCGCGCGGGCCCGCCGGTAGAGCGTGGCGAGTTCGGCGTCGCCGGCGCGGTCGCGCCAGATAAGGCGCTTGCCGAATTCGGCATGGCCTTCGATCCGGTTGCGCAGCCAATGTGCGTTCCAGCCATAGCGGCCGACCAGAACGAGGCGCGCATCGACGCCGTCCGCCCACAACCGCTCCATCGCGTCGAGCGCGACATTCCAGGCCTTGCGCGGCTCGACGGTGCCGACGCCGAGAAAGAAGGCGCCATCGGTAAAATCGGCGCCGTCAGTGGGCGGCTTCCATTCGTCCTGCGCGCCGAAATCCGCGCCGAGATGGCTCCAGCCGATGCGGAAGTCCTTGGTCGCCGCGATATGCGCGTCGTCGATGTAGCGCGCGACGTCCCGCGCCACGCAGGCCGAGATCGCGATCACGCCGTCGACGCGTGCGAGAACCGTGTCGATGGTGGATTTGAAATAGCCGCGGAAATGCGGGGCGCAGAGACCGGGATAGAGAATGGGGATGAGATCGTAGACGAGCAGGATGACGTAGACGCCCGCCTTGCGCGCGCGCTCGATCATATCGAGGGCGGCGGGCATCACCGGCAGATCGGCCAGCAGCAATATGTCGCCCTGCTCGAACGCCACATCGTCGGGCCACGGCCCCTTGAAGAAGCGCACGACGCGCTTGCCGGCCTGCACGACGGCCGAGCCCTCGCCGCTGACGGCGACGAATTCGGCGAGCTTGCGCGTCACGCGCTGCACGCCCGTGTGCAATCCGTTGGAATGCGTGCGCGTCGCGTCGATCAGAATGCGCGGCGCGGCGCCCGGCTGCGCTACGGGCCCGTTCCAGACCGCGCGGTCCTCGAGGCGCGGATGCGCGTCCGCCGTGCCGTCATGCAGATGGCTCAGGCCCACGAGGCGCGTCGCCGTCCACCAGAATTCCTTCGCGCGCTGTTCGAGAAAGCCGAATGCGCGGCCGGCGGCGGAGGAGGTGACGACCAGCGGCCGCGCATTCTCCGATTCCACGCGCACCCCGCCCTGCCCGCGCAGGAAATTGTCGAGCGCCTCGATCTCCGATGTCAGGCAGGCGATCGTGTGCCGTTCGATTGCATCGGCTGTCATGTCAGAGCCCGATCCTCTTGAAGGCGCTCGCATCGAGCGAGGCGGGCTTTGGCTGCGCCGCCGTCCGCTCCGCCTGTCGCGCGGCGGCGGCGGCGTGATCGAGCACGACATGCAGCGTCAGGAAGGCCAGGGCCACGGCCAGCATGCCGAGCGCGCGGCGCAACGCGCCGATCTGCGCGATCGCGACGAGATTGCCGTCAGTGCGAAAGGCGGTGGGCGGCAGACGCATGAAATCACTCCTCGAAGGACAAAACGTGGCGTGTGATTATTTCCCACACACAAAATGGATATGTGGGATTTTTACCCACGTCAAGGAAGAAATTGCGTGCACGCCTAGAAAAACATGGACGTGGGATTGCAGCCCACGCCGCTTCGCCCTATGAATGCCGCAATGGCCGAGGCTGACGACATCGCCCCGCAGGCCGATCGCCTGCTCGGGCCGCTCAAGCGGCTGCTGCGCCCGCTCGTGCGGCTGGCGATCCGCGCCGGCCTCACCTTTCCCGCGCTCACGGACCTCTTGCGCGAGCTCTACGTCAATGTCGCCGAGCATGATTTCGCGCTGGCCGACAAGGAGCAGACCGACAGCCGCATCAGCCTGCTGACCGGAATCCACCGCAAGGAAGTGCGCCGGCTGCGCGGCGCCGGCGCGCCGGTGCGCGACGTGCCGAGCGCGGTGTCGCGCACCTCGCAGATCGTCGCGCGCTGGCTCGCCTCGCCCCGCTTTTCCGACCGCAAGACCGGCCCGAAGCCGCTGCGCCGCGCGGGAAGTCCCGGCCGGGGCCCGACGTTCGAGGATCTGGTGGAGAGCGTGACGCGCGACGTGCGCCCGCGCGCCGTGCTGGACGAATGGCTCGACCGCAAGCTCGTCGTCATCGACGCCGATGGCCATGTCGTTCTCACCCAGGCCGCGATCGCGCCTGGCGCGGGCGACGAGCGCCAGCTTCATTATTTCGGCCGCAACCTGCACGACCATATCGCCGCCGCCAGCGCCAACGTGCAGGCGAGCGCCCCGCCCTTCATGGAGCGCGCGGTCCATTACGAGGGCTTGACCGAAGAGCAGGCGAAAAAGCTCGAGTCGCTGTCGCGCGAGCTCGGCATGGACGCGCTGCGCAAGGCCAACGAGCAGGCGCATGCCGACACCGAGACCGGCGTGAACGGCGACTGGCGCTGGAATTTCGGAATCTACGTTTTTCGCACGCGCGATGGCGACGCGAATGCGCCGTCCGGCGCCGAAAGCAGCGAGGGGCCGAAGCCGTGAGCGAGCCGCGCAATCCCGCCCGTCGCGCCTTTCTGCTGCTCGCTTCGACGATTGCCGCCGGGCTCCTGGCGTCGCCGCGCGCAAACGCGCAGCGCCGCGGCGACAATGGCATAGGCGGCACAGG
>JASGFP010000017.1:0-39388 GCA_047605445.1 Rhodoblastus sp.
TTTGTTGGTGTTGTTTTTTGTGGGTGTTGTGGTGTGTTTTTTGGTGGGTCGCTTTGGGGTTGTGCTGGGCGTGGGCTTTCACGTGGGCCGCGACCTGGGCTATGCGGGGGCGGGCCTGGCGGGCTGGAGCGCGACGGGCGGCGCACCTGCGGCAGCGCGCGGCTGGCCCGGCTGCACAGCGCGCGGGGGCGGATAGACCGGGCCGTCGGAAAAGGTCGGGGGAATGCGGTCTTTGTTGTCGCTGGATGGATCGCCGCCCACATCCGCCTCCTTGTGCAATCGCTCGAATCTCAAATCACCGCATGAATAGCATATGCGTCGATTTGAAGACCGGGGCCGCGGACAAGCGAAAAGGCTTCCCTCGCGCCCGCGCCGCGTCTAAAAGCGGCGCCAATCCCCTCTCCCCCGTTGCGAGACAGTCGAGCCCATGGCGCGCCAGTTCATTTATCACATGCAGGGTCTGACCAAGACCTATCCCACCGGCAAGAAGGTGCTGGACAATGTCCACCTGTCCTTCTACCCGGACGCCAAGATCGGCGTGCTGGGCATCAACGGCTCGGGCAAGTCGACGCTGCTGCGCATCATGGCCGGCATCGACACGGAATTTCAGGGCGAGGGCTGGGTCGCGGAAGGCGCGCGCGTCGGCTACCTGCCGCAGGAGCCGCATCTCGAGCCGGACCTGAATGTGCGCCAGAACGTGATGCTCGGCGTGGCCGAAAAGCAGGCGATCCTGGACCGCTACAACGAGATCGCGGCGAACTATTCGGAAGAAACCGCCGACGAGATGACCAATCTGCAGGACGAGATCGAGGCCAAGGGCCTGTGGGATCTCGACAGCCAGATCGACCAGGCGATGGACGCGCTGGGCTGCCCGCCCGATGACGCCGACGTAACCAAGCTGTCGGGCGGCGAGCGCCGCCGCGTGGCGTTGTGCCGCCTGCTGCTGGAACAGCCCGAACTGCTGCTGCTCGACGAACCGACCAACCATCTCGACGCCGAGACGGTGAACTGGCTCGAAGGCCACCTGCGCAATTATCCCGGCGCGATCCTGATCGTGACCCACGATCGCTACTTCCTGGACAATGTGACGGGCTGGATCCTCGAACTCGACCGCGGCCGCGGCATTCCCTACGAGGGCAATTACACCAAGTGGCTGCAGCAGAAGCAGCGGCGCATGATGCAGGAAGCCAGCGAAGACAAGGCGCGCGTGCGCGCGCTGGAAGCCGAAAGCGAGTGGATCGCGGCGAGCCCCAAGGCGCGCCAGGCCAAGAGCAAGGCGCGTATCCAGCGCTACGAGGAACTGGTGGCCAAGCAGGACGAGCGGCAGCCGACGGTGGCGCAGATCGTCATTCCCGTCGCCGAACGGCTCGGCAACAATGTCATCGAGTTCAAGGGCCTGTCGAAATCCTTCGGCGACAAGATGCTGATCGACGATCTCTCCTTCAAGCTGCCGCCGGGCGGCATCGTCGGCGTGATCGGGCCGAACGGCGCCGGCAAGACCACGCTGTTCCGCATGATCACCGGCGCGGAGAAGCCGGATTCCGGCACGATCGAGATCGGCGACAGCGTGCAGCTCGGCTACGTCGACCAGAGCCGCGATGCGCTCGATCCCAACCACAATGTGTGGGAGGAAATTTCCGAAGGCGCCGAGGTGATCTATCTCGGCAAGAAGGAAATCAATTCCCGCGCCTACACCGGCGCCTTCAACTTCAAGGGCCCCGACCAGCAGAAGAAGGTCGGGCAGCTCTCCGGCGGCGAGCGCAACCGCGTGCATCTCGCCAAGATGCTGAAGAAGGGCGCCAACGTCCTGCTGCTCGACGAACCGACCAACGATCTCGACGTCGAAACGCTGCGCGCGCTGGAAGACGCGCTGACGGATTACGCCGGCTGCGCCGTGATCATCTCGCATGATCGCTTCTTTTTGGACCGCATCGCCACCCACATGCTCGCCTTCGAGGGCGACAGCCATGTCGAATGGTTCGAGGGCAATTTCGCGGACTACGAGGAAGACAAGAAGCGCCGGCTGGGCGTGGAAAGCCTGACGCCGCATCGGATGAAGTACAAGAAGCTGACGCGGTGAATCTGAAGGGACCGGCGTCCGTGCGATTGTGAACGGATCGGTCGGTCATTACCCTCCGCGAGATGACGCGTTTATATACGTCTTGTCCCGCCAACCGCGAGGTCCCATGCGCGCGATCCGCTGCCACGCCTACACCGGCCCGAACGACCTTCGGCTCGAGCAGGTTCCCGATCCTGTGCCCGGCGCGGGCCAGGTGCTCGTCAAGATCGAGGCTTGCGGCCTCGGCTTCGTCGACGGACTGCATGTGCAGGGCAAATATCAGGTGAAAATCCCGCTGCCCTTCACGCCGGGCAGCGAGGCGGCGGGCCGGGTGATCGCGCTCGGCGCCGGCACGGAAGACAAATTGATGGGCAAGCGCGTCGCCGGCTTCGTGATGGGCGGCGGGCTGGCCGAAAAGGCGCTGATGATGGCCGGCGCCTGCGCGATCATGCCGGAAAATTTCGAACCGACGGCGGCGGCCGCCGCGCTGATCAACTACGGCACCGCGATCTACGGCTTCGAGGATTGCGGCGACCTGAAAAGCGGCGAGAGCGTGCTCGTGCTCGGCGCCTCCGGCGGCGTCGGCATGGCGGCGATCGATGTTGCGCGCGGCATGGGCGCCTATGTGGTCGCTGCGGCGTCTTCGGACGAAAAGCGCAAGGCGGCGCTGGCGCGCGGCGCGCACAAAGCCATCGACTACACGCAGGCCGACTGGCGCAAGGCGCTGACGCAGGCGCTGGAGGGCAGGGGGCTGAATGTCGTCTACGATCCCGTCAGCGGAGAATGGTCGGAAGCCGCCTTCCGGTCGCTCGCTCCCGGCGGGCGCCACCTCGTCATCGGCTTCGCCTCCGGCGAAATCGCCAAACTGCCGCTCAATCTGGCCCTGCTGAAACGTTCCTCGCTGGTCGGCGTCGACTGGGGCGGCCATGTGCGCGCGCATTCGGGCGAGGGGCCGCGTCTGACACGACGGATCGTCGAACTGGCGGCTGCCGGCAAGATTTCGCCTCGCGCCGACAGCGTGCACGCATTGGCCGAGGCGCCCGAGGTGATCGCCGCCATGCTGGCGCGCAAGATGATTGGCAAGCCGGTCATCACGCCGCAGGTCTGATCCTTCATCCGCCGTTCATCTTGAGCGGCGCGATATCCCGGTTCGGCCCATGCCGATCTGGAGACATCAGATGAAGAAGCTTGTCCTCGCCGCAACCGCCCTTGCTTTTCTCGCTGGGGCGCCCGCCTTCGCGCAGTCGGCCGCGCCTGCAGCTCAGGCGCCTGCGGCGGCGCCCGCCGCCGCTCCCGCAACGGCCGCTCCGAAGGCCGCAGCGCCGCGCAGCGCCGCGTCGATCGACTGTTCCAAACAGGCGGACGCCAAGGGCCTGCACGGCAAGGATCGCAAGAAATTCCGCAGCGATTGCAAGAAGGCCGCCAAGGCCAACTGAGCGCGCATTCCGCTCTTTCGACGGCCGGGCATTCGCCCGGCCGTTTTGTTTGTGGCCGCTTGCAATCGGCGCTGAGATACGTATAAAGATATCTTTATATCTTTCAGTAGCGCTCTCGCCGATGGCCCCTTATCCGCTTCCGCCCACGCAAGTCTCGCTCGACGCCGCCCTGGCTGCGCTCGCGGCGGCGGGCGAGGAGACGCGACTGCGCATTCTCGCGCTGATCGCCGAGACCGAGCTCGCGGTTTCCGAACTGGTCGCCATTCTCGGCCAGTCGCAGCCGCGTGTTTCTCGGCACCTCAAGCTGCTGGTGGAAGCCGGCCTCGCCCAGCGCCACCGCGAAGGCGCCTGGGCGTTTTTCCTGGCCGCCCAATCGGGGCCGGGCGCCGAAATCGTGCGCGAGATCGCAGCAAGGCTCGATCCCCGCGACCCCGCGCTCGCCGCCGACCGCGAGCGTCTCGCCGAAATCCGCAAGGCGCGCGCCGAACATGCCGCGCGCTATTTCGCCACGCACGCCAAGAGCTGGGATCAGCTGCGCAAGCTGCATGCGCCGGACGTCGACGTGGAGCGCGCCGTGCGCGCGATCGCAGGGGAGGGCCAGATGCAGCAATTGCTGGATTGCGGCACCGGCACAGGCCGCATGCTGGAATTGCTCAGCCCGCTGGCCGACCGGGCCATCGGCGTCGACCTGTCGCCGGCGATGCTGTCGGTGGCGCGCGCCAATCTCGACCGCGCCGGCGTGCGCAACGCGCAATTGCGCCAGGGCGACATCTATGCGCTGCCGGTCGAACGCAATTCCTGCGATCTGACAATCCTGCATCAGGTGCTGCACTATCTCGACGATCCCGCGCGCGCCTTGCGCGAGGCGGCGCGCACGCTGAAGCCCGCCGGCCGTCTGATCGTCGTCGATTTCGCGCCGCATGCGGAAGAATATCTGCGCGAACAGCACGCGCACCGCCGTCTCGGCTTTTCGCACGAGGAGATCGCCGGTCTTCTCGCCGACGCCGGCCTCGACGTGATCGAACGGCGCGATCTCGCGCCGAAAAAGCCGACAAGCGGCAAGCTGACGGTTTCCATCTGGCTGGCGCAGGACCGCCGGCTCATCGCCGACACGACGCCCCATGGCGCGACGGAGTTCGCCTGACATGCTCGAGAAACTGGACAATCAAACGCGCACGAGCCGCGGGCCGCACAAGCATGTCGGCGTTTCCTTCGAGTTCTTTCCGCCGAAGACGGCGGACATGGAAACGCAATTGTGGGAGGCGATCGAGCGCCTCGCGCCGCTTGCCCCCGACTTCGTGTCCGTGACGTACGGCGCGGGCGGCTCCACCCGCGAGCGCACGCATTCGACGGTCGCGCGCATCGTGCGCGAAACGGCGATCAAGCCTGCCGCGCATCTGACCTGCGTCGCCGCGACGCGCGAGGAAATCGACGATGTCGTGCGCGCCTATTACGACGCCGGCGTGCGGCACGTCGTCGCCTTGCGCGGCGATCCGACCGGCGGCGTCGGCACGACCTACGAGGCGCATCCCGGCGGCTACGCGACATCGACCGATCTCGTGCGCGCGATCCGCCGCATCGGCGATTTCGACGTCTCGGTGTCCGCCTATCCGGAGGGGCATCCCGAAAGCGCGTCCTTCGATCAGGATCTCGATGCGCTGAAAGCGAAGATCGACGTCGGCGCGACGCGCGCCATCACGCAGTTCTTCTTCGAGAACGATATCTATTTTCGCTATCTCGACCGCGTGCGGAAGGCTGGCATCGACATACCGATCCTGCCGGGGCTCGTGGCCGTGCAGAACTTCAGGCAGACGGCGGGCTTCGCCAAGAAGACCGGCGCCAGCGTCCCGCAATGGCTGGCGGATCGCTTCGAGGGGCTCGACGACGATCCCGCGACCCGTAGGCTGATCGCAGCGGCTGTTGCGGCCGAACAGGCGCTCGACCTGATGGACAACGGCGTCGAGAATTTCCACTTCTACACGATGAACCGCGCCGACCTGGTGTTTGCAACCTGCCATCTGCTCGGCGTGCGGGCGAAGGTGGAGGCGTGATTATTTTGTGCGCGCGTCATCGCGAGGAGCGTAGCGACGAAGCAATCCATCCCCGAACCCCGACCGTGATCGGGGGATGGATTGCTTCGCTGTGCTCGCAATGACAGCCCGAAGACTGCAGGACTCTGGCGTATGACCAAACTCACCGACATCGCCCGCGAACGTATCCTCGTTCTCGACGGCGCCATGGGCACGATGATTCAGCAGTTGAAGCTGGAGGAAGCCGATTTCCGCGGCGAACGTTTCGCCGATTGGTCGCACGACCTGCGCGGCAACAACGATCTCCTGATCCTGACCAGGCCGGATGCGATCCGCGACATTCACCTCGCCTATTTCAAGGCGGGCGCCGACATATGCGCGACCAATACGTTTTCTTCGACCACGATCGCGCAGGCGGATTACGGGCTGGAGGCTTTCGCGCGCGAGCTGAATTTCCAAGGCGCGCGGCTCGCCTGCGAAGCGGCGCGTCTCGCCGAGAACGAAGACGGCAGGCCGCGCTTCGTCGCCGGCGCAATGGGGCCGACCAACCGCACCGCCTCCATATCGCCCGACGTCTCAAACCCTGGGTTCCGCGCGACATCGTTCGACGATCTGCGCGAAGCCTATAGGGAGGCCGCTCTCGGCCTGATCGAAGGCGGCGCCGATCTGCTGCTGGTGGAGACGATCTTCGATACGCTCAACGCCAAGGCTGCGATCTATGCGATCGAGGAAGCCTTCGCCGAGACCGGGAAGCGTCTGCCCGTCATGATTTCCGGTACGATCACCGATCTCTCGGGTCGCACGCTGTCGGGACAGACGCCGCAGGCGTTCTGGAACTCTGTCTCGCATTCAAGACCGTTTTCGGTGGGTCTCAATTGCGCGCTCGGCGCGCGCGAAATGCGCGCGCATCTCGCCGAAATCTCGCGCGTGGCGGATACGCTCGTCTGCGCCTATCCCAACGCCGGCCTGCCCAATGAATTCGGACTCTACGACGAGAGCCCGGAATACATGGCCTCGCTGATCCGCGAGTTTGCGGAAAGCGGGCTCGTCAATGTCGTCGGCGGCTGCTGCGGCACGACGCCCGATCACATCGGGGCTATCGCCAAAACGGTGGAAGGGCTCGCGCCGCGCGAAATCCCCGAGATCGCGCCGCGCCTGCGGCTCTCAGGCCTCGAGCCGTTCGAGCTTTCGCCCGACATCCGCTTCGTCAATGTCGGCGAGCGCACCAACGTCACGGGCTCCGCGAAATTCCGCAAGCTGATCACGGCGGGCGATTATTCCGCTGCGCTCGATGTGGCGCGCGACCAGGTGATCAACGGCGCGCAGATCATCGACGTCAACATGGACGAGGGCCTTCTGGATTCGAAGAAGGCGATGGTCGAGTTCCTCAATCTCGTCGCCGCCGAGCCGGATATCGCGCGCGTGCCGGTGATGGTGGATTCCTCGAAATTCGATGTGATCGAGGCCGGCCTCAAGTGCCTGCAGGGCAAGGCGGTGGTCAATTCGATCTCGATGAAGGAAGGCGTCGAGGCCTTCAAGGCGCAGGCGGAGATCGTCAAGCGCCACGGCGCCGCCGTGGTCGTCATGGCCTTCGATGAGACAGGACAGGCCGATACGCAGGCGCGCAAGGTCGAGATCTGCACACGCGCCTACAGGATATTGACCGAAGAAGTCGGCCTGCCGCCGCAGGACATCATCTTCGACCCCAATATTTTCGCGGTCGCCACCGGCATCGAGGAACACGACAACTACGGCGTCGACTTCATCGAGGCGGCGCGCGAAATCCGCGCCGCCATGCCGCTCGTCCATATTTCCGGCGGCGTATCCAACCTGTCGTTCTCGTTCCGCGGCAACGAGCCGGTGCGCGAGGCCATGCATTCCGTGTTCCTGTATCACGCGATTGCTGCCGGCATGGACATGGGCATCGTCAACGCCGGCCAGCTCGCCGTTTACGAGAAGATCGGTCCCGAACTGCGCGAAGCCTGCGAGGACGTCGTTCTCAATCGCCGCAAGGACGGCACCGAACGCCTGCTGGCCGTCGCGGAAAAATTCCGCAATGTGAAGGGACAGGCGCAGGTCAAGGACGAGACCTGGCGACAGGAGAGCGTCCAGAAGCGGCTCGAACATGCGCTGGTCAACGGCGTCACCGACTATATCGAGGCGGACGTCGAAGAGGCGCGGCTCGCGGCCAAGCGTCCGCTCGATGTGATCGAAGGACCGCTGATGGCGGGTATGAATGTCGTCGGCGATCTCTTCGGCTCCGGCAAGATGTTCCTGCCGCAGGTGGTGAAATCGGCGCGCGTGATGAAGCAGGCGGTCGCCTGGCTCATGCCCTTCATGGAAGACGAGAAGGATGTGCGGGCGAGCGCCGGCAAGATCCTGCTCGCGACCGTAAAAGGCGACGTGCACGATATCGGCAAGAACATTGTCGGCGTCGTGCTCGCCTGTAACAATTTCGAGATCATCGACCTGGGCGTCATGGTGCCCGCGCAGAAGATCATCGAGACCGCGAAGGCGGAAAAAGTCGACATCATCGGCCTGTCCGGCCTCATCACGCCGTCGCTCGATGAAATGTGCTTCGTCGCCAGCGAACTCGAGCGCGAGAATTTCGACGTTCCGCTGCTGATCGGCGGCGCGACGACGAGCCGCGTTCATACGGCGGTGAAAATCCATCCGAACTACGAGCGCGGGCAGGCGGTCTATGTCACCGACGCCAGCCGCGCCGTCGGCGTCGCGCAGGCGCTGATCTCGAAGGAGGGGCGCGCGCCTTATGTCGAGCAGGTGCGCGCCGAGTATGCACGCACCGCCGAGGCGCATCGGCGCGCCGAAGCCGAGAAGCTGCGCACGCCGCTCGCCAAAGCGCGCGCCAATGCGCTGAAGACGGATTGGGTGGATTACACGCCGCCGAAGCCGATGTTCACCGGAACGCGCGTTTTCTCCTCCTACGATCTCGCCGAACTCGCTCGCTACATCGACTGGACGCCGTTCTTCCAGACCTGGGAATTGAAGGGCCGCTATCCCGCGATCCTCGACGACGCGAAGCAGGGCCAGGTGGCGCGCAGCCTGTTTGCGGATGCGCAGGACATGGTGAAGAAGATCGTGGACGAGCGCTGGTTCAATCCGCGCGCCGTCATCGGCTTCTGGCCCGCCAACGCGATCGGCGACGACATCGCGCTCTGGTCGGGCGAGTCGCGCAATGAGACGGTCGCGACGCTGCACACGCTGCGCCAGCAGCTTTCACGCCGCGACGGGCGCCCGCATCTGGCGCTCGCCGATTTCGTCGCCCCGCAGGCCAGCGGCAAGGCCGATTACATCGGCGGCTTCGTGGTCACGGCGGGCATCGAGGAGGAGAAGATCGCCGAGCGCTACGCCCGCGCCAACGACGATTACCGCTCGATCATGGTCAAGGCGCTGGCCGACCGTTTCGCCGAAGCCTTTGCGGAGCGGATGCACGAGCGTGTGCGCACGGAATTCTGGGCCTATGCGCCGGACGAGAATTTGTCGCCCGACGATCTGCTCGGCGAGACCTATCGCGGCATTCGCCCTGCGCCCGGATATCCCGCGCAACCCGATCACACGGAAAAGGCGATTCTGTTCGATCTGTTGCAGGCCGAGCGCCGCACGGGCGTGAAGCTGACGGAGAGTTATGCGATGTGGCCTGGCTCCTCCGTGTGCGGCCTCTATTTCTCGCATCCGCAGGCGCATTATTTCGGCGTCGCCAAGGTGGAACGCGACCAGGTCGAGGACTATGCCGCGCGAAAACGCATGGATGTCGGCGCGGTCGAACGCTGGCTTGCGCCGGTGCTGAACTACGATCCCGCGTCTTTCGCCAAGGCGGCCGCGGAATAAGGCGCTCAGAGAGCGCTGACGGCAGCGTTGAAGCCGCGCAGTTTCTGCTTGTCGCTATCGAGCGCGAGCGCGATCTCGGCGTGGTCAATCGCGAAGCGGGCCTCGGCGACGGCGGCGGCGCGCAAGTCTCCGTTCGGCGCGCGGGCAAGCGCCGCCAAGGCCTTCTGCAGGCGGATCTGCACCTCGACGTTCGCGGCGCCGTCGCGCGCGATCGGACTGAAGGCGTCGGCGAGCAGGTCGCTCGCCGAAAGCGGCGCCAGTCGCAGGCGCGGGAAGACGGCTTCCCCGGTTTCCTGCGGCGTGCGCGCGTATTCGAGCAGCAGCCGCGCCGCGCGGCCGATGACGTCGATAGCGGTGCCTGGGTCGTTGATCGCCGGCGATAGAGCACGCGACGCGATTTCGGCGAGAACGGACAGGCCGAAACGGGGATCCTGATCGAAGGATCGGTGGTCGGCGATTGTGAATGCGCGTTCTATAGCCGCGATCGTCTCGCGGCTCGGCGCCTCGCCGGAATCGGTCAGGACGAAGGCTAGCGGCTCGGCGGCGAAGACGAAGCCGCCCGGCGGCTCCACGATATAGACCGCGCATTTGTCGCGCTCGGCGATGCCGGAGATTTCGCCGAGATCGATGTGCTGAACATAGCCGATCCGTTCCGTGGTCACGCGCGCCGCGCGCGGGTTCATCGGCTGTGCTGGATCGTAGGGCCTGGCGCCGAGCGTCGGCGCGCGGGCGCGGTCGAGCAGGGCTTCGCGCGCCGCATCTTCGACGATCCTGGCCGTCTCGCCGACTCGACCGAGGCCCGAAAGATGGTCGATCCAGCGCAGCATTGCGGTGATGACGAAAGCTATGACTGCGAGCGTGACGACGAAAAGCACGAGCCGGCCGCGATCGCCGTAGAGTTCTGTGCCGAGCGAGACGATGCCGACGAGGCTGAACAGAAAGGCGCCGATGAAGGCGCCGAGCGCGTTCTGCGTTGTGGAATCCTGCCGCAGAAGTTTGGTCGCGCGCGGCGTGACGTTGGACGTCGCGGAGCCGTAGGCGGTGACCATGACGTTGAGAGAAAACGTCGTGACCGCGAGCATGCTGGAGGCGAGAATGTCGAGAATGCGCTCGACAGTCTGAGGCGTGACGCGGGTCGGCGGCTGCCATGCCATGTAGCGCTCGGCGATGACGCCGGCCATCGCCGCGACGAAGCCGAGGGCCGCGAATATGGTCGCGCGGAACCACAATTCCCGCGAGAGTCGCCGAAGCAGCCAGCGCGTGCGCGAGATCATTTCTCGGACCTGCGCAGCCCGAGCCGGCCGGCGATCATCCGGTCCAGCGCGCGATCCGGCAGAAAGCGCGGCACGATCCAGTTCATCAACGGCCCCGGCACGATCGGGATGCGAGCGGGCGGCTTGGGCGCGACAAGCGCGCGCAGCACGGAAGCCGCGACGCGCTCGGGCGGATAACCGGCGCGGCCGCGCTTCAGCATGTATGCGCGCAGACGCGCGACGGCGGATTGATAGTCGGTCTTGAAATAGGCCGAATAATCCTGCGCCTCGGCCTTGTCCCAGATTGGCGTTGCGATCGGCCCGGGCTCGATGACGATGACGTCGATGCCGTAGAGCATCAATTCGCGGCGCAACGCGTCGGAAATCGCCTCCAGCGCGTGTTTCGACGCGGCGTAGGCGCCGGTGAAGGGCATGGCGAGACGGCCGGCGGCCGACGACATGTTGACGATGCGGCCGGGCTCGCCCGTGCGCGTCCTGTCTGCGCCGAGCAGGGGCGCGAAGGCCTGGATCACGGCGACCTGCGCGACGACGTTCACCTCCAGCTGGCGGCGCAATTCCTCGACCGGCTGGTGCAGCAGCGGCCCGGCGGTCGCTATGCCCGCATTGTTGACGAGGCCGGCAAGCGTTGTCGCGCCGAGACGACCGCCGACGTCGCGCGCGGCCTCCGCGACGCTTTCCGGGTCGGTTACGTCGAACACGAGCGGCGTCAGTTCGTCGCCGATCTCTTCGGCCAGGCGCCCGGCGTCCTCCATGCGGCGCACGCCGGCGAAGACATGAAACCCTTCGCGCGCCAGCAGTCGCGCGATGGCGTAGCCGATGCCGGTCGAGGCCCCCGTTACGACGACGGATCGTTTCATCGCGGTCTCCGCACATGGTCTGCGGCGAATGTGCAGACAAAGCCGCCGGCAAGGCAAGTGAGGGCCGAGCAAGCGCGGGGCTGACCTGCGCGCCGGCCTGTTGACCATACGCGCGCATGGGTCATGCTGGCGGACAAGGCGCGGCGGACGCTGGTCCAGACACGCGCGAACGTTGGGAGAACGTCATGAGCGCTCAATTCTGGCCGGTCACGGATTCTTTCGCCGCGGAAGTGGGCGATGTCGATCTGTCGAAGCCGCTTTCGGCCGAAGATGTCGCCGATATTCGCGCGGCTTTCGACCGCTATGCGGTGCTGGTGTTTCCCGGACAGGAATTGTCCACGGGCCAGCACCTCGACTTTGCGCGGCATTTCGGACCGCTCGAAACCTCGATCGCCACGCATCGCAAGGACACCAAGCTGCGCGTGGTCGCCGAGATCGCAGATGTTTCGAACCTCACCGAGACGAACGAGGTGTGGGGGGAGAATTCGCGCCAGCGCATGTTCCAGCTCGGCAACCGGCTGTGGCATTCGGATTCGACGTTCAAGAACACCCCTGCCTACGCCTCGCTGCTCTACGCGCGCTCCATTCCGCCGGTCGGCGGCCATACGGAATTCTGTGACATGCGCGCGGCCTGGGACGCGCTGCCTGAGGCGACGAAGGCGAAAATCGACAAGCTCATCTGCGAACATTCGATCTTCACCTCGCGCGCGAAACTCGGTTTTACCAGTTTCAGCGCGGAGGAGCGTTCGGCCATGCCGCCCGTGCCGCAGGTGCTGGTGCGGACGATCCCGCAAACCGGCCGCAAGTGCCTCTATCTCGCCTCGCACGCTGGGCGAATCATCGGCATGGACGACGACAAAGGCCGCGCGCTGATCGACGAACTCGCCGCGCATGCCACGCAACGGCAATTCGTCTATACGCACCGCTGGCGCGTCAACGATCTCGTCATCTGGGACAACAGGCAGACGATGCATCGCGGCACGCCTTTCGACGACCTGCGCTGGAAGCGCGACGTGCAGCGCGCGACGGTGGAGGATGTCGCCAATTCCTGCGTCCAGGCGGGGATGAAGGTCGATCTGCAGGTGGCGGGGTAAGCCGGCTACAGCACCACGACGCCGGAATGCTTGGCCTTGTTTTCCGGCTCGACGTGAATGCTGATCGTCGCCTGGCCGACTTCCGCTCGCAACGCCGCCTCGATGCGGTCGCAGATCGTGTGGGCGTCTTCCACCGTCATGCCGGCGGGCACGACGAGGTGGAAGTCGATGAAGGTGACATGGCCCGAGGTGCGTGTGCGCAGGTCGTGCGCCTCCAATGCGCCATCCGCATTGGCCGAAATCGCCTTGCGGATCGCGTCGAGGGTTTCCGGTGCGACCGAGACGTCCATCAGCGCGTTGACGGAATCGCGCACCATGCCGAAGCCCGTCCACAGAATGTTGACCGCGACCAGCGCTGCGATGCCGGGATCGAGCCAGAGCCAGCCGGTGAAGGGAATGAGCGCGAAGGCGACGATGACGCCGCATGACGTCCACACGTCCGTCATCAGATGCTTGCCGCCGGCGAGAATGGCGGGCGAGCGCCAGGCGCGACCGGAGCGGATGAGGAACAGCGCCCAGGCGATGTTGAGCACGGTCGCGCCGCCGTTGATCGCCATGCCGAGCAGGGGAGCGTCCGGCGCCCTTGGATTGCGCCATGCGGTCCATGCCTCGTGCCCGATGGCGATGGCCGCGCCCAGCACCATCATGCCTTCCAGAACGGCGGAGACATACTCGGCCTTCTGATGGCCGTAGGGATGGTCGGCGTCCGGCGGCTTGGAGCTGACCCACAGCGCGATCAGCGCGGCGAGCGCGGCGACGACATTGATGATCGTTTCCAGCGCGTCCGAATAGAGGGCGACGGAGCCCGTGGCCCGCCACGCGGCCACCTTGAGGCCAAGCGCCAGGATGGCGACGGCCAGGCTGCCCCAGGCCGTCTTCATTGTCCTCGCCATCGCCATGATCGCCGCTCTTGGCCTCGCCGTCGTTCGCCGCGCCTCTCTATCAGGTGGCGGCGGGAAGGTCTGCCCCCGGGAGCATATTTGCGAGCGTCGCCCGCAGGCCCGCATCGGCGACGCCATCGATGCGCAGCGGGCGCCACCGGCGCTGGAACGCCTCGACGACGATTTTCGTGCGGGCGTCGTAAGAGCCGGTCTCCTCGAGCCCGTAGCCGAGCGCGGCGAGGCCGCGCTGGAGGGACGAGACCATCGCGCCCGTCGCGCCGAGGGCGAGGCTTATGCCTGCCGTGTCGTCCGCCGGCTCGCGCCAGAGGCCGACGCCGCCGGCCGCCAGCCGCGCCCAGGGGAATTTCTCGCCGGGGTCGACCTTGCGGCCGGGCGCGATGTCGGAATGGGCGAGAATGCGCGCGGGCGCGATGGCGCGGCGGGCGGCGATGTCGCGGCAGAGCGCGATGACGGCGCCGATCTGGGCGTCGGGGAACTGCGGCAGGCCGCCGTCGTGCCCGGGATTGACGATCTCTATGCCGATGGAGGCCGAATTCATGTCGGTTTCGCCGAACCAGGAGGAGCGCCCGGCGTGCCATGCGCGGCGCGCTTCCGGCACGAGCTGGGCGATGCGGCCGTCCTCGAACACGAAATAATGGCAGGAGACTTCGGAAGCGGGATCGCAGAGCAGCGCAAGCGCGCCTTCGGCGGTCGGCATGCCCGTGTAATGCAGAACGATGCTGTCCACCCCCGCGCCGCGCCGGTCGCCGCAATTGGGCGAAGCCTGAACGAAGGTGACCAGAGGGCTGTCCGGCGGAAACGATTCCATGCCGCCACTATAGAGCGGGCGTTCGGGCGCCGCGCAATGGCGCGCAATGCGGCCATGCCGCATATGCAAAGCTTAATGAAATATTGATTTTCAGATACTTGGGTAAAAAATAATCGACCTGACGATTTTCGATGTCGCCGAAATTCATGCAAAGATGTTGCGATGCAGCATCAGACAAATTATCGTCACATTTGGTGACGATAAGCCCGCCGTCCCCCCAAAAAACCGACAGGAAAATCGAAAGAATGACGAAAGTCGTCCCCACGATATTGGCTGCCGCTATCGCGGTCGGCGCCATTTCTGGCGCGCGCGCGGAAGATACGGAAGGCCGTTTCTGGTTCCAGAACCAGGGCATGCAGGTGCGCGATCTCGCGGCCACGCCGGCCGGTTCGCCTGCCGCCCCCGCCGAAACCGCCAAGGCCGAGCCTGCGCGCGGCCACGTGAAGCACGGCCGCGCTCTCGGTTACGAGGCCGGCGCGCGCGGCTCGGTGCGCGACATCATCGCGCGCCATGCGGCGGCCAACGGCGTGCCGTTCAAGCTGGCCGACGCCGTTGTGCGGATCGAAAGCCGCTATAATCCGCGGGTCGCCAACGGCGGCGCGCTCGGCCTCATGCAGATCAAGCCGGCGACGGCGCGGGGCGTCGGCTTCGGCGGTTCGGCCTCGGCGCTCTACAATGCCGAGACGAACGTCACCTACGGCATGCGCTATCTGGCGCAGGCCTATCGCATGTCCGGCGGCGATGTCTGCGGCACGGTCATGCGCTACCAGTCCGGCCATTATTCGAACCACATGAACGCCGCAAACCGCGCTTACTGCTCGAAGGCGCGGGCCATCATGGCCAGCAACTGAGAACGCCTCGCGCGTTCCAGATCGAGGCAACCGGCGGCGGGTCGAAAGGCCCGCCGTTTGCTTTTGCGGCGCGGCGCCCTTGCAGGGTCGTCTTTTTGCAAGCCTGCCTTGCGGCCCGTCGGCTCGCTTGTTCAAATCCTCTCGCTTATCCCGCGAATACGGGAGGACGGAAAACAATGCGCAAGCCGGATGATGAGACAGCGGGCGCCCTGCGCGCGGAAGTCCACTACGATGGGCGCCGCATGCTCTGCTACGCGGATCGTCCTGCATCGCTGCGTGCGATGTTCGACGATCTCGTCGCGCGGTTCGGCGACAGGCCGGCGGTCGTCGAAGAAGCGACGATTTCATATCGCGAGCTCGACAAGCTGGCGCGGACCGTTGGCGCGAACCTTTCGGCCCTCGGCGTCGCGCCGGGCGAGCGCGTCGCGCTCTACCTCGGCAACGCCTGGGAATTTCTGGCGGTGCTTTTCGCCTGCATCCGCATCGGCGCCATCGTCGTGCCGATCGGCACGCGCCAACGCCATGACGAACTCGAGTTCATGCTGAACGATTCCGGCGCGAAAGTTCTGATCCACGAAGCGGAGCTTGCCGAATTCATTCCGTCGCAATCCGAAATCCCCGGCGTCGCGCATCGCTTCTCCATCCGCGCGCCGGCGCCGGGCGCGCGCTCGTTCGACGAACTTCTGCGCGAGGGCGGCGCGTGTCCGTCGCATGCGCCGCGGGAGGAAGACGTTGCAATCATTCTCTACACCTCGGGCACGACGGGCAGGCCCAAGGGCGCGCAGCTCACGCATCTCGGCATCGTCCATTCCGCACTCGCGTTTTCGCGCACCTTCGGGCTGACGGAAGATGACCGCGCCTATGTCGCGGTGCCTCTATCGCATGTCACGGGCCTTGTCGGCGTCGCGATGGCCGGCATGATCGGCGGCGGCGCGGTGGTGCTGATGCGGCAGGCCTTCAAGGCGGCCGATTTCATCGCGCAGGCTGCGCGCGAAAAAATCACATTCACGATTGTCGTGCCGGCGATCTATTCGCTTTGCGCCATGTCGCCCGCGCTCGAGACGCACGATCTGTCGGCCTGGCGCATCGGCTCGTTCGGCGGCGCGCCCATGCCGGCGCCGACGATCGAGGCGCTGGCCAAGAAACTGCCGACCCTCAACCTCGTCAACGCCTATGGCGCGACGGAAACGACGTCGCCTGCGACCATCATGCCGCTCGCGTCGTGGCGCGAGAATATCGACAGCGTCGGGCGCGTCGTCCATTGCGGAACCATCCGCATCGTCGACGACGAGGGCAGAGACGTTGCGCCCGGCGGCTCGGGCGAAATCTGGATTTCAGGGCCGATGGTCGTTCCCGGCTATCTCAACCGCGCGGACGCCAATGCGAGCGAATTCGTCGACGGATTCTGGAAATCGGGCGACATCGGCTCGCGCGACGCGCAGGGTTTCGTGCGCGTGTTCGACCGCAAGAAGGACATGATCAACCGCGGCGGTTTCAAGATCTATTCGGCCGAAGTCGAGAGCGTGATTTCAGGCATTCCGGGCGTGGTGGAATGCGCCATCGTCGGCAAGCCCGATCCCGTGCTGACGGAACGCGTCTGCGCGATCGTGGTGGTGGAGGAGGGGGCCGCGGTGAGCGCGCAGGATGTGCGCGCGTGGTGCGCGGCGCGCGTCTCCGACTACAAGACGCCCGAATTCGTGACCGTGCGCACCGAGCCGCTGCCGCGCAACGCCAACGGCAAGATGCTGAAGCCGCTGCTGCGCAAGGAAGTGGGCTGAGACCGAGACTTCTCCCCTCCCCTTGTGGGGAGGGGCGGTGGAGGGGGACGCGCGCACTTGCGAAACTATCGGCCTGGCCAGCCAATCTCGATAGATCGCGCGCCCCTCAGACGAAATCGGCCAGCCGATTTCGTCGACCTCCCCACGAGAGCTTGCGCCCGGACGCGCGCAAGCGCGATCCGGGTGGGGAGGCAATCCGGCGCATGATGGCAAAAATCACATCCGCTTCATGGCGCAGATCTTGTTGCCGTCGGGGTCGCGCAGATAGGCGAGATACAGTTTCACCTTGCCGTTGTCGCGCACGCCCGGCGCGTCCTCGATCGCCGTGCCGCCGGCGGCCACGCCCGCCTTGTGCCAGGCGTCGGCTTCGGCGGGATCGTTGACGGCGAAGCCGATCGTGCCGCCGTTGGCGTGATGGGCGTCCTTGCCGTCGATCGGCTTCGTCACCATGAACACGCCGCCGTTGTGCAGATACATGACGCGGCCCTTGGGATCGACGATGCCGGGCTTGCCGCCGATGGCGCCGAAGACGGCGTCGTAGAATTTCTTCGACCGCTCGATGTCGTTCGAGCCGATCATGACGTGACTGAACATGTTTCCTCCGATTGTTCCGCGTAGGGCCTGACGCCCCGCGTGTGGATATGGTCACACGGGACGGGCCCGCCGCGCTACTCAAAACCGCCGGCGCATGGCGCGAATTGTTTACGACAAGCCAACCATGCCACGACAATCCGAGCGGGCGGGCGGCATCTGTGCGATTGAGAAAGGCAGGCCACGGAACAGTCGAAACTGAATGTGGAAAGCCCGAGTAACATGCGGCGCGACCTACTGGCTCGCCGTCGCCTGCTATGTCGGGTTCGAGTCGCGCTTCCTGCGCCTGAAGGCCCGATTTGCGCCCGATCGCGAGCCAGACCGCAAGCCCGGCGCACTCCAGACCGCGCGGGCCTGAGCGTCCGCAAGCTGCGAACGGCTTGCAATCCGCGTCCGCCGCGCCTATCCCCATGCCGCCAGTCGGCCGGATGGCCGCCGCCTTCGGGCGGAGGAAAGTC
This sequence comes from Rhodoblastus sp., assembly GCA_047605445.1. Lineage (GTDB taxonomy): Bacteria > Pseudomonadota > Alphaproteobacteria > Rhizobiales > Beijerinckiaceae > JAJXWB01. Next base: position 17,988 of record JASGFP010000017.1, read on the forward strand.
CGGGCTCCACGGAGATACGGCGCCGGATAACGTCCGGCGGGGGCGACCCCAGGGAAAGCGCCACAGAAAGCAAACCGCCTGCGCCCTCGGGCGCGGGCAAGGGTGAAAGGGTGCGGTAAGAGCGCACCGCGCGGGCGGCGACGTCAGCGGCATGGCAAGCCCCGCCGGGAGCAAGACCGAATAGGGGCGACAGGGTCTGCGCTCGCGCAGGCACAGCCCGTCTCCGGGTTGTCGCCCGGGTTGGTTGCACGAGGCGGCCGGCAACGGCCGTCCCAGAGGAATGGCCATCACGCGGGCGCGCTTGCGCGTCCGCCCTACAGAACCCGGCTTACAGGCCGGCTGGCGCCTTCACCGCCGCGCAAGCGGCGCCCATCCGTCGACCGCCGGCTTATCGCCGGCGGTCGACGCCAGATCTCGCGAAGCCGGCGAACATGCAGTCCGAAAAATTCGAGTTCGCCAATCTGCTGCGCGGGCTCGCGGCCATCGCGGTCGTCGTTTCGCATCTGGCGCTCGGCTATTGGTACGATCAGGCGACCGTCACCTATTTCACGGGCCTGCCGGCCGTAGCCGCCGAGCCGCCCGCCATCGCCCGGCTGTTTGCGGCGATCCCGCTCAATTTCGGCTCGTTCGGCGTCGGCCTGTTCTTCGTCATCAGCGGCTTCGTCATTCCCTATTCGCTCGTCGCCTACGACGTGAAGGCGTTTCTGGTCGGGCGCTTCTTCCGCATCTATCCGACCTTCTGGGCGGGCGTGCTGATCTCGGCGGCCGCCGCGCTCGCGGGCGCGGCGATCTTCGGCGCGAGCCTGCCGTTCGCGCTGAAGGAACTCGTCAAGCACATGCTCGCGCCGCTGCGGCCGATCCTGGAATCTCGCCCCGTCGACGGCGTCGTGTGGACGCTGGAGATCGAACTCTATTTCTACGTCCTCTGCGCGTTTCTGGCGCGCGACATTGCAGCGGGGCGCAGGCGTCTCGCGCTCGTCCCCTTCGCGATTTTCGCGGTGTGGGCGCCCTGTTTCGCCCTGGCCGCGCATCCGCCTGCGGGCTACGAAAGGCTGGCGAGCCGGTTTCAATTCGTGGCCGTCTACCTGCCGATGCTGATCCTGATGTTCGTCGGCGTCGCCTATAATCTCTACCGGCGCGGCAAGATCGGCGGGGCTGAAGCCTGTGTCTGGATCGCGGCGTTTCTGGGCCTGTTCGTCGCGACCTGGGCGTCGGGCTTTCTCGGCGGCGAGTGGAAGCCGCTGATGTGGAGCGTGATCCCGCTGCCGAGCTACCTGGTCGCGGTCGGATGCTTCTTCGCCGCCGCCGCGCTGCGCCGCCATATCCGCGGCGCGCCGGTCCTCGATTTTCTCGCCGACATTTCCTATTCGCTTTATGTCGTTCACCAGCTCGCGGGTTATGTGCTGCTGCGGTTGCTGACGAACTGTAGCGTGGAGGCCAATATCGCGACGCTGGTTTCGATCGCCTTCGCGATAGCGCTCGCGTTCGCGCTGCACCGGCTGGTGGAGGCGCCGACGCATCGCTACGGACAGGCGATGGCGCGGCGGCTCGCCGCGCGGGCGCGCGAGCGGTCGGAGAAATCAGCTATTTCGTGAACAGGTCCGCGCCGCCCATGTCCTTCAGGCGGGCGCGCTGATCGAGGCACCAGCTTTCCGGGGTCTTGGCCTTCACTTCCGCCGCGCGCCGCTCGTATTCGGCGGCGAGCTTCTTCGCGAACGCCTCCTTGCCGAAGGCCTGTTCGCCGGTCTCCTCGAAAGCCCGGACATAGCGCTCGGCAAGTTCCTTGTTCACGTCCATCAGCGGCGGGCAGGCCTCGCCGATCTGGCGCATGAGGCTCGCCGACCGGGCGACGCCGTCCGCCGTCGGCTGCGGTTCGGCCTTCTGGGCATGGGCCGTCGCCGAGAGCAATGCGATCATCAGGAATATTGTCTTGCGCATTCGATCGCCGCCTCCACGGCCGTCAAGACATAAATCCTATGCCCGGATCGGCCTCGCCTATTCCGCCATCGCCCCGTGCGGCGCGCCCGTCCGGAAATGGCTGCAAATCCGCCAGCAGAAGCGATGAATCAACGGACTCTTAACACTAACGAAGCCTAATGCGGGGCGAAGAGCCGGAATCCCGTTTCGACTCACATTCGCGTTGACGCCCATACTGTCCCATGCTATCCCAAATCATCCCGTCGAGTTCAGCGCAGCAGAGTTCCGACACCGTCCCCACGGCGGAGACGGCAAGGCTGTCGCGCGAAGATTCGACCTCGAAAGGTTCGGGTGAGCGTAAGCGTGACGGAGCGGGAACTCTTTCTCGGCCATTTCACCAGTCGGATCGACGCGAAGGGTCGCGTCTCGGTTCCGGCGCCCTTTCGGGGCGTGCTGGCGAAGGACGGGTTCGAGGGACTGTTCGTCCATCCCTCGCTGGATGCGCCGGCCGTGGATTGCGGCGGGAATGCGCTGGTGGCGGAACTGGACGCCATGCTGGAGGCCTATCCTCCCTATACGGAGGAGCGGGACATTCTCTCTCGGGCCCTGATGGGCATGAGCGAGCGTCTCAAGATGGATCCGGAAGGCCGCGTGCAGTTGAGCGATCAGTGCAGGGCGCAGGCCTTCATCTCCGGGGAAGTCAGCTTCGTCGGCATGGGGCACAAGTTTCAGATCTGGGAGCCGGGACGTTTTCGCGCGCAGCAGGAAGAGGCCAGAAACCGGGCGCGCGATTTACGGAAACTGACCGGAGCCAGAGGGGCGGCGGGCCACACGCCGCCCGGGCCTGGAGCACGGGAATGATGGCTGGCGGCGGGGAAGCTGAGACGCTCCCCGCAGGCGGACCGGCCAGCCACGTTCCCGTGCTTCTCCAGGAAGTTCTCCAAGGACTGCGCCCGCGCGAGGGCGGTCTCTATGTCGACGGCACCTTCGGGGCCGGAGGCTATTCGCGCGCCATTCTCGCCATTCCGGGCGCCCGCGTCATCGCTTTCGACCGCGACCCCGCCGCGATCCGCGACGGCGCGGACCTGGTCGCGGCGTCCGGCGGCCGGCTGACACTGGTGCAGGCGCGCTTCGGCGATCTGGCTTCCGAACTTCGCGCGCTCGGCATTGCGAAAGTGGATGGCGTCGCGCTCGACATCGGCGTGTCCTCCATGCAGTTCGACCAGGCCGCGCGCGGCTTTTCATTCCGGTTCGACGGGCCGCTCGACATGCGCATGGAGAGCGCCGGCCGCAGCGCCGCCGACATCGTCAACACGGAAAGCGCAGAGCGGCTTGCCGACATCATCTACGCCTATGGCGAGGATCACGCCTCGCGGCGCATCGCACGGTTCATCGTCAATGCGCGCGAAGCCGGGCCGATCACGACCACTGCCGCGCTGGCCGACATCGTGCAGCGCGCCATTCCCGGCAAGCCCGGCGACATTCATCCGGCGACCCGCACGTTCCAGGCGCTGCGCATCGCGGTGAACGACGAACTCGGCGAACTCGTGCGTGCGCTGGCCGGCGCGGAAGAAATTCTGGCCGAAGGCGGCGCGCTCGCCGTCGTGACCTTTCATTCGCTGGAAGACCGCATCGTGAAGCAATTCTTCGCGCAACGTTCCGGTCGCGGCGCGGCGCGCTCGCGCCTGCTGCCGGGCGAGCCCGTGCCGCCTGCCTCGACCTTCACGCTGCAGACGCGTCAGGCGATCGCGCCCTCACGCGACGAGACGTCCGCCAATCCGCGTGCGCGTTCGGCGAAGCTGCGCGTCGCGCTGCGCACCGATGCGCCGGCGCTCGGCCTCGATACGCGGCTCGCAGCGCTGGCGGCCTTGCCTGAACACGACACACACAAAGGGGGGAAGCGCAGATGATCCGCTTTCTCAACATCGCCGCAGCGGCGGCGCTGATCGGTTCGGCGGTCTACGCCTATTCGATCAAGTACCAGACGATCTATCGCTCCGATCAGATCGCCAAGCTGACGCGACAGATCCAGCAGGAGCGCGACGGGCTGAACATGCAGCGCGCCGAATGGGAGCATTTGACGCGCGCCGACCGCATCGCGCCACTCGCCGACAAATATCTGACTGATCTCGACATGACGCATCCCAACCAGATGGCGACATTCGCGCAATTGCCGGAGCGCGCCGAGCGCGGCGACGAGATCGGCAAGAAGCTCGAGGCGCTCGGCCTTGCCGAGCCCACCAACACGCCGAGCGCCACGCGCCCGCCGGCGCCGGCGACGCCAACGGCCCCTGCAGCGAGGAAGCGCTGACATGAGCGAGCAACAGTCGCCTTCGAACCAAGCGCACGATCCGCAACGCGTCGGCTCGAACGACGCGGCGCCGTCGCTCCCGCAAGACGCCGGCATGGATTGCGACGTCGCTGACTCCCGCAATGTCGGCGGGCAGGCGTCATTCGACCTGATAACGTCTCCCGCTGCGCCGGAATTGTCGCGCGCGGAGCGGCTGCGCATATTCGCCAGGCGGCTTATCTCCACCAAGCTCGAAAAGAGCGACAGGCGCATCCGCATCGTCGCGGTCTGTTTCGGCCTCGTCTATTGCATCATCGCGGGCAAGCTCATCTGGCTCGGCTTCAAGCCCGATCCGCAGAGCATGCGCGCCGCCGCCGCCGCTGCGAGCGCGGCCGCCCGGCCGGACATGCTCGACCGCAACGGCGAGACGCTGGCGACCGACGTGCGCGTCATGTCGATTTTCGCCGAGCCGCGCCGCATCATCGACAAGGACGAGGCGACCGAACTGCTGACCGCTGTTCTGCCCGACCTCGACGCGCGCGAATTGCGCGAGAAGCTCGGTTCGCGCAAGGGCTTCGTGTGGGTCAAGCGCGAGGTCACGCCCAAGCAGCAGCAGGAAGTCTATCGCCTCGGCCTGCCGGGCGTCGGCTTCTGGCCGGAAAACAAGCGCGTCTATCCCAACGGCCCGCTGGCCGCCCATGTGCTCGGCTTCACCAATGTCGACAATCAGGGCATCGCCGGCATGGAGAAGTATATCGACGGGCAGGGGCTCGCCGATCTGCATGGCGCAGGCTTCGACCTCAGCGCGGAGAATCTGAAGCCGATCAAGCTCTCGATCGACGCAAAGGCGACTTTCGCCTTGAGGGACGAACTCGCCAAGGGCATGGAGCATTTTCGCGCGAAAGCGGCCGCCGCCGCGATTCTCGACGTGAACACGGGCGAAGTGATCGCGCTCGCTTCGCTGCCCGACTACGATCCGAACAATCCCGCCGATGCGCTGAAGCCCGATCACATCAACCGCATGAACGTTGGCGTGTTCGAGATGGGCTCGACCTTCAAGGCGCTGACGATCGCGATGGCGCTCGACTCGGGCAAGGTCAATCTCAATTCGCAGATCGACGCGCGCAATGCGCTGCGCTCCGGCCGATTCCAGATTCACGACTATCACGCCAAGAACCGCGCGCTGTCGGTGCCGGAGGTCTTCACCTATTCCTCCAACATCGGCACGGCGCGCATGGCGCTGATGGTGGGCGTGGAAGGGCACAAGGCCTTCCTGCGCAAGATGGGCCAGCTCGACCGCATGACGACGGAACTGCCGGAATCGGCTGCGCCGATCGTGCCGCGCAACTGGGGCGAACTGAACACGATGACCATCGCCTTCGGCCACGGCCTCGCGGTGGCGCCGCTGCAGGCGATGATGGCGGTGGGCGCGCTGTCGAACGGCGGCTACCTGATCAAGCCGACGTTCATCAAGCGCACCGAGGAAGAGGCCAAGCAGGGCGCGCCGCGCGTTGTGAAGGCCGAGACCAGCGAGTCGCTGCGCTACATCATGCGCCTCAACGCCGAGGTCGGCAGCGCGCGCAAGGTCGACATCCCCGGCTATTTCGTCGGCGGCAAGACCGGCACGGCGGAAAAGGTCATCAACGGCCGCTATTCCAAGAACAAGCTTTTCACCACATTCATGGCGATCGCGCCCGCTGACAAGCCGCGCTATCTCTTCGCCACGGTGATGGACGAGCCGCAGGCCGCGCCCGAGACGCACGGCTATGCGACGGCGGCTTACAATTCCGGCGTCGTCACTGGCAGGATCATCGAGCGCGCAGGGCCGATCCTTGGCCTCGAGCCGCGTTTCAAGACGCCGGAGACGCCGTTCCCGCTGCTGGCGAAACTCGGTTATTCGCGCGCCAATATTCCTGCGGCCAAGGTTGCGGAAGACCATTGATGCGGCTCGACGCGCTCATATCCGAGGCAGCGGAGAACCCGCACGCGGCGCTCGAGATCTCGTCGCTCGCGCTCGACAGCCGCAAGGCCGGCCCCGGCAGTCTGTTCTTCGCTGTGCCGGGCACGCAGGCTGACGGGCTCGCCTTCGCGCCGGATGCGATTGCGCGCGGCGCCATCGCCGTCGTCGCCGCGCGCGCGCCTGAAAAGGCGCTGCCCGTTCCCGTGATCGTTGCGCCCGACGTGCGGCTGGCGCTGTCGCGCGCCGCCGCGCGCTTTCATCCGCTGCAACCGCAAACCATCGCCGCTGTGACCGGCACGAGCGGCAAGACCTCGATTGCCGCTTTCCTGCGCCAGATCTGGCTCTATTGCGGGCGGCAAGCGGCCTCTATGGGCACGATCGGCATCGTTGCGCCCTCGGGCGATGTCTACGGCTCGTTGACCACGCCGGATTCGATCACGCTGCACGGCACGCTGCAGAAGCTCGCGCAGGACGGCGTAACGCATCTGGCGATGGAGGCCTCGTCGCACGGGCTCGACCAGCGGCGTCTCGACGGCGTGCGCCTGTCGGCGGCGGCCTTCACCAATCTGTCGCGCGATCATCTCGATTATCACGCCAATCTCGACGAGTATCTCGCTGCGAAGCTGCGCTTGTTCGACAGCCTGCTGCAACCCGGCCAACCCGCCGTGATCGACGCTGATACCGATGTCGCGCCGCGCGTGATCGCAGCCTGCGAAAAGCGCGGGCTCGACGTGCGCACCATCGGCCGCAAGGGTCATGCGATCCGGTTGATGGAGCGCGCGCCCGATGGGTTTGCGACGCGGCTTTCGCTGGAATGCGAGGGCAGGCTGTATCAGGTGCTGCTGCCGCTGGCGGGCGAATTCCAGACGTCAAACGCGCTGGTTGCGGCCGGCCTCGCGATCGCGACCGGCGAGGCGCCCCGCAACGTTTTCGCCGCGCTGGAGAAGCTCACAGGCGCGCTCGGCCGCATCGAGAAGATCGGCGACCGCAACGGCGGCGCGGCATTCGTCGACTACGCCCACAAGCCCGGCGCGCTGGAGACGGCGATTGCGGCGCTGCGTCCATTTGCGCGCGGAAAGCTGATCGTGGTGTTCGGCTGCGGCGGCGATCGTGATCGCGGCAAACGGCCGATCATGGGCGAGATCGCCGCGCGCCTCGCCGACGTCGCCATCGTGACCGACGACAATCCGCGCAGCGAGGAGCCCGCGGCGATCCGCGCCGCGATTCTCGAAGGCGCCAAAACTCACGAAGGCGCCGATGTGCGCGAGATCGGCGACCGCGCGGCGGCGATTGCTGCAGGCGTCGCTCTGCTCGGGCCGGGCGACGTTCTGCTCGTCGCCGGCAAAGGCCATGAAACCGGCCAGATCGTCGGTTCGAAGACAATTCCTTTCTCCGATCACGAGGCCGTGGCGGCGGCGCTCGAAGGCAAGGCGCGATGAGCGACGAACCCCTCTGGACTTCCCTTGCCCTGGTTGCGCCGCTTGGCGCGCGGGTCAGCGGCGCGCTGCCCGCGAATGGCGTGACGGGCGTCTCGATCGACACGCGCACGCTGCAGCCAGGCGATCTTTTCGTTGCGCTGAAAGGGGACAATTCCGACGGCCACGAGCATGTGCGCAAGGCCTTCGACGCGGGCGCGGCGGCGGCGCTTGTCGACGAGGCCCATGCCGATGCGCTGGCCGGCGCCGGACCGCTCTATGTGGCGCATGACACACTGACCGCGCTCGAAAACCTCGGTCGCGCGTCGCGCGCGCGCTCGAAGGCGCGGATCGTCGCGGTGACGGGATCTGTCGGCAAGACGACCACCAAGGAATTGCTGCGCGTCGCGCTGGAAAGCGCGGGCGAGACCCATGCCTCGGCCGCCTCCTACAACAATCACTGGGGTGTGCCGCTGACGCTGGCGCGCATGCCGGCTTCCGCGCGCTACGGCGTGTTCGAGATCGGCATGAATCATGCCGGCGAGATCACGCCGCTGGTCGGCATGGTGCAGCCGCATGTGGCGATCATCACCCGCATCGCGCCGGTGCATCTCGAGCATTTCGCCTCCGTCGACGCCATCGCCGACGCCAAAGCCGAAATATTCACGGGCGTGCGGCGCGGCGGCGTCGCCATTCTCAACCGCGACGATGCGCAGTTCGAGCGGCTGCGCGATGCGGCGACCAATGCCGGCGTGCGCTTCGTCCTCTCGTTCGGCGAGAGCGAGGAGGCGGACGCCATTCTGCATTCCTGCGCGCTGGGCGTGCGCGTCAGCCGCGTGAAGGCGCGCGTGCTCGGCCAGGAGCTCGACTATGTGATCGGCGCGCCCGGCCGGCATATCGCCATGAATTCGCTCGCGGTCCTGATGGCCGCGCGCGCGGCAGGGCTCGACATCGCGACTGCGGCGCAGGCGTTGCAGAACTTCCGGCCGGCGGCCGGACGCGGACATCGGCTGGAGCTTATGACGCCGGACGGGCCGATCTCGGTGATCGACGAGAGCTACAACGCCAATCCGGTTTCGATGCGGGCTGCGCTCGATCTTTTGGGCGCCTCGCGCGGCGGGAGGCGAATCGCCGTGCTGGGCGACATGCTCGAATTGGGGCCGGATGCTGCGAAACTGCATGCGGCGATCGCCGAGGACATCGAAAGAAACCAGATCGATCTGGTGTTTACCGCGGGCCCATTGATGCGCGCGCTGCACGAGGCTATTCCCGCCGACAAACGCGGCGCGCATGCGGCCAGTTCCGCCGCGCTCGAACCCGTCATGCTGGACGCCTTGCGCGCTGGCGACGTCGTCATGATCAAGGGCTCCAACGGGAGCCGCATGGGGCCGCTTGTCGCGGCGATGCGAAACGCCTTCGCGCCGCCCGAAAACGCGCCTGCCTGAGGACAAGAGCGATGCTGACCTGGCTTGCGGACTTCAACCATATTTTCGGTCCGCTGAACCTGTTCAAATACATCACCTTCCGCGCCGGCGGCGCGGCGGCGACGGCGCTGTTCTTCGTGTTTTTCTTCGGGCCGTCGATCATCGCCGCACTGCGTATCAAGCAAGGCAAGGGCCAGCCGATCCGCGAGGATGGCCCGGCGTCGCATCTGCTGACCAAAAAGGGCACGCCCACGATGGGCGGCTTGATGATCCTGTCGGGACTCATCGTCGCCACGCTGCTGTGGGCGAATCTGAAAAACCCCTATGTGTGGATCGTGCTGCTGGTGATGACGGGCTTCGGCCTCATCGGCTTCTATGACGACTACCTGAAGGTCACGCGCCAGTCGCACAAGGGCTTTTCGGGCCGCATGCGCCTGTCGTTCGAAGCGCTGATCGCGCTCATCGCCTGCATCGCCATGATGCGCGTCGGCGCGGCCAACACGACCATGCTCGCCATTCCCTTCGGCAAGGGCTTCGCGTTCAATCTCGGGTGGGCCTTCCTGCTGCTCGGCCCCTTCGTCATCGTGGCGGCGGGCAATTCGGTGAACATGACCGATGGTCTCGACGGGCTCGCCATCGTGCCCTCGATGATCGCCGCCGGCGCTTTCGCGCTGATCGCCTATCTCGCCGGCAACGCCATCTTTTCCAATTATCTCGGCATCAATTTCGTGCCGGGCGCGGGCGAACTCGCGGTGATCTGCGCTGGACTGATCGGCGCGGGGCTCGGCTTCCTGTGGTTCAACGCGCCGCCGGCGCAGATTTTCATGGGCGACACCGGCTCGCTCGCGCTCGGCGGCCTGATCGGCACGATCGCGGTGGCGGTGAAGCACGAGGTCGTGCTGATGATCATCGGCGGGCTCTTCGTTTTAGAGACGCTGTCGGTGATCGTGCAGGTGACGTCGTTCAAGCTCACCGGCAAGCGCGTGTTCCGCATGGCGCCGATCCACCATCATTTCGAGCAGCTCGGCTGGTCCGAATCGCAGATCGTCGTGCGTTTCTGGATCATCGCCTTCGTGCTGGCGCTTGTCGGCCTCTCGACGCTGAAGGTGCGCTGAATGATTGCAGCGACCACCTTCGCGGGAAAACGCGTCGCGCTGTTCGGCCTCGGCGGATCGGGGCTTGCGACCGCACGCGCGCTGAAGGCGGGCGGCGCAGCGGTCTCGGTGTGGGATGACAATGCATCCGCGCGCGAAAAAGCGGAAGGCGAAGGCGTTGCGCCGGTCGATCTTGCGCAAGCGGACTGGTCGCAGTTTTCCTCCTTTGTGCTTGCGCCCGGCGTGCCGCTGACGCATCCCGAACCGCACTGGAGCGTGAAGAAGGCGCAAGCGGCGAACGTCGAGATCATCGGCGACGTCGAAATCTTCTGCCGCGAACGCCGCGCCCATGCGCCGGATGCGGAGTTCGTCGCCATCACCGGCACGAACGGCAAGTCGACGACGACGGCGCTGATCGCGCATCTGTTTCGCGCCTTCGGCAAGGACGTGCAGATGGGCGGCAATATCGGCACGCCAATCCTGTCGCTCGCGCCGCTATCGAATGAGCGCGTCTATGTTATCGAGCTGTCGACTTTCCAGATCGATCTGACGCCCTCGCTCGATCCCTCGGTTGGCGTGCTGCTCAATCTCACGCCCGACCACATCGATCGTCACGGCACGATGGAACATTACGCCGCGATCAAGGAGCGGCTCGTCGCCGCCGCCGGGCGCGCGACGATTTCTGTCGACGATCACCATGTGCGTGAGATCGCCGAGCGTCGCTTCGCGGCCGGACGTGCGACGTCAGCGATCTCTGTTGCACATCCCGACATGGCCGACGGTCTTGTCGCGCGTGGAACAGCGATAGAAGCGCGGACGGCGCATGTCTCGACGCCGGTCGCAGATCTCGGCGGCATTGCGTCGCTGCGCGGCGCGCACAATGCGCAGAACGCGCTCGCCGCCATCGCCGCGCTGGGCGATCTCGCCGAAGATCGGGAACGCCTGCAGAGCGCGCTGCGCAGCTTTCCGGGCCTTGCCCATCGCATGGAGAATCTCGGCAATCTCGGCCAGGTCGTGTTCGTCAACGATTCCAAGGCGACCAACGCCGACGCCGCCGAGAAGGCGCTGCTGTCGTTCCACGACATATTCTGGATCGTCGGCGGCAAGTCGAAGGCCGGGGGCATCGAGCCGTTGCGTCCGCTGTTCGACCGTGTCGCCAAGGCCTATCTGATCGGCGCGGCGGGCGACGATTTCTCGCGCACGCTGGATGGCGCCGTCATTTACGAGAAGTGCGGCACGCTCGACGTCGCCACGCGCGCTGCCGCGCTAGACGCTGCGCGGTCGGACGCGCGCGAGCCGGTCGTGCTGCTGTCGCCGGCCTGCGCCTCCTACGATCAATTCCCGAACTTCGAGAAACGCGGCGACGCCTTTCGCAGCGTTGTCGCCGACATCATCAAGGCAGGAGGCGCGTCATGATATCGCGGGCCGATCGTTCCCCTTTCTCGGACTGGCTCTGGACCATCGACCGCTGGCTGCTCGGCGCGCTCGGGCTGCTGATGGTCTGCGGTCTCGTCTTCGGCATGGCCGGCTCGCCGCCGGTGGCCGAGCGCCTCAAGCTGCCGACCTTTTATTTCGTCAATCACCAGGCGATGTATCTCGTGCCGGCGATCGCGCTGATGATCGGCGTCTCGTTCCTCACGCCGCGCCAGGTGCGCCGCGTCGCGCTGGTCGTATTCATCGGCGCGATGGCGCTGGTCTTCGCCGCGCTGCTGTTCGGCGCGGAAGTGAAGGGCGCGCGCCGCTGGATTTTCGGCGTGCAGCCGTCCGAGTTCGTGAAGCCCGCCTTCGCCGTGCTTGCCGGCTGGGCTTTCTCGGAAGGCGCGCGGCGGCGCGACGTGCCCGCCAACATTCTCGCCATTCTCATTCTGCCCGCGACCGTCGTGCCGCTGATCATGCAACCGGACTTCGGGCAGACCATGCTCATCTCGCTGGTGTGGGGCGCCTTGTTCTTCATGGCGGGGCTGCACTGGTTCTGGGTCGCCGGCATCGGAGGCGCCGGCGCGCTGTCGGTGGTCGCGGCCTATAAATTCGTGCCGCACGTGCGCGCGCGCATTCTGAAATTTCTCGAGCCGCAATCGGCTGGCGGCGTGACCGACACGTTCCAGGTCGACACGGCGCGCGACTCGTTCATCGCCGGCGGCTGGCTTGGCAAGGGGCCGGGCGAGGGCACGCTCAAGCGCATTCTGCCCGACAGCCACACGGACTTCATTTTCGCTGTCACCGGCGAGGAGTTCGGCGTCATCGTCTGCATCCTGCTTGTCTCGCTGTTCGCCTTTATCGTCGTGCGGGGACTCACCAGCGCGGCGAAGAACGAGGATCCGTTCTGCCGTTTCGCCGCGGCGGGACTCACCATGCTGTTTGGCATCCAGAGCTGCATCAATCTGGCGGTCAATCTGCACCTCATGCCGGCCAAGGGCATGACCTTGCCTTTCGTCAGCTACGGCGGCTCCTCGCTCATCTCGCTTGCCCTCGGCATGGGCTTCCTGATCGCGGTCACACGCAAGCGGCCGCGGACGGAAGTGCTGATGGACGCGGCCCTCGATCCGGCGCCGCAGCGCGCATGAGCGGCGAAACGATCCTGGTCGCCGCCGGCGGGACGGGCGGCCATCTCTTTCCCGCCGAGGCGCTCGCACACGCCCTTCGCGCGCGGGGCTTTACGGTCGACCTCGCCACCGATACGCGCGCGGAAAAATACGGACAGGCGTTTCCCGCGCGCAATACCTACGCGATCCCCGCAGCGACGCCGACGGGCGGCGGGGCCGCGGCGAAAGCGAATGCCATAGCCACGCTCGGGCGCGGCGTCGTCTCCTGCGTGCCGCTGCTGCGGCGATTAAGGCCCGCGGTCGTCGTCGGCTTCGGCGGCTATCCGACCGTGCCTCCGCTGGTTGCGGCGAGCCTTCTCAAAATTCCCTCCGTGCTGCACGAGCAGAACGCGGTGATGGGACGGGCGAACAGGTTTCTGGCCGGCCGCGTGCATAAGATCGCGACAGGCTTTCCGCTGTCGCGTGCAGATGCGGCGGTGCTGGCGAAAGGCGTCGTGACCGGCAATCCGCTGCGTCCGGCGGTGCTGGAGGCGGCGAAGCAGCCCTATCCGGCCTTCGAGAATGGCGCGTTGAACGTGCTCGTCACCGGCGGCTCGCAGGGCGCGAAAGTGTTTTCCGATATCGTGCCTGCCGCCATCGAGGCTTTGACGCCCCAAGAGCGCGCGCGCATGAAGCTCGTGCAGCAAGCGCGCGGCGAGGACCGCGAGCGCGTGCTGGCGACTTACGCGCGCATCGGCTTCGCGGCGGAGGTCGAGCCCTTCTTCAAGGACCTGCCGGCGCGCATCGCCGGCGCGCATCTGCTGATCGCGCGCTCCGGCGCCTCCACCGTCGCGGAAGTCGCGGCCATCGGCCGGCCCGCCATTCTCGTGCCGTTTCCCTTCGCGATCGACGCCGACCAGGCGGCGAACGCCGCCGAACTCGCCCGCACCGGCGCGGTCGAGGTGATCGACCAGAAGCTATTCACCGTTGAAAAGCTGACGGAATTACTGCGCGCCGCGCTGGCCGATCCCGCAGGGTTGACGAAACGGGCGCAAGCCGCCAAGAGCGCGGGCATTCTCGACGCCGCCGACCGTCTCGCCGACATCGTGGTCGGCCAAATCCGCTCCAAGGATTGATCTCATGAAACTGCCGCGCGATCTCGGCCCCATTCATTTCGTCGGCATCGGCGGCATCGGCATGTCCGGCATCGCCGAAGTGCTGATCAATCTCGGCTACAAGGTGCAGGGCTCGGACGCTTCCGAGAACGCCAACGTCAAACGCCTCGCCGACAAGGGCGCGAAGGTTTTCGTCGGCCATACCGCGAGCAATCTCGGCGACGCCGCTGTGGTCGTGGTCTCGACGGCGATCAAGCGCGACAATCCTGAACTTGCTGCTGCGCGTGAAAAGCGCCTGCCGGTGGTGCGGCGCGCGGAAATGCTGGCGGAACTGATGCGGCTCAGGCAATGCGTCGCCATCGCCGGCACGCATGGCAAGACGACGACGACCTCCATCGTCGCCACGCTCCTCGACGCCGGCGGGCTCGATCCGACCGTTATCAACGGCGGCATCATCAACGCCTATGGCACGAATGCGCGGCTCGGCGCCGGCGACTGGATGGTGGTGGAGGCCGACGAGAGCGACGGCACGTTCCTGAAACTGCCGGCCGACGTCGCGATCGTGACGAATATCGATCCCGAGCATCTCGACCATTTCAAGACATTCGACGCGATCAAGGAAGCCTTTCGGCAGTTTGTGGAGAACCTGCCGTTCTACGGTTTCGCGGTCATGTGCCTCGACCATCCCGCCGTGCAGGAACTGGTTGGCAAGATCGAGGACCGGCGCGTCATCACCTATGGCGAGAATCCGCAGGCCGACGTGCGATTGCTGGACGTCGATCTGACCGGCGGCGTGTCGCGCTTCAACGTGCTGATGCGCGACCGCAAGAGCGGGGCTGCGACCTATCTGGACAATCTCGTGATGCCGATGCCCGGCCATCACAATGCGCTCAACGCGACTGCGGCGATCGCGGTCGCCAGCGAGCTCGGGCTGAGCCCTGAGCAGATCCGCAAGGCGCTGGCGACGTTCGGCGGCGTGAAGCGGCGCTTCACCAAAACCGGCGAATGGAACGGCGTGCAGATTTTCGACGATTACGGCCATCATCCCGTCGAGATCGCCGCGGTGCTGCGCGCGGCGCGCGCTTCCACAAAGGGCCAGGTGATCGCGGTGGTGCAGCCGCATCGCTATACGCGCCTGCAAAGCCTGTTCGATCAGTTCGCGACCTGTTTCAACGACGCCGATACGACAATCGTGGCCGATGTCTATGCGGCGGGCGAGCAGCCGATCGAGGGCGTCGACAAAGATTCGCTGGTGGCGGCCATCGTCGCGCACGGCCATCGACAGGCGGTGGCGCTGCCGAACGCGGATGCGCTGCCGGGCATCGTGAAGGAGATCGCGCGGCCGGGCGATTACGTCGTGTGCCTCGGCGCGGGCAACATCACGCAATGGGCGTATGCGCTGCCGGCGCAGCTTGCGGGTTGAGACTCGTGTTTCCCGACATCACGCCAGACATTCGCGTTCGCGCGCCCGACTTGCGCGGGCGTCTTTCGGCCAACGAGCAGCTTGCGCCCTTCACATGGTTTCGCGTCGGCGGCCCGGCGCAGGTTCTTTTCCAGCCGGCCGATGAGGAAGACCTCTCCTATCTCCTGTCGCGCCTGTCGCTTGAGACGCCGGTTCTCGTCGTCGGCCTCGGCTCCAATCTCATCGTGCGCGACGGCGGCGTGCCGGGCGTCGTCATTCGCCTCGGCGGCAAGGCTTTCGCCGATATCGTGGTGGAAGAGGGGCATCGTCTGCGCGTCGGCGCGGCGGCGCCCGATCGCTTCGTGGCGAAGCGCGCGGCGGAACTCGGCGTCGCGGGGCTGGAATTTCTCTCAGGGATTCCCGGCGCCGTCGGCGGCGCCTTGCGCATGAACGCGGGCGCGCATGGCGGCGAGACGAAGGATGTTCTCATCGAGGCGCGCGGCGTCGAGCGCTCCGGCGAATTCATCGAGATCAGCAATGCCGGGATGGGATTTTCCTATCGCCATTCCAGTGCGCCGCGCGACGTGATCTTCACGCAGGCCCTGCTGCAGGGCAGGGCGGGCGACAGGTTGGAAATTCAAGCGGAGATGAATCGCATTACCGAGGCGCGTGAAAAAGCGCAGCCGATCCGCGAGAAGACGGGCGGCTCGACCTTCAAGAATCCGCCCGGCGGCAAGGCGTGGCAGGAGGTCGACAGGGCCGGCTGCCGCGGGCTCGTCGTCGGCGGCGCGCAGGTGAGCGAAATGCATTGCAATTTTCTCATCAATCGCGGCGACGCGACTGCGGCCGACATCGAAAAGCTCGGCGAGGAAGTGCGGCGGCGCGTGCGCGAGACCAGCGGCGTCGAACTGGAATGGGAAATCAAGCGCGTGGGCGTGGCGGGCTGATGGACCGCGAGCCTTCAGGCTCGCCGGCGCTGGTCGGCATTGTTGAAAAGGGCGAGCCTGACGGCTCGCGGTCAATGATGCCCGCTTTCCTCGGATCGTGGGTCTTGTCCGCGATCATCGTCGCGCTTGCGATCGCGCAGCAGGCCT
Organism: Rhodoblastus sp.; assembly: GCA_047605445.1. GTDB lineage: Bacteria > Pseudomonadota > Alphaproteobacteria > Rhizobiales > Beijerinckiaceae > JAJXWB01. The sequence continues at coordinate 34,221 of JASGFP010000017.1, forward strand.
TCGGCCATCTCAACGGCGACAATTCCTGGTTCATCCTGTTCGCCGAGCGCGTTGCGAACGGCGCGAAGGCCTATGTCGATATTTCCGATCCCAATCCGCCGGCGGGCTTCCTGGTCTACATGCCCGCCGTTCTTCTCGCGCGGGCGACGGGGCTTTCGGCCGAATTCTGGACCGTCGTCGAGACATTCGTCTTCGCCCTTCTTTCGCTCGGGCTGTCGGGGGCGTTGCTGACGCGCGCCGGCCTGCTCGCGCGCGATGAATCGGGCGTCGCGCGCAATGCGGCGCTGTGGGTTCTGCTGTTTTCCGCCGGCTTCGCCTTCGCCGAACGCGAGCATTTCGCGCTGATCGCCTTTCTGCCCTTCGCGGCGGCGATGCTTTTGCGCGCGGAGCGTCCCGCGAATTCTGAAGACGGTTCTTTCGCGCTGCGTCTCGTCGCAGGCGCATGCGGCGGCGTGACGTTTTGCTTCAAGCCCTATTTTGCTCTGCCGCTCGCGGCGGTCGTCGTTTTCGCCTGCGTCCGGCGCCGCTCGATCGCGCCGCTGTTTTCGCCCGAGAATTTTGCGGCTGCGGCGGTCGCGATCGCCTATGTGCTTTTCGTCTGGCTGCATTACCCCGATTACGTCTGGAGCGTCGCGACTGTGGCGATGGACGTCTATGCGCCCGCCCGCTACGGGCTCGCCGAAGTCATGGCGTCGCCGCCATTCGTCTTCTCCGTCGCGCTGCTGCTCGGCTTGGCGGCTGGCCTCCATCTTTCGGGTTTCGAGCCGCGTGCGGCGCTGCTCGGGATGGCTTCTGCGGGCTTTTTCGCAACCTATGTCATTCAGTCGAAAAACTGGTTCAACCACGCCTATCCCGGCGAGGCGCTCGGTGTGCTGGCGCTGGCCGCGCTGGCGCTCGGGCGGTTTCGCGCGGCGCCGGATCAGGCGGCGCGGTTTTCGCGTCTGGCGGTTCTGCCCACGCTGATCGTGGCGCCGTTTCTCAACGCCGTGCAACTCAACCTGCCGGGCGCGGAGGAATATCCGGGGCTGACGGCGGCGGTGAAGCAGAATGCGCCTGCGCATCCGAAAATCGGCGCGCTTGCGCGTCAGCTCGACATCGCCCATCCGCTGACGCGGCGGCTCGGCGGCGTCTGGGTCGGGCGGCGCAACGCGCTGTGGGTCGACAATTGCGTGCGGCAGATTCTCGCCACGAAGAAGGTGGACGAGGAGACCCGCGCGAAGCTGCTGGAATACGCCGCCGACGAGCGGCGCGAGGTCGGCGAAGACCTTTCGAAGGGCAAGCCGGACATTCTGCTGATCGAGGATGCGGGCCTGCGGGAATGGGCGCTCAAGAAGCCGGAATTTTCCGGCGTGCTGGACGGCTACGCCAGGAAGGCGCAGGTGGGGGATATCGAGGTTTGGGGGCGAGTCGGCGGGTAGCGTCTACCCCTCCCCACAGGGGGAGGGGAGTCACATTCGGGCTTCGGCCAAGGGAATCGAATCAATGACCAAACACGTCGCGGTGCTGATGGGCGGGTGGGCTTCCGAGCGGCCGGTGTCGCTGCGCTCGGGCGAGGCCTGCGCGAGCGCGCTGGAGAGCGTCGGCTACCGGGTCACCAAGGTCGATGTCGGCCGCGACATAGCCGCGCAGCTTTCCGCCTTGAAGCCCGACGTCGCCTTCAACGCCCTGCATGGGCCGGGCGGCGAGGACGGCACGATCCAGGGCGTGCTCGAGGTGCTGGGCCTTCCCTACACCCATTCAGGCGTGCTGGCCTCGGCGCTGGCCATGCAGAAGGACCTCGCCAAGACCATCATGGCGACGGCCGGCGTGCCCGTGCCCGCAGGCAAGGTCGTCAGCCGGTTCGAGGCGGCCAAGGCCCATGTGCTGCCCGCGCCCTATGTGCTCAAGCCGGTGGCGGAGGGGTCGTCCTTCGGGGTGTTCATCGTCAAGGAAGGGCGTTCGCATCCGCCGCAGGAACTGGTTTCGCCGGAATGGACCTACGGCGACATGATGCTGGCGGAGAAATTCGTGGACGGCCGGGAGTTGACCTGCGCCGTCATGGGCGACCGCGCGCTGGGGGTGACGGAGATAAAACCTGTTTCCGAAGCGTTCTACGGCTACGACGCAAAGTACGCCAAAGGCGGGTCAATTCACGTCCTGCCGGCGCAAATTAAAGAAAATGTTTACCAAAAGATTCAAGAGTTGGCAGTTGTGGCGCACAGGGCGCTCGGCTGTCGCGGCGTGAGCCGGACGGACTTTCGGTACGACGACCGCCCCGGAGGTACGGGCGAGCTCGTCGTGCTGGAGGTCAACACCCAGCCGGGCATGACGGAAACGTCTCTTGTGCCGGAATTGGCGGCCCATGCGGGCATCTCGTTCGGCGAGCTGGTAAAATGGATGGTGGAAGACGCGTCCTGCAATCGTTGACGGAGCTGTTCAGCTCTCCGTTCGCGTTTGCCTTTGCGCGTCCGCAATTCGCCGCCGTCCCCGCCGCCCGGCCCGCCCCGCGTCCCCGCGTTCGCTCCCCGCGCCGCACCGGCTTCGAGCGGCTTCGCGCCATCGCCGTTCATCCGCTTGCGACGGGCGCGCTGGTCTTCGGGTTCCTCGGCGGCGCTTTCGCCTTCGCCGCGGTGCGCGGCGGGGCCTATGAAAATTTCATCCAGACCGTCGGCACGCCCGGCGACCTTCTCGCCCGCGCGGTCGGCATGGGCATCGACACGGTCACGATCGCCGGCATCAGCGAACTGAGCGAGAAGGAAATCCTCGAGAACGCCGGCGTGAAGGCGCGCAATTCGCTGCCCTATCTCGACGCCGAGGGCATGCGCACCCGCCTGCGCTCCATGCCGATGGTGCGCGACGCCGAAGTGCGCAAGCTCTATCCGAGCCGTCTCGCCATCACCATCGTCGAGCGCCAGCCCTATGCGCTGTGGCAGAAGGACGGGCAGATCTCGATCGTGTCGGCGGACGGCGTGCCGATCGATACGCTGCATGACGAGCGCTACACGACCCTGCCGCTGATCGTCGGCGACGGCGCCAACGAGCGGCTCGAGCAATATCGCAAGATCGTCGAGGCGGCGGGCGATCTCGGCGCCCGCATCAAGGCCGGCGTCTTCGTTTCGCAGCGCCGCTGGTCGCTGTTCACGACCGACGGCGTCGAAATCCGCCTGCCGGAACTCGCGCCCGAGGCCGCCGTGCAGCGGCTCGTCCAGATGCAGCGCGACTATCGCATTCTCGACAAGGACATCGTGGCGCTCGACCTGCGCGTCGGCGGGCGCCTCGAGGTTCAATTGAGCAACGAGGCGGCGAGCGCACGTCTCGACAGCCTGTCCCGTAAGGCCAAGGGGAAGTCCTGATGGGCGTGTCCGTAAATCTGCCGCGTATGCGTCCCCTGTCGTCGCGCAAGAGCGCGATTTTGTCGGTTCTGGACGTCGGAACCAGCAAGATCGTCTGCCTGATCGCGCGCCTCGATCCCATCGAGCCCGGCCAGCCTTCGCGCGGCCGGACGCACGGCTGCCGCATTCTCGGCATCGGCCACCAGCGTTCGCGCGGCATGAAGGCCGGCCAGATCGTCGACATGGAGGAGGCCGAAACGGCCATCCGTCTCGCGGTCGACGCCGCCGAGCGCATGGCGGGCGTGCAGGTCGACAGCGTGATCGTCTGCGCTTCGGGCGGGCGAATTTCCTCGCAGCATTTCCAGGCCAAGGTCGCGGTCGGCGAAAGGTCCGTCGGCGAGCCGGACGTGCATCGCGTGCTCGAAGCGACCTGCGCCCGCAGCGAGCGCGACGGCCGCTCGGTGCTGCATTCGCTGCCGACCAGCTTCTCGGTCGACGGCGCGGAAAATATCCGTGACCCCAAGGGCATGATCGGCGACGAACTCGCCGCCCACCTGCATGTCGTTTCCACCGACGCCGCCGCGATCCGCAATCTCGGTCTTGCCGTCGAGCGCTGTCATCTGACCGTCGAGGCTTTTGTCGCCTCGCCCTATGCTTCGGCGCTGGCGACGCTCGGCGACGACGAGGCCGAGATCGGCGCGACCGTGATCGACTTCGGCGGCGGCTCGACCTCGGTCGCCGTTTTCTCCGGCGGCGCGCTGATCCACATGGACTGCGTGGCGGTCGGCGGCAATCACGTCACGCTCGACGTGGCGCGCGGGCTCAATGTGCGCCTCAACGGCGCCGAACGGCTCAAGACACTGTACGGCAGCGCCATCCTCGCGCCGACCGACGAGCGCGAGACCATCGCCATCGAACATGTCGGCGACGACGCCGGCCAGGCCACGCATCTGCCGCGTTCGCAGCTCGTACGCATCATCCGCCCGCGGGTGGAAGAGATCGTCGAGCTGGTGCGCGACCGGCTGCGCCAGCAGGGCCGGCCCCTACATGCGGGCTCGCGCATCGTGCTGACGGGCGGGGCGAGCCAACTCACCGGCCTGCCGGAAACGGTGCGCCGCATCGTCGGCGGGCAGGTGCGCATCGGGCGGCCGGTCGGCGTGCAGGGTCTGCCCGAATCCGGCAAGAGCCCGGCGTTCGCCGGCTCCGTCGGCCTGCTGGTCTATCCGCAGGTGGCTGGACAGGAACATTTCGAGCCGAGCCGCGAGCGTCTCGCGGCGGCTGTGGGGGCTGACGGCTATTTCGCCCGGGTCGGGCGGTGGCTGAAAGAGAGTTTTTGAGTCGAGACCGGCGGGGAAGCGGCGGCGGAACCCGACGGGATCAAGTGAAACCGGGGCGCGTATGTGCGGTCCATTGGAAAAGAGGCTGAGGCGATGACGATCAATCTGAAGGGACCCGAGCTGCGCGAGCTCAAGCCCAGGATCATGGTGTGCGGCGTGGGCGGCGGCGGCTGCAACGCTGTCAACAACATGATCACGTCCGGCTTGACCGGCGTCGATTTCATCGTCGCCAATACCGATGCGCAGGCGCTGATGACGTCCAAGGCGGACCGCATCATCCAGATGGGCCTGCAGGTCACCGAGGGTCTCGGCGCCGGCGCGCAGCCGGAAGTCGGGCGCGCGGCCGCCGAAGAGGCGATCGAGGAAATCCGCGATCACCTGCAGGGCGCGCATATGTGCTTCGTCACCGCCGGCATGGGCGGCGGCACCGGCACGGGCGCGGCGCCGATCATCGCGCGTACGGCGCGCGACATGGGCATCCTGACCGTCGGCGTCGTCACCAAGCCGTTCCAGTTCGAGG
>JASGFP010000018.1:0-39360 GCA_047605445.1 Rhodoblastus sp.
TGCATGCGACGAAAGCTGCCGGCCACGATTTCACCTGGATGGCGCAAAAGGCGCCGTTGAGACGGTTGGGGACGATGGCGGAGGCCGGTGAACTGGTCGCCTGGCTGCTGTCCGACAAGGCGTCGTTCATCACCGGCCAGGCGATCTCGATCGACGGTGGGACATCGGCCTGTTTCTGATCGATTTCGGGCCGAACGGAAAAAATTCGGACCGGACAGATAATTGTACACCAAAGGGAGAATATTGGATGCAAGATGCCAAGAAGAGATTCCTGGCCGGTTGCTCGGCTCTGGCCGTCGCGGCGATCACACCAGCGGCGGCCTATGGCCAGGATTCGCCGCCCGCAACGCCCGGCACACCACCTGCGCCGCAGGCCGCTGCGCCGGCGCCGCGCCGGCCGCTGAGCCAGGAGGAAGCCGTCTGCCAGAAACAGATGGTGGACGAACTCGCCAGGAACACGATCCAGTTCAGGACCGGATCGGACGAGATCAGATCGGAATCCGTGACGGTGATCGCGCGGCTCGCCGACGTGCTCAAGAGCTGCCCGAAGGTGAAGGTCGAAATTGCCGGCCACACGGACAATGTCGGCGAACCCGAATCGAACAAGGATCTGTCGCTGCGGCGGGCGCAATCCGTCGTGCGCGCGCTGGAAACGCAGGGCATAGCGGCCGACCGCGTCAGCGCGGCCGGATATGGCGAGGAGCAGCCCGTCGCGTCGAACAACACACGCGAAGGGCGCGCGCAGAATCGCCGCACCGAATTCGTCGTGAAGTGAGGGCGACAAGATGATCTATGTATTCTTCCAGTATTGGATCTTCGTCGCTCTCGCGTTCTCGCTCGGGCTTTTCGTGGGCTGGGCGACCTGCGACGGCCCTGACGACGGGCCCCCCGGCAATTGGTTCGCCTGGGCGATCGCCGCTTTTCTCGCGGGACTGTTCCTGGCGGGGTTCAAATGGATCCCCGGCTTGCCGGGCCATGTTCTGGAAGTCGCGCTCATGCTGTTCGCCGCCTACATCGTCGGCTGCATCACCGGCTGCGGCGGGCGCTCCGTTGCGGGCGGCGGCGAAGATCATGCGTCGCACGATCACGGACACGGCGCCGCGCATTGACTGCCGGCGCGGCGCCGCCAAGGCGCGACGATCCGATCAGCCGTTCGCGTCGACGAAGGTTCTGATGCGTTCGATGGTGGCGATGTCGGTCAGGAGCGGGGCGTGTCCCTGGCCCGGCGTCGTCCAGGTCTCGCATGTCGGACAGCGCCGTATCATGTCCTCGAGCGTTGCAGCCGAGAGAAGATCGGAATTCTCGCCGCGCACCACCAGGGTGGGCGTCTGCGCCATCGCCTCGAATTGCGGCCACAGCTCGATGCGTTTCATGTCCGGGCCGACTTCGGCGAGCGTATTGGCGATCTTCGGGTCGGAACGGCCGATGAATTTTCCGTCCTTCTCCTCGAACGTGCGGCGCGCATAGCCTTCCCAATCCTGCGCGGTGAGATCGGTGAAATGCGCGCTCATGGTCGACTTCACGATGTCGACCGCCTCCGCCCAGTTGCGCGGCGCCGGCATCCTGCCGACGTAGGACTTGATGCGCATGAGGCCGAGCGGCTCGACGACCGCGCCAACGTCGTTGAGCACGACGGCCTTGAGCAGCGCCGGGCGCGTGGCGGCGAACGTCATGGCGTGAAGGCCGCCGCGCGACGTGCCGATGACGATCGCGTCATGAACCTCGGCTGCATCGAGCAGCGAGAGAATGTCGGCGTTCTCGACAGCGATGGAATAATTCCGCCAGTCTCGGTCGCGTTCCGACAGGCCGCGGCCGCGATAGTCGAGCGCGAGCACGCGACGGCGTTCTCTGTCGCTGCGCGAGAGCGCGCGCGCCAACGCAGCGAAATCTTCCGCCGTGCGCGTCAGGCCTGGCAGGCACACGACCGGCGCGCCGGGATCGAGCGACGAACCGTATTCAGCGTAATGCAGCTTCAATCCATCCGGCGCGGAGACGAAGCGGTGTTGCGGCTGGCTGGCGTCGGACACGAGCGTCACTTCGCGAAGGGCCAGAGGTTCTGCGGGCGTTTCGTGTAGGGAAGGGCGCTCCAGTCCATCGTCATCGAGCCCGGCGTTTCCGCGTAGAGAACGGCGTCGGCGGAAGGCGCATAGGCGGCGTAGAAATGCTGCGAGGATTTCACCACGACGAGTTTTTTCCTGCGCCAGTCGATGCCCAACGGCGTGAACACGTCGCCCAGAGCCTGCGTGCGTTCCTGGTTGAGCACGATTTCAATCCCGCCGATACGCACGGCGGCGGCGTCGCCCAGCGGCGATGTCGCTTCGGCGCCGTGGCCGAACGTGTCGATCATCTTCGCGCGCGGGACGCAGGCAAGCACTTCCGCCTCGACATCGACAGGCGCGCCAGACGCGCGCGAGGTCTTGCCGCCGATGCGCAATGGCAGGCGCGCGCCGGGGCCCGCGGCGAAGCAGAGTTCGACGCTGCCTGGATCCCATAGCGGCCCGATCGCCACGCCGTCGATATTGCGCTCGATGAGGCGCTGCAGAATGAAGGTGGCGTCGCCGGCCGATCCGCCGCCGGGATTGTCGGCGCTGTCAGCGACGACGACGCAGCCGTTGTGCGAACGCGCGGCCTCGATCACATCGTCGGCGGACATGTAGTTGGCGAGCGTCTTTTCTCGCATGTCGATGACGGCTTCGCCCAGCTCTTTCGCCAGCGCGTCGCCCCTGGCTTTCGCTCCGTCGGTGACGACGAGAACCTTTGTGCCCATTTCCGGGCAATCGCCCCACGGGAATCCGTGCACGAGCGAAATGGAGAGAACGCCGTCCTTTCCTTCCAGCGACTTGATGCGGTCGACAAAAGAGCGGGTCGGTTCGCGCGATGTATGAAAGACCGAAATCATGCCGCAGTCGAACACGCTCATGACCGGCCTGATGCGCTTTTCCACGGCGGCGATGCCGAGATCGACGACCTCGACCGCGCGTTCGTAGATATCGGTGTGCGGATATTCCTTGAAGAAGACGAGGATGTCGGAATTCTCGACCTTCGCCCTTGTAAGATGGCCGTGCAGGTCGAGTTCGACGGCGACGATCGTATCCTGTCCGACGATCGCGCGGATATGCCCGATGAGGTCGCCTTCGGCGTCGTCGTAGCCGTCGGCGATCATGGCGCCGTGCACGCCGAGCGCGACGAGATCGATCGGCAGCGCCGCTTTCAGATCGGCGAGCAGATTGTCGCGCAATGTTTCGTAGGCCTTGCGCGTCGTTATTCCGCCCGGCGTGGCGAAGCCGCCGCGTCCGACCAGAACCTCGTGGCCGTCCTTCAGGGCGCGCTCGCGCGCCGCGCGCACGATCTGGCCGAAGGGATGCCTGATTTCGTCCGGCGGACCGCCCGATGTCGGCTCGATCGGCTCGAATTGCGCGAGGCCGGTGGGCAGGGGGGCGAATGTATTGGTCTCGGTGCCGAGGATGGCGGTGAAGATGCGCATGGGGCGATTGAAGCGAATGCGGGGCCGGAAGGCAATCAACGTCTTGCGCGATGGAGCGCGAGGCTTCACGCTCGAAGCCAAAGAGCGGGCCTGAAGGCTCGGGGTCCTCGGGAGGCTGCGCCATGGCGGAAGATTTCAAGGGAAAAATCGGCAAGACCGTCAAGGACTCGCAGCCCTGGTGGCCGGAACGCAAGAAGGTGCCGCCCGGCGCGCCGAATATTCTTGTCGTTCTGTTCGACGACGTCGCCTTCTCCGATTTCGGTTGTTACGGCTCGCCCATCGCGACGCCGACGATCGACCGGCTCGCGGCGGAGGGCTTGCGCTACTCGGGCTTTCACACCACGGCCATGTGCTCGACGACGCGCGCGGCGCTGCTGACGGGCCGCAATCATCATGCGGTCGGCGTCGGCTGTCTCGCCAATTTCGATTCCGGTTTTCCCGGCTATCGCGGCAAGATCGCGAAGGAGGCGGGCACGCTCGCCGAAATGCTGCGGGCGCACGGTTATCGCAATTACATGCTCGGCAAGTGGCACGTCACGCCGCTGACCGAGAGCGGCGCGACGGGCCCGTTCGACGGCTGGCCGCTCGCGCGCGGATTCGACCGGTTCTACGGCTTTCTCGATGCGGAGACGGATCAATATGCGCCCGAACTCGTGCTCGACAATACGCCGATCGAACCGCCGGGAACCTTCGAGAGCGGCTATCATCTGACGCCAGATCTCGTCGACCGTTCGATCCGTTTCATCGCCGATCATATCGCCGACAGGCCGCAAGACCCGTGGCTATGCTGGCTCGCGCTCGGCGCGTGCCATGCGCCGCACCAGGCGCCGGCTGATCTCATCCGCCACTACGATGCGCAATTCTCGCATGGCTGGGACGAGGAGCGCGAGCGGCGCCTTGCGCGGCAGAAGCAGCTCGGCATTGTGCCGGAGAATACGCGCCTGCCTGCACGCAACGATTTCGTGCGCGCATGGACCGACCATTCGGACGACGAGCGTCTCGTTTTCACGCGGTTGCAAGGCGCCTATGCGGCCATGCTCGATCACGCCGACCGGCACCTCGCGCGATTGATCGCCTTCCTCGAGACTGCGGGCGTCCGCGACGATACGCTCGTCATCGTCATGTCCGACAATGGCGCGAGCCAGGAGGGCGGGCCGCTCGGCATGTTGAATGCGATGGGGCCGTATAATTTCCGCTGGGAATCGATGGAGGAGAAGAAGCAGCTGATCGACCGGATCGGCGGGCCGAAGTCGCATTCCAATTTTCCGCTGGGCTGGGCGATGGCGGCGAATACGCCGCTGCGCCGATACAAGCAGAACACGCATGGCGGCGGCATCCGCGATCCGCTCGTCATTTCATGGCCTGCGAAAATTTCCGCGCGCGGCGAATTGCGGCGCCAGTTCGCCCATGCGAGCGATCTGACGCCGACGCTGCTCGACATCATCGGCGTGGCGCCCCCAGAACAAATCAACGGCGTGAAGCAGCAGCCGATCACGGGCGTCAGCTTCAAGGCGAGCCTGTTCGACGCTTCCGCGCCGTCGCGCGCGAAGCCGCAATATTTCGAAATGTTCGGCCATCGCGGCGTATGGCGCGACGGGTGGAAGGCCGTGGCGTTTCATCCACCGGGCACGCCGTTCGAGAAGGACAAATGGGAGCTGTTCCATCTCGATGCGGACTTCTCCGAGACGGACGATCTTGCCGCTGAAAAGCCGGAGCTGCTGAAAGAGCTGATCGACCTGTGGTGGCAGGAGGCGCAAGCCAATCAGGTTCTGCCGCTCGACGACCGCTTCGGCCCACGCTTCGCCGAGACGGCGGCGCGCTATCACGGCGAGCGGCGCAGGTTCACGTTTCATCGCGGCATGGGCCATGTGCCGACCGATGTCGCGCCGGACGTGCGCTCGCGCTCCTACACGATTGAAGCCGATGCGCATGTGAGCGCGGGCGCGGAAGGCGTTCTGATCTCGCATGGCGACGCGACATCGGGCTATGCGCTCTATCTGCGGGATGGCCGGCTCGTGCATGTGCTCAACATCGGCGGGACGCACACGGTCGCGACGTCGGATCGCGTCGTGCCGGCGGGCGACCGCAAGCTCGGCGTGCGCGTGCGGCGGCTGACGAAGGTCGCGCCGCCGCGGATGGGCGAAGGGCAGGGGACGAGCCGCTACACGCTGCTGATCGACGGCGAGGAATGCGGTTCGGTGGAGACGCCGCTCGGATTCGTGACGCTCATCTCGTGGTCGGGGCTCGACATCGGCTTCGATCGCGGCAGCCCGGTCGGCGACTATGCCGCGCCCTTCGCCTTCACCGGCGATTTGCGCAAGGTTGTCGTGACGATGGACGAAGACCAGGCGCTGGACGGGGAGGCGGTCGGCAATACGGAAATGGCGCGGCAATAGCCGCGCCGCCAAAGCGTCAGATCGTCACCTGCGCGCCGAGTTCGACGACGCGGTCCGAGGGGATCGCGAAAAAGTCCGTGGCGTTGGCCGATTGCTTCGCCAGGAACACGAAAAGCCTGTCCTGCCAGCCCGGCATGTCCGAATTCGGACTGGGCTTGAGAGTCCGCCTGCCGAGAAAGAACGATGTCGTCATGATGTCGAACTTGTAGCCGGCCTTGCGCATGATCGCCAAAGCCGCGGGAATGCGGGGGCTTTCCATGAAGCCGAAGTTGAGCCTCACACGAAAGAAGTCGCTGGAGAGCTGCTCGATCTCGAAGCGTTGATCGTCCGTCACGCGCGGACGATCGAGCGTGCGAACGCTCATGAGCACGATGCGTTCGTGCAGAACCTTGTTATGCTTGAGATTGTGCAGCAGCGCCGCCGGCGCGCCCTTCGCGCCGGCCGTCAGGAAGATCGCCGTGCCCGGCACACGCGTCGGTCTGGATTTGTCGAGCATGCGTATGAGGTCGGCGATCGGCACGGAGTCGCGGTCGGTCTTCGCCTCGAGCAGACGAACGCCGCGCGTCCAGGTCCACATCACGGTCATGGCGGATGCGCCGAGCGCCAGCGGAACCCAGCCACCCTCGAAAACCTTCACGAGATTGGCCGCGAGGAAGGCGAGATCGACCGTCAGGAAGCAGCCGACGAACAAGAGGGAAGCCCAGAGCGGCCAGTTCCACAATTTCCAGACGACGATGAAGGCGAGCGCGGTCGTGACGACCATCGTTCCGGTGACGGCGATGCCGTAGGCGTTGGCGAGCGCGTCGGAGGAGGGGAATATGAAGACGAGCGCCAGCACGCCGAACAGCAGAAGGCGATTGACGCGCGGCACGTAGATCTGCCCCTCGATCTCGGACGTATGGCTGACGAGCAGGCGCGGCAGCAGGCCGAGCTGGATCGCCTGCCGGACGATCGAGAAGGCGCCGGTGATGACCGCCTGGCTCGCGATGATGGTGGCGACCGTCGACAGCAGCACCAGCGGCACGATCGCCCATTGCGGCGCGAGCTGGAAGAACGGGCTGAACTCTTCGCTGCGGACAACATTGAGATCGCTGAGGATGAAGGCGCCCTGGCCGTAATAGTTGAGCAGCAGGGCGGGCAGCACGAAAAAGGCCCAGGCGAGCTGAATGGGCTTGCGTCCGAAATGGCCCATGTCGGCATAGAGCGCCTCGGCGCCGGTGACGGACAGGAAAACAAGACCGAGCACCGTGAACCCCTGCCAGCCATTCGAAAACAGAAAGCGCAGGCCGTTGACGGGATTGAGCGCGCGCAGGATTTCGGGCGCGTCCATGATGTGGAGCGCGCCCAGAAAGCCGATGACGGCGAAGAACAGCGCCATGATCGGACCGAAGAAGGCGGCGACGCGCGCCGTTCCCCTGCTCTGGATGAGGAACAGCGCCACGAGGATCGCGATGGTGATGCGCAGCACATAGGGCGAGAAATCGAAATAGGTCCGCACCGCCTGGAGCTTCAATCCCTCGACCGCGGAGAGAACGGAAATCGCGGGCGTTATGATTGCGTCGCCGAAGAACAGCGCGACGCCGGCGACGCCCATCAAGAATACGAAGCGGGTTCTCGCGCCAAGCGCATGCTGCGCGAGCGCCATGAGGGCGAGCGTTCCGCCTTCGCCGCGGTTGTCGGCGCGCATGAGGAAGAGGACGTATTTGACCGTGACCGTGAAAATGAGCGCCCAGGTGAGCAGCGAGACGATGCCGATCACCTCGGAGGGGTCGACGCCCTGAACCTTGGCGTGATCGAGCGAGGCCTTGAGCGCATAGAGCGGGCTGGTGCCGATGTCTCCGTAGACGATGCCCAAAGAGCCGAGCGCCATGGTCCAGAAGGAATGGCCGTGGCCGCCGTCATGGGGGAGGTCGCCGGCAGGCGGGTGAGCGCCCTGCGCCTGCTTGGGCTGGGACATGGGCTGGGACATGGGCTGGGACATGGGCTGGGACACGTCGGCGTGGCTGTCCGTCATGTATGCGACCTCGGGGACAGCCCTCGCAGCACCGGGCCGGAGGGCCGCGCCGTATACGCCCAATCCCGTGCGCACGAAAGCCACGGTCAGCGACGCCGCGCCTAATTTCTGATCGTTTCTTGTCCGGTTCTTGTCTGACTGTGGCCGACGCGACCGGCGGCGCTGCGCCTACATCCGCGCTTCCTTGCGCAAAGGTTCGATCGCCTTTGCTTCCGCCATGCCGAGGCGCGCGCGATAGATCGTCAGGTTCTCCAGCACGCGCTGCACGTAATTGCGCGTCTCGGAGAAGGGGATGCGCTCGATCCAGTCGATGGGGTCGACGCCGGCGTTGCGCGGATCGCCGTGGGCGGCGATCCACTCCTTCACGCGACCGCCGCCGGCGTTGTAGGCGGCGAAGGTCAGGATCAGCGAATTGCGCTGCTCCTTCAGGAGATCGCCGAGATGGGCCGCGCCGAGCTGCGCGTTGAAGACGGGATCCGTGGTCATGCGGCCCGGGTCGAAAGCGACGCCGACGCGCCGGGCGGTCGAGCGTGCGGTCGATGCGATCATCTGCATCAGGCCCATGGCGCCGGCGTGCGAAACCGCTTTCGGATCGAAGGCGCTCTCCTGCCGCGCGATGGAATAGACGACCGGCAGCGAGGCGGAATTGTCGAAGGGCGAGAATTGCGGCACGCCATAGGTCGGGAAGGCCACGTCGTCGATCGGGTGGCCGTTCTGCGCGGCGAATTTGCCGAAGGTGAGCGAAACCTTCGCGTCCCGGTCCTTGACGACGACGCTGGCGAGCGCGGCCATCTGCTCGGGCGCCTCGATCGACTTGGCCGCGAAATAGGCGAGCGGCACGGCAAGGTCCTTGGCGCCGGCGGCGTAGAACAATTCGATGACGCGTACGCTTTCCGCGCGCGCCGCGCCTTCGGCCGGGTGCGGCGCGAGGCGGATCGGCGTGTCGCTCTCGCCGAGCCGCAACCGCGCGAGCTGGCCATAGAAGGTCGCCGATTCCGCCGCAGCCTTCTCATAAAACCCTTTCGATTCCGCGCTTTTGGCGGCCTCCGCCGCGCGCCCGCGCCAATAGGCCGCCCGCGCCCGCGAAATCGGCGTGCGCGCGAGTTTCATCGCGGCGTTGAAATGCGGGGCGGCGAGATCGGGCTTGTCGAGGAAGCGCAACGCGATCCAGCCGGCGTGGAATTCGGCGTCGATCTGCTTGTCGTTGGCCTCCGCGGCATGGCCGGCGCAGATGCGATAGGCGGCGGCCGGGTCGCCCGCGTCGAGCAGCTTGCGCGCAAGCGTGCGGCGTTCTTCCCACCACGTGTCGCCGTCGACGATCGCCTGCGGATCGCGCGGCGCCGTCTGCATCAGCGCGCCGGCTTCGGCGTATTTCTTCCGGCCGACAAGATATTTGATCTTCGCGAAAATCAGGCCCGCGTCGTTCTTTACGGCGGGCGGCGCGTCGGCGAATGTCTTGTCGGTGGCGACGCCGCGTTCGGCTGCGGCGCGGATCTGCGTCAGCGCGACGATGTCGGGCCCGGCCATCGAGGCCGCGCGCAGGGCGGCGGAGAATTGCTCGTCATAGGCGAGACGCGCCGCGCGGCGCGCGCTGTCGGCGGCGGTAAGGGCCGCGCCGAAATTTTTCCTGAGCGCGCCTTCCTGAGACGTGTTGAGTTCGTCCTCGCGCCAGATTTTACGCGCCAGCTCGTTGGCGCGGACGGTTTCGCCGGCGTCCAGCAGCGCCGCGGCCAGAGCGACCCTGCCGGCGGGCGTCGTGGGCGCGCCATCCTGGAAGAAGTCGATGACCGTTCTGGCAGATGGCCGCGCGGCGTAGAGGGCGAGCTCGGCATGCCTGCGCAGCCAGTCCATCGCCGGCCAGTCGGGGTGGGCGGCCATGAAGCGGGCGAGCCGGCGGTGGCCGGCCTCGAGCGGCTTGGCGCGCAGCGCGGTCCATTCCAGCGCGGTAGCGACGAGAGGGTCTTTGGCGGTCGCCGCCGCCGCGTCGCCTGCGGCGAGGTCCCCGCGGCGATAGGCTTCGAGAGCCTCGCGCAAGCCGGTGAGATCGAGGCCAAGCCCGTCGGCGGGGTCGACCAGGCCGCTCGGATAGACCGGATCGACCGCGCGCGCATAGGCGCTGACCGCCGGCGCATCGAGCGTAACGCCGCGCGCGGCCTGCGGCGCGATCGCTGCGATAGCGGTCGAGGCGTCCAGCGGCTGCGGGCGCGCTGGCGGCGCGAAGCTGGCGTGTTTGCGATCCTGCGGATCGAACACGAAGCTGGCTTCGTGTGCGGCCGGCAGGGGAATATCGAGGGTTGCCACAGGCGGCGCCGCACGGCTGGCGACAGGCATGTGGCGGACGGCGACAGGCGCAAGGCAACCGGCCGCCAGCACCGTCGCCGCGACGGTCCTGCGTTTCCAGGCGTTCGACGCCTTTGCTGCCCCGGCTTTCTCCGTCACCCGACGAATGCTCCTGACGCTCCGATTTCAGACTGTCGCGCAAAAATTAACGAAACGATAACCATAGGCGGCGCCCCGGCCCGGCCTGTCGCCTTCCGGCGGCGCCCCTTTCCGGCGCGTGCGCCAGAGGCTATGTGTGTCCCGATACAAAACCGGGCGATTGCGGCGTGGATTGGGCGGGCAGCCCACGCAATTCCATGCACAGGACAGGGATCGGGACGCGAATATGAGCGCGACAGCGAAGTTCAGGGGATCGATGCCGGCGCTGGTGACGCCGTTCAAGAACGGCGCGGTCGACGAGGACGCCTACCGCAAGTTGATCGACTGGGTGATCGAGAGCGGCCAGCACGGGCTCGTGCCCGTCGGCACGACCGGCGAGAGCCCGACCCTGTCGCACGACGAACACCGCAAGGTCGTGGAGACCTGCATTTCCGAAGCGCGCGGGCGCGTGCCCGTCATCGCGGGCGCTGGCTCGAACAACACGCGCGAGGCGGTCGAACTCGCCCAGCACGCCGAAAAGGCCGGCGCCGACGGCGTTCTGGTCGTTACGCCCTATTACAACAAGCCCAACCAGGAAGGGCTCTACCAGCATTTCAAGGCGATCGACGCGGCCATCGGCATTCCGATCGTCATCTACAACATCCCGCCCCGCTCGGTGATCGACATGAGCGTCGACACGATGAAGCGCTGCTACGAATTGAAGAACGTGGTCGGCGTGAAGGACGCGACCGGCAATCTCGGCCGCATCTCGCTGCAGCGGGCCGCGATGGGGCCCGAGTTCATCCAGATGTCGGGCGACGACATTACCGCGCTGTCGTGTCTGGCGGCCGGCGCGCACGGCTGCATTTCCGTGGTGGCCAATGTCGCGCCGAAGCAGACTGCCGACCTGATGGAGGCGTGGTTCGCCGGCAAGCCGGACGAGGCGCTGAAGATTCAGGATCGCCTCGTTCCGCTGCATGCGGCGACCTTCCTCGAGGCGGGCGTCACCGGCGCCAAGACGGGCCTGTCGCTGCTCGGCCGCGTGAGCGAGGAGGTGCGCCTGCCGCTGGTGCCCTCGACGGAAGGCGCGAAGAAGGCGATCCGCGCGGCGATGGTGCATGCGGGCGTGCTGAACGCGTGAGCCAATCTGTCATTCCCGCGAAAGCGGGAATCCAGTCCGCCGCGGCTCCTGAATGCCCGCTTTCGCGGGCATGACAATAGAGCTGGAAGAGCCTTGGCCGAAAAACCCAAATCCAACTTCAAGGTCGCGTCCGACAATCGCAAGGCGCGCTACAATTACGAGATCGGCGACAAGATCGAGGCCGGGCTCGTGTTGACGGGCACCGAAGTCAAGTCGCTGCGCACCGGCAAGGCGACGATCGCGGAGAGCTACGCCAGCGTGGATCGAGCGGGCGAGATGTGGCTGATCAACGCCACCATTCCCGAATATGGCGGCGGCAACCGCTTCAACCACGAGCCCAAGCGCCCGCGCAAACTGTTGCTGAAGCAGCGCGAGATCGCGAAACTGTCGCAGGCGGTGCAGCGCGAAGGCATGACGCTGGTGCCGCTGCGCGTCTATTTCAACGATCGCGGCCGGGCCAAGATCGAGATCGCCATCGCGCGCGGCAAGCAATTGCACGACAAGCGCGAGACCGAGAAGAAGCGCGACTGGGCGCGCGAAAAGGGCCGCCTGCTGCGCGACCGGGGCTAGGAGCTTCCATGACGGGCCAGATGATCGGGCAGGGCGCGCCGCAGGGGGCGGCCTTCAAGCGCACATGCGGGACATGCACCATGTGCTGCAAGGTCTACGATGTGCCAGCCGTGCCGAAATCCATGGGCGCGTGGTGCCCGCATTGCGAGCAGGGCAAGGGCTGCGGCATCTGGGAAAGCCGCCCCGATCAATGCCGCGCCTTCAACTGCAACTGGATCCTGATGGACTGGCTCGGCGAGGAGTGGAAGCCGGAGGTCGCCAAATTCGTCTTCACGCTCGATCCGGCTTCCGGCTACCTGATGTTTCAGGCCGATCCCGGCGCGCCGGACGGCTGGAAGCGCGAGCCCTATTACAGCCAGATCAAGACCTGGGCCGCAGAGGGGCTCTCGCGGGCGAGGGGCACGGTCGTGTTTGTCAACAAGGCGGCGACGCTGGTGCTGCCGGATGGCGACGCGCAGCTCGGCGAACTCGGACCGCAGGATCGGATCAACATCGGACCGGGCGGCGACGGCACGATCAAGGTGGAAGTGAAGCGCGGTCCGAAGCCGAATTGAGAATCTCTATCTGGAGGACGTCGCGCTTTCCTGGGGCCTACTCCCCGATCTTGTGCGATTCCCGCACGATCTCGCAGACCTGCAGCTTGTATTCGCTGTAGAATTCCGCACGGCCCTGCCGTTGCGCCGCGCGGTGTTCGGGATGCGCCCCCCAGGCGCGATGGCTTTCCATGTCGGCGAATTCGACGATGGTGACGCGCTCGCCGTCCTCGGCTGTGAAGACCTTGTGCGAGACGTAGCCGGGCATGGCGCGGGCGAGTTCGCTCATGCGTTGCGCCATTGGATCGTAGGCGGCGCCGGCCTCGGACTTCAGCCGCGAACGGAAGACGGTGACGATCATGGAATGCGATCCTGCTGGAAAGGGATCGCCAGATTAGTCCGCGCGCCGGCTTTGGCCAGTCCTTACGGCCGCGCGACGGCGGCGCTGGACGGCTCGGCGGGGCGGCGCACGAGCCGGGCTTGCGCAAATCTGGTCAGGGGCGTCTCGATCCAGCGGTAGATGGCGAGCGCCAGCGCGACGGAGGCCAGCGTCGAGGCGATGACGAGCGGCCAGAAACCGAAGCGCTCGAGATGGCCGGCGAGCCAGAGCTTGCGCAGCACGATCAGCGCCAGCGGATGAAAGAGATAAAGGGCGTATGAGGCATCGCCCACTGTCGCCGCCATGCGCATGGCCGCGCCGGCCTGCGGGCGGCGCTCGCGCAACACGATGGCCGCAAAGAGGGCGGCCATCGGCGCGCCCCAGGAGAACAGGCGCAGGAAGCCGTTGGGATCTAGCGCGTCGAAACCTTCCGACGCTGAATGCATGGGATCGCAGGCCAGCACGGCGAGCGCCGGCACAGCCAGGCCGAGGGCCGCGAGACCCGACAGGCGGACCCCGGCGCGATGGGTCAGCGCGATCCCCATGCCGAGCGCGAATTCCAGCACGATCGGGTCGCTCCAGTAGGCCAGCGCGATGTTTTGGGGGCGAAAGGCGACGTTCGCCAGAACGAGCGCGCCGAGAAATGCAGCGACGCCGGCGACCGCGCGCGTGCGCGGCAGCCAGAGGAAGCAGGCGAAGACGAGATAGAAGAACATCTCGTATTCGAGCGTCCAGCCGAGCGAAAGAACAGGGCGCGGCGCGCCGTCGAGGCCGCGCGGCCAGGGCAGAAAGGCGAAGGAGGAGACGATCTCGCCGAGCGAGGGCGCGAGCGCCTTGCCGGCGGCCGCGCCGCGCAGCACGGCGACGAGAAAGACGGCGGTCGCCAGCCAGTAGAGCGGCACGATGCGGGCGATGCGCCGGCTGATGAACTGGCCCGCGCCGCCGGGCGCCGCGAACATCTTCTCCGAGGAGAAGACCATGACGAAGCCGGAGACGACGAAAAACAGGTCGACGCCCGACGCCCAGGGCAGGGCGAAGAATCGCTCGAACGGCTGGCCGATTTCGGCCGCGGTGCGGCCGGCGTCGTTCTGGGCGTGGTGAAACACGACCATGATCGCGGCCAGCGCGCGGAGCGCCTGTATCGAGAGAAGATGCTGCATCTGCGCCGCGCAGCAAACCAGAGCGCGCTTAACGGCGCTTTACCGCGCGTCTTGCCGGGCGCTTTGCCGAGATTTGCCAAGGATTTCGCGGGCGCGGGCGAAGACGGCCCGGAACATGTCCGGCGTCAGCACGCGCGTGTTCGTATTATAGCGCGAGCAATGATAGCTATCGAGCAGCGTGACCGGCCCGTTGGCGGCGGCGAGCGCGAATTCCGCGCCATGCGCGAACGGGTGGGCCGAGAGCTTGCCGCCCATGGTCCGCACGACGCTTTCGTGCGCGACCCGACCCAGCGCGACAATGGCGCGCAGTTCGGTCATTTCGGCGACGGCGGCGGCGAGAAACGGCCGGCATTGCGCCATTTCCGCAGGCAGGGGCTTGTTCTGCGGCGGCACGCACCGCACGGCGTTGATGATGGCCGCATCCACCAGTTGCAGGCCGTCGTCCGGGCGCGCCGCGTAAGTTCCGGCCGCAAAGCCGTATTCGCCCAGCGTTGCGTAGAGCAGGTCGCCGGCATAATCGCCGGTGAAGGGGCGCCCGGTGCGGTTGGCGCCCTGCAGGCCGGGCGCGAGGCCGACAATCAGCAGGCGGGCGCCGGGCGCGCCGAAGGGCGGCACGGGCGCGTTGAACCAGTCCGGCGCGCGTTCGCGGGCCTGCCGGCGGTAGGCGACGAGGCGCTCGCAGCGCGGGCAATCGCGCGGCGGGCAGGCGTCCGTCGAAAACAAGTCAGCTGTTGTGGTCGTCGAAGCCGCCGCCGGCCGAGGCCGATTGGCGTCGGTCCTGGTAGCGCTGCATCCGTTCCATGCGCTCGCCGGGATCGCGGCCGATCTTGGTGACGAGTTGCACGATGTCGACGAATTCGTCGGCCTGCCGGCGCAATTCATCGGCGACCATCGGCGGCTGCGTCGTGATGGTCGACACGACGGAGACGCGCACGCCCTTGCGCTGGATCGCTTCGACCAGCGAGCGGAAATCGCCGTCGCCGGAGAAAAGAACGATGTGGTCGAGATGCTGGGCCATCTCCATCGCGTGAACCGCGAGTTCGATGTCCATGTTGCCCTTGACCTTCCGGCGTCCGGTCGAGTCCACGAATTCCTTCGTGGGCTTGGTCACGACGGTGTAGCCGTTGTAATCGAGCCAGTCGATCAGCGGCCGGATGGCGGAATATTCCTGATCTTCGACCAGCGCGGTATAGTAGAAGGCTCGAACCAGCCGGCCCTTCGACTGGAACTCCCGCAGCAACCTCTTGTAGTCGATGTCGAAATTCAGCGCTTTTGCGGTCGCGTAAAGGTTCGCGCCGTCAATGAATAATGCAATGCGTTCGGTATCGGCCATCTGGTTCCTGCCGTTCTCCGCGGCGACGCACGGCGCAGGCGCCATCGTCTTTGACAATTTCAATGTCGTCTGCGGGGTGGGGCCCGTTCGACGTGTGCCTGAGAGGCCTGCGGCGTCGCCCAAGCCTCACTCGGGAGGAAAATCGTGCTTCCGGATGCTCCCGTCAAGCTCAATGAGGGTAGAACAGCAGGTTGCTTGTTGAATTATAAGCGTATTTTTCGTTTCTGCGTAACGCGAAATTCGCTTTCCCGTTGTTTGCTGTTGAATCCTAACGTTCTTTTATATCTGCGTCAGCATGCCGAACGGCGCTTGCGGGCTGCAGCCGCAGGGTGTATGCAACCGCTCCTTCCGATTTCAGCTTGTCAGGAGACGACCCCGCATGGCGCGCGTCACGGTCGAAGATTGCATCGAAAAGGTCGACAACAGATTCGATCTCGTCCTCCTCGCCGCGCATCGCGCGCGCATGATCTCGTCGGGTCAGCAGATCACCGTCGATCGCGACAACGACAAGAACCCTGTCGTCGCGTTGCGCGAAATCGCCGATGGAACGCTGACGCCAGCGGACCTCGAGGAGGATTTTATCCATTCGCTGCAGAAGCATGTCGAGGTCGACGAGCCGGAAGCGGAAGTCGTGCCTGCGCTCGTGACTCCGGAAGCTGCGGCGGACGCCAGCGGCGAAGTGCAGTTCGACCGCATGACGGAAGAAGATCTGCTGCGCGGCCTCGAAGGTCTGGTGCCGCCTGCCGCCAGCGACGACGACGGCGACTGATCGGCTAACCCGAACGCCGCGCTTGTCATGGTTCCGCCAGCGCCCGATATTGCGCTGCGGGCGATGAGCGGGATTTCTTTCAGATGATGCGGCAGTACGAACTCGTCGAGCGCGTTCGGAGGTACAACCCGAACGCGGACGAGGATCTGCTCGATCGCGCCTATGTCTATGCGATGAAGGCGCATGGCGCGCAGACGCGCGCCTCCGGCGACCCCTATTTCTCCCATCCGCTCGAAGTGGCGGCTATTCTGACCGATCTCGGCCTCGACGACGCCACGATCGTCGCCGCGGTCCTGCACGATACGATCGAGGACACGGCGGCGACGCGCGAGGAGATCGAGCGGCTGTTCGGCGCGGAAATCGCCCAACTCGTCGACGGACTCACCAAGATCAAGAAACTCGACCTCGTCTCCAAGCGCGCCGAGCAGGCGGAGAATTTCCGCAAGCTGCTGCTGGCCATCGCCGACGACGTGCGCGTGCTGCTGGTCAAGCTCGCCGACCGGCTCCACAACATGCGCACCCTGCATTTTGTGCCGCCGGACAAGCGCAAGCGCATCGCCGAGGAGACGCTCGACATCTACGCCCCGCTCGCCGGGCGCATGGGCATGCAGGGCGTGCGCGACGAGCTCGAGGCGCTGGCCTTCAGCCATCTGATGCCCGAGGCTTTCGAGACGATCAGCCACAGGCTCAACGAACTGCACGCCAAGAACGGGCCGATCATCCGCGGCATCGAGCAGGAATTGCAGCAGGAATTGAAGCTGCGCGGCATAAACGCCGAGGTGAAGGGCCGCCGCAAGGCGCCTTATTCCGTGTGGCGGAAGATGGAGCGCAAGTCGATCGGCTTCGAGCAGCTCTCCGACATCTACGGCTTCCGCATCATCGTCGCCAATGTCGAGGATTGCTACCGCGTGCTGGGCGTCGTGCACACGAAATGGCCGAACGTGCCCGGCCGTTTCAAGGACTACATTTCGACTCCGAAGCAGAACGACTACCGTTCGATCCACACGACCGTCGTCGGCCCCGGCCACCAGCGCGTGGAATTGCAGATCCGCTCGCGCGAGATGAACGAGATCGCGCGCCTCGGCATCGCCGCGCATGCGCTGTACAAGGATTCCCACGCGGCCGACAAGGAAACGCTGAGCCACGAGAGCGGCGCGTACCGCTGGCTGCAGCGCACGCTGGAACTGCTGGCCGAAGGCGACAGCCCGGAAGAGTTTCTCGAGCACACCAAGCTCGAGCTCTTTCACGATCAGGTCTTCTGCTTCACGCCCAAGGGCCGTCTCATCGCTCTGCCGCGCGGCGCGACGCCGATCGATTTCGCCTATGCCGTGCACACCAATGTCGGCAACACCGCGGTCGGCGCGAAAATCAACGGCCGCATTGCGCCGCTGCTCTCTGAATTGCAGAACGGCGACGAGGTCGAGATCGTGCGTGCGGAAGCGCAGACCCCGCCCGCCGCCTGGGAGGCGCTGGCGCGCACCGGCAAGGCGCGCTCGGCCATCCGTCGCGCGACGAAGGAAGCCGCCCGCGCGCAATATGTCGGGCTCGGCCGTCAGATCGTCGCGCGCGCGTTCGAGCGCGCGGAGAAACCTTTCCTCGACGAGGCGCTGAAGCGCGTGCTGCCGCGGCTCGCGCGCGGGAGCGTCGACGACGTGTTCGTCGCGGTCGGGCGCGGGGAGATGTTTTCCGGCGACGTCGTGAAGGCCGTCTATCCCGAGTTCAAGGACGAACGGAAGATCGCGCCCGCCATCGACAAGAAGGAATCGGGCTGGTTCAACTTCAAGAACGTGTCGCGCCTGATGTTCCGCGCGCCCGGCGGCGGCGATCCCGAAAAGGGCGTGCCGATCCGCGGCCTGCGCGGCGACCTGCCGGTGCAATTTGCGCCCAACGGCGGCGCGGTGCCGGGGGACCGGATCGTCGGCATCGTGACGCCGGGCGAAGGCATCACCATCTATCCGATCCAGTCGCAGGCGCTGTCGGCCTTCGACAACGAGCCGGGGCGCTGGATCGACGTGCGCTGGGATCTCGAGGAGTTCGGCCGCGACAAATTCCCGGCGCAGATCAAGGTGACCGCGATCAATGAACCGGGCTCCCTCGGCGCGATCGCCAATGTGATCGGCGACGCCGGCGCGAATATCGCCAATGTCGCTTTCGAGGAACATTCGCCCGATTTCCGCGACGTGCTGATCGACGTCGAGGTCAACGACCTCAAGCACCTTACGGGCATCATGTCGCAGCTCAAGGCCAAGCCAGTCGTGAGCAAGGTGGAACGGATCAACGGATGAACAAGCTGCGCGAGAGACTTCGGCTTGGCGTGAACATCGACCACGTCGCCACCGTCCGCAATGCGCGCGGCGGGGCGCGGCCCGACCCGGTTCGCGCGGCCTTGCTCGCGATCGAGGCCGGCGCCGACGGCATTACCGCGCATCTGCGCGAAGATCGCCGCCACATCCGCGACGATGACATGAAGCGGCTGAAGGCGTCGATCTCCAGGCCGCTGAACTTCGAGATGGCGGCGACCGAACAGATGCTCGACATCGCCCTGTCGATCGCGCCGCACGCCTGCTGTCTCGTGCCGGAAAAGCGCACGGAGCGCACGACGGAAGGCGGGCTCGACGTCGTCGGCGGCTTCGCGCATCTCAAGCCCTTCGTCGCCGAATTGTCGCGTGCGGGCGTGCGCGTTTCGCTTTTCATCGAACCGGAGGCCGAGGCGCTGGAGGCGGCGGTCGCGCTTGGAGCGCCGGTGGTGGAATTGCATACGGGCGCATGGTGTCACGCCGTCGAGACCGGCGAGGCGGACCGAGGCGAGGCGGAGTTCGCGCGGCTGCGCGCGGCGGCGCGGAAAGCCGGCGAAGGCGGCCTCGAATGCCACGCCGGCCATGGCCTCGATTTCGATACGGCCCGCCAGATCGCGGGCCTGCCCGAAATCGTCGAACTCAACATCGGCCATTTCCTGATCGGCGAGGCGATATTTGTTGGACTTGCCGAATCGGTCCGATTGATGCGCAAAGCCATGGACGAAGGACGGGCCGTGGCAGGATTGGCATGATTATCGGTTTTGGCAGCGATCTCTGCGACATAAGGCGGATCGAGGAGGCGCTGGCGCGCTATCCCGGCCGGTTCGAGAAGCGATGCTTCACGGAAATCGAGCGCCGGAAGTCGGACGCGCGGGCCGGACGCGCCGCTTCCTACGCCAAGCGCTTCGCCGCCAAGGAGGCCTGCTCCAAGGCGCTCGGAACGGGGATCCGGCGCGGCGTCCACTGGATCGACATGGGCGTCGTGAATTTGCCATCAGGCCGTCCGACCATGGCGCTGACGCGGGGAGCGGCGGCGCGGCTGGCCGAACTCACGCCGCCGGGCTGCGAGGCCGTGGTGCATCTGACGATTTCGGACGAGTTTCCGCTGGCCTACGCCCAGGTCATCATCGAGGCGCTGCCGCTCGGCCGCAATCCCGCGGCATGACGGGCCGGCTCCGCCTGTGCTAGGAGGGGCGCCTCCCGTCGGACCCCACCCCGGCGCATATTGAGGACAGACTAGATGAGCGAGCCGCTCGGCCTCGACGCCGACAAGACAAAGAAGCAGGCTGAAGGCGGCTTCGGCGAAACGATCAAGGTCGTGATCCAGGCGCTGCTGATCGCGCTGGTGGTGCGCACGCTGCTGTTCCAGCCGTTCAACATCCCCTCGGGCTCGATGATTCCGACCTTGCTGATCGGCGACTTCCTGTTTGTCTCGAAATATTCCTACGGCTATTCGCGCTATTCCATTCCCTTCAGCCCGGACCTGTTCTCGGGCCGCATCATGGCGTCGAAGCCCAAGCGTGGCGACGTGGTGGTGTTCAAGCTGCCGCGCGACACGTCGAGCGACTACATCAAGCGCGTGATCGGCCTTCCCGGCGACAAGATTCAGATGATCGAGGGCCGGCTTCATATCAACGGCCAGCTCGTGCCGCGCGAGCCGATCGCCAAGGCGCACACCGAAGACCGGTTCGGCCGCATGACCGAAGTGCCGACCTACAAGGAGACGCTGCCCGGCGGCGTCAGCCATACGATCATCGAGATCGAGGGCGACACGGGGTTCAACGACAATACCGGCGTGTTCGAAGTGCCGCCGGACAATTATTTCATGATGGGCGACAACCGCGACAATTCGACGGATTCGCGCGTCCCGCCGGAGCAGGGCGGCGTCGGCTTCGTGCCGAGCCAGAACCTGGTCGGGCGCGCCGAAATGATCTTCTTCTCGGTGCGCGAGGGCGCGCAGGCCTGGGAGTTCTGGCGCTGGCCCTGGTCGGTCCGCTTTGGGCGGCTGTTCCAGCCGGTGCGCTGATGGCCGGACGCAAGGACGCCGATCTTGGTCCGCTCGAAGCCCGGATCGGCGTCGATTTTTCCGACAAGACGCTGCTGCGGCAGGCGCTGAAGCATGTGAGCGCTTGCACGAAGCGCGGCGATTCCTATCAGCGGCTGGAGTTTCTCGGCGACCGCGTGCTCGGGCTCGCCGTGGCGGATCTGCTGTTTGAGCATTTTCCCGAGGCGGCCGAAGGCGAATTGTCGCGTCGTCTCGCCGAACTGGTGCGGCGCGAGACGTGCGCGGAGGTCGCCGCGGAATGGGGCGTCGCGCCCTTCATCATTCTCGGCGGCGGCGAGGCTCAGTCCGGCGGCGCCCAGAAGGCGGCGATCCTCGGCGACATCTGCGAATCCATCATTGGCGCGGTCTTCGTCGACGCGGGCTTTGAGGCCGCGGGGCGTCTCGTGCGCGAAAGCTTCGCGACGCGTCTCGACCAGGCCCGCGCGTCGCTGCGCGATCCAAAGAGCGCGCTGCAGGAATGGGCCCAGGGGCGGGGGCTGGCTACGCCGGTCTATCGGCTCGACGGACAGACGGGCCCCGACCATGCGCCGCGCTTCCTGATTTCGGCCATCATCGACGGCTTCGACGCGGCCCAGGGCGAGGGCTCGTCCAAGCGCCATGCCGAACAGGCGGCGGCGGAAGCCTTCATCGCGCGCGAGAAAATCGGAGTCACGGCATGAGCGAGGCGGCGGAGAATACGCGCTGCGGTTTCGTCGCGCTGATCGGCGCGCCCAACGCCGGCAAGTCGACGCTGTTGAACGCGCTGGTCGGCGCCAAAGTCTCGATCGTGTCGCGCAAGGTGCAGACGACGCGCGCACTGGTGCGCGGCATTGCGCTCGAAGGCGATGCGCAGATCATCTTCGTCGACACGCCAGGCATTTTCGCGCCGAAGCGCCGTCTCGACCGCGCGATGGTGACGAGCGCCTGGGGCGGCGCGGGCGATGCGGACGTCGTGGCTCTGCTGGTCGATTCGAAAAAGGGGATCGACGAAGAGGCGGAAGCGATCCTCGACAGGCTGAAGGACGCCCCGCGCAGGAAAGTTCTCGTCCTCAACAAGATAGACCTCATCCCGCGCGAAAACCTGCTGGCGCTGGCGCAGGAGCTGAACACGCGCTGCGCTTTCGCCGAGACGTTCATGGTGTCCGCGGCCAAGGGCGACGGCGTTGCCAAGCTGCGCGAGAAGCTGGCCGAGATGATGAAGCCGGGGCCGTGGCTCTATCCGGAAGATCAGGTCTCCGACGCGCCGCTGCGGTCGCTGGCCGCCGAGATAACGCGCGAAAAACTGTTCGAGCGGCTGCATGACGAATTGCCTTACGAGGCGACCGTCGAAACGGACCAGTGGAAAGCGATGCCGGACGGGTCTGCGCGGATCGAGCAGACGATCTTCGTCGCGCGCGACGGGCAGAAGAAGATCGTGATCGGCGAGGGCGGCAAGATGATCAAGTCGATCGGGCAGGCCGCGCGCAAGGAGATCGCGGAGGCGGCCGAGCAGAAGGTGCATCTCTTCCTGTTCGTAAAAGTGCGCTCCAACTGGGCCGACGATCCGGAGCGCTATCGCGAGATGGGGCTGGAGTTTCCGCGCGGGGGGTAGGGCTATTTCGCCCCGCCAAACCACCGCACGGTTTCCACCGCCGCCAGCAAGATCGCCGCGCCCAACGCGACCATCGCCGCGATCTGGAGCATGCGGCTGGCGCGGCCCGGAAACACCCGCAGGCTGGAGAGCAGATAGAGCAGGATCGCGACCAAACCCGCCGCCTGCATGAAGGTCTCGGAGGTGCTGCCCATCGGGTTCAACGGCTCGTTAAGGTTAAACGGGCTCAATCCTACCAGCGATTTCGCGGAAGCGAACGCGTGTTGCGTCATGGAGTATCCGATGCGTAAGACCTTGCTCGTTTCTCTCCTCGTTTTTCCCGTGACATTCGGAGCCGCGCAGGCCTCCGAGCGCATCCTCGATGGGGCGCTCGGCGGGGCTGCCGGCGGAATCGTGTTCGGGCCGGTCGGTCTGGTCGCCGGCGCGGTGGTCGGCGCGACGGCAGGGCCCGCGATCGCGTCGAGCTGGGGCCTGAAGGAAAAGCGCCGCGCCAAACGGCGCTACAGCGGCCGCTGAGACTGGACCTGATCCGCCCGCCTCGCCCATAAGAGGGCATGGACTGGTCGGACCGCGCAATCGTCATCGGCCTGCGCAAGCACGGCGAGACGAGCGTCATTCTCGAGGCGATGACGGAGAGCCACGGCCGGCATCTGGGAATCGTGCGCGCCGGACGCTCGCGCACGATGCAACCGACCCTGCAGCCCGGGAACAGCATCAACCTCGTCTGGCGCGCGAGGCTCGAAGAACATATGGGCGTCTTCGTGGTCGAGGCCGACAGGCTGCGCGCGGGCCGCCTGATGGCGAGCCCGATGGCTCTGCAGGGGCTGCA
Organism: Rhodoblastus sp.; assembly: GCA_047605445.1. Taxonomy (GTDB): domain Bacteria; phylum Pseudomonadota; class Alphaproteobacteria; order Rhizobiales; family Beijerinckiaceae; genus JAJXWB01. The sequence continues at coordinate 22,959 of JASGFP010000018.1, forward strand.
CTGGTTGGCCGCACTGCTGCGCCTGCTGCCCGAACGCGATCCGCACGCGGGCCTGTTCGCCATGGCGGAGGCCATCGCCGAGCATTTCGACGATGCGGCGCTGGCGCCCGAACTGGTAGTGCGGTTCGAACTGGCGGTTCTGGCGGAACTGGGCTTCGGGCTCGATCTGGAGAGCTGCGCGGCGACCGGCGCGCGCGACGATCTCATCTATGTCTCGCCGAAAAGCGGTCGCGCCGTCAGCCGCGACGCTGGCGCGCCCTATGCGGACCGGATGCTGCCGTTGCCCCTGTTCATCGCGCGCGAGGCAGGCGAGGGCGCTTCCGTGGAAGATTGGGAAGCCGGGCTGCGGCTCGCCGGCTATTTCCTGCGGCGCGACCTGTTCGAGCCGCGCGGCCTGATGGAGGCGATGGCGCCGCGCGACCTTTTCGCGCGCGAGGCGCGGCGGGCAAGCGTCAGATAATCAGCGCTGGATGCAGGCGGTGTCGTTGGTGACGCCGTAGCCTTCGTCGAAAGCGGCGATCTGGCCGGCCGGGCAGGCGGTCACGAAACCGGCGTGCGCGGTCACATCCGAGCCCATCCAGGCGATCGCGCCGAGCGAGAGGGCCACCATAAGGCCAAGAGCGGAAACGATTTTCGTCATCTCAACACCATTCGGTCCGGGCCACCTCGCCCGTTCCCTAAATTCTCAAACTGCAATTCGGATCGCCGTGCGTTGCCACACCGGCGAGTCACGGCCCCCACCGCGACGGCATGATTAGCGAAATGTTGCGCCGCGGGACAAGTGCAGGAATGCAACACTCCCCTCAAAGCGGCCGCGATTGGAAGTCTTCGTAAATTCAGTGACGAAAGTCATGCGCTTGCCGCGACTCAAGGGCCGGGATAGGCACGGAACATGGCAAGAACGATCGACCCGCCGCAGCTGCCGGAGGCGCAGCCCGTCAACCTGCGCGAGGCGCTGGAAGAGCGCTATCTCGCCTATGCGCTGTCTACCATCATGGGGCGCGCGCTGCCGGACGCCCGCGACGGGCTAAAGCCCGTCCACCGCCGCATTCTCTACGGGATGCAGGTGCTGCGGCTCGACCCCGGCGCCGCGTTCAAGAAGTGCGCGAAGATCGTCGGCGATGTGATGGGCTCCTTCCATCCGCACGGCGACCAGGCGATCTACGATGCGCTGGTGCGGCTGGCGCAGGATTTTTCGTCGCGCTATCCGCTGATCGACGGGCAGGGGAATTTCGGCAATATCGACGGCGATTCAGCCGCCGCCTACCGTTACACCGAAGCGCGCATGACCGATGTCGCGCGGCTTCTGCTCGAAGGCATCGACGAGGATTCCGTCGACTTCCGCGACAATTATTCCGGCGACCAGCAGGAGCCGATCGTGCTGCCGGCGGCGCTGCCCAACCTTCTCGCCAATGGCGCGCAGGGCATTGCCGTGGGCATGGCGACGTCCGTGCCGCCACACAATCTCGCCGAACTCTGCGACGCCGCGCTCTATCTCATCACCAATCGCGCGGCCTCGGTCGACGCGCTGATGCGCTTCGTACCGGGTCCGGATTTTCCGACCGGCGGCGTGATCGTCGATTCCGCGGCGACGATCGCGGAAACATATCGCACCGGGCGCGGCTCCGTGCGTCTGCGGGCGCGGTGGACTAAGGAAGAAGGGAGCCGTGGCGTCTGGAACGCCATCGTCACCGAAATTCCCTACGGCGTGCAGAAGAGCCGGCTGATCGAGAAGATCGCGGAGCTGTTCAACGAGAAGAAGCTGCCGCTTGTCGCCGACATCCGCGACGAATCGGCTGAAGACGTCCGCATCGTCATCGAGCCGCGCGCGCGCACCGTCGACGCCGACGTGATGATGGAGACCTTGTTCCGGCAGACGGAGCTTGAAGCTCGCATCGGCGTGAACATGAATGTGCTGGTCGATGGCGTGGCGCCGCGCGTCGTCTCGCTCGGCGAGGCGATCGGGCAGTGGCTCGACCATCGCCGCGACGTGCTGCTGCGCCGCTCGCGGCATCGGCTCGGCGAGATCGAGCACCGGCTCGAACTGCTCGCCGGCATGATCGTCGTCTTCCTCAACCTCGATGAAGTCATCCGCATCATCCGCGAGGAGGACGATCCGAAGGCCGATCTGATGAAGGCCTTCGCGCTCACCGAAAAGCAGACGAATTATGTGCTCGACACGCGGCTGCGCTCGTTGCGCCGGCTCGAGGAAATGGAGTTGCGCAAGGAACACGAGGAGCTGACGAAGGAGAAGGGCGAGGTCGAGAAGCTCATCTCCGACGAGAAGCTGCAGTGGAAGACGATCACCTGGCAGATCCGCGAGCTGAAAAAGAAATATCCGCCGGAATCGAAGATCGGCAAGCGCCGCACGACATTTGCCGATGCGCCGGCCGCTGTCGCGGATTTCAACCTTGCCGAGGCGCTGATCGAGCGTGAGCCCGTTACGATAGTTGTGTCGGAAAAGGGCTGGATTCGCGCGCTCAAAGGTCATGTGCAGGATCTGTCCAACCTGCAATTCAAGGGCGACGACAGCCTGCTCGCCTCCTTCTTCGCGGAGACGACGTCGAAGATTCTCGTGCTGGCCTCGAACGGCAAGATTTTCACGCTCGACGCCAGCAAGCTTCCGGGCGGTCGCGGGCATGGCGAGCCGATCCGGCTGATGGCCGACATCGACGAGGGCGCCGACATCGTGACCGTTCTGCCTTATGAAGCCGGCGCGAAAATGCTCGCCGTCACGTCCGACGGGCGCGGCTTCGTCGTGGGGCAGGACGAGATGATCGGCGGCACGCGCAAGGGCAAGGTTCTGATGAATCCGGACGAGGGCGCGCGCGCGGCGTTGCTGGTTGCAGCCAAGGGCGATCATGCGGCGATCGTCGGCGAGAACCGCAAGCTGCTGGTGTTTCCGCTCGATCAGGTTCCGGAAATGGCCAGGGGCAAGGGCGTGCGGCTGCAACGCTACAAGGATGGCGGCGTGGCGGACGCAAAGGTGTTTGCGATGGCCGACGGCCTGAGCTGGCTCGATTCCGCCGGCCGCACGTTCAACGTGGCGAAGGCCGATCTCAAGGAATGGATCGGTAATCGCGCAGACGCGGGACGCCTGCCGCCGCGCGGGTTTCCGAAGAACAATCGCTTCGGGTAAGGATGGCGAAGCAGAAGCGCGACATCAAGCTCCAGTCGCCTTTCCTCCGCCGCATCTGGCTCGATCCGCTTCGCGTGACGGACAGGAGCGCCTATCCGTTCTGCATTCCGCTATTCGCGGGCGGCGCGTTCGAACTGGCGTTCGAGAAGCCGATCACGATCGTCGTCGGCGAGAACGGCAGCGGCAAATCGACCTTGCTCGAGGGCATAGCCGCGCTCGCCGGCTACGATCAGGCGGGCGGCGGCAAGGGCTATATGCCGCTCGACCATTCCCGCAGCGTGGAGGCGACCGCCGGGCCGCTCGGCCATGCGTTGCGCGCGAGCTGGCTGCCGAAGATCACGCAGGGCTGGTTCTTCCGCGCCGAGAGCTTCTTTTCCGTCGCGCGCTACCTCGACATCGCGGCGCAGGACGCAAAAGCGGCGCCGCCGGATTTTCTCTCGCATTCGCACGGCGAGGGCTTTCTGCGCTTCTTCGAGGAGCGCTGCCAGCGGCAGGGCATCTTCATCTTCGACGAACCGGAATCCGCGCTTTCGCCGGCGCGCCAGATCGAATTCCTGAAACTTCTGCGGCGCATGGAGCAGGCGCGCAATTCGCAGGTCATCATCGCGACCCATGCGCCGATGCTCATGGCCTATCCCGGCGCGGAGCTGCTGCATCTGACGAAATACGGCCTCGCGCCCGCGCGTCTGCAGGATATCGGGCACTTCAGGCTGATGCGGGAGTTTCTTGTCGATCCCGCGGGCTTCATCGAGACGATGATGGAGACGTGAGAGATCGAAGCGCAGGCGGCCGGTCCGCCGGAGCGTTGCGGCGTCTGCCCGAATGCGCGATCTAGACTGATCGCCATCGCATCCGGTTTACATGACGTCATCTGCCCCCCTCCCGCCAACTCCGCCGCCGCCGGCGGTCAGCCTTGCCGCGATGTTCCGGCTGCGGCCGGGGCCTAACCGCATTTTCTTCGGCGTTCGGGCCGCGCTCGCCATGGGGCTCTGCGCTGTCGCCGGCTGGCTCGGGGGCGATCAGGGCGCAGGCTTGCTCGCCACGCTCGGCGCGTTCACGGCGCTCTATGGCAGCGGGCGTCCCTACCGGCATCGCGCCGCGCTGCTTGCCTTCATCGGCGCGGGCTTCGTCGTCTGCGTCACAGGCGGCGCCTATGCGGCGGAGGCTGCATCGGTGTGGCCGGGCGTGCTGCTGGCGGCGGGCATCGCCTTCGTCGCGGCGTTTCTGTGCAGCGCGCTGATCGTCGGTCCGCCCGGCGCCTATCTGTTCGCGCTCGCCTGCGCGGCGGGCACGCAGATGCACGGACAGGCCGGCCATCTCGGCGCTGTCGCGGCGGCGGTGGGCGCAGGCGCCGTTGTCGCTTTCGTGTTGCAGATGGCTGGCGCGCTATGGCGGCCGCGGTGGCCCGAGGAGAAATCGCTGCAGAACGCCGCCAATGCGGTCGCGGCCTATGCCGAGAGCGCCGCCGGCGCGCAGGCGGACATGCAGCGCCACGCGACCGCGCTCGCGCTGCACGAGGCCTGGCTCAATCTGGTCGCGCGCCAGCCCGGACGCGCGCGGCCGGACGACCGGCTGCACCGGCTGCGCGCGCTCAGCCGCGAATTGCATCGCAACTTCGCTACGGCGATCGCCGGCGGCGATCATGCGCAGGCGGCGCGCGATGCGCGGGCCATCGCCGCGCAGGTCCGCGAACCGCCGCCCGTGCCGGCGGACGATGCGCTCTACAAGCCGCTCGCCTACATCACGTCGCGCGAGATGCTCGCCATGTCGCTGCGGCCGGGCTCGACGCCGATGCGCATTGCGTTGCGCGTCGGCGCGTCGGGGCTGATTGCCGGCGGGCTTGGCGCGCTGATGGGGCTCGACCGCGCCTATTGGGCGATCGCGGCCGCCGTGCTCATGCTCTATCAGGGCCTCGATTTCACGCGCGCGATGCAACGCGGGCTCGAACGCACGCTCGGCACGTTCGCGGGCCTCGGCCTCGCCGCCGCGCTGATGAGCCTGCGTCCGCACGGACTTGCGCTGGCGGCCATCGTCATGGGGCTGCAATTCCTCATCGAGATGGTGGTCGTGCGCAACTATGCGCTGGCGACGGTCTTTATCACGCCGATCGCGCTGGTTCTGGCGGAGGCGGCTTCGCCGGCGAGCGACATCGGCGCGCTGCTGTTCGACCGCGGCGTCGATACCGCGATCGGCTGCGCGGTGGGGCTCGCCGTTCTCTACGCGACATCGCATCGCAGCGGCGCGCGGCTGCGCGACGGGCTGGACGCCACGATCGCTGCGGCGCGCGATCTGCTGCCGAAACTGGCGACGGGCGACGTCGTCAACGCAAATGCGCGGCGTGCGCGCTCGCGGCTGCGCAATGCCGCGGTCGACATGATGCTGCTTTACGAGGAGCAGAGCGGCACGGGAGGCCGGGCGCGCGAGGAGGCCGATCGCCTCTGGGCGACAATCGTCGCCGCGCAGCGACTCGCCTTCCGCATTCTGGCGGCATGCTGGGATCTCGAGGCCACAGGCGCCACGGCGCTCGCGCCCGAGCGGGCGGCGGCGCTGGATGCGGCGCTTGCGAACGTGGACGCCGAGGCCGAGCCCGACGTTCCGCGCGGCTTTCTCTCCGGCGAACTCGCGACGCTGCGCACGGCGCTGCGCGACGCGCGCGTCACCTGATTGGCCACGCCCAGGCGATCAGCGGCGTTCCCACGAACAGCACGAGCAGCGACAGCGGCAGGCCGAGGCGCGAATAATCGGCGAATGTGTAGCCGCCGGGCTCCTTCACCAGAAGATTGTTCTGGTGGCCAATGGGCGAGAGGAAGTCGCAGGCCGCGCCGAGCGCGACCGCCATCAGGAACGGCTCGGGATGATAGTGCAGCGATCTTGCGAGCTGCGCCGCGATGGGGCCCATGATGATGACAGCGGGCGCGTGGTGCATGACCGGGGTCACCAGCATGGATACGAGAAGCACGAAGCCGAGCGCCAGTATCGGCGCGAGATAGACCGCGACCGACGTGAGTTGCGCGGCGGCGAGTTGCGTGACGCCAACGTCCTTCAAGGCCTCGCCAACAGGCAGAAGGCAGGCGAGCATGACGACCACCGGACCTTCGATTGCGGCGTAGGCGTTTTTCAGCGTGATCTGGTTGGTGAGGATGATCGCGACCGCCGCGCCGAAGAAGGCGACCTCTACACGCGCGATATGCGTGAGCATGAGCGCGATGGCGATCGCCACGATCGCGACGGACACCAGCCCTTTCTCCGCGCGGTCCAGTTCGAGATTGCGGTCGGCGAGCGGCAGGCAGCCGAGTTCGGCGAGCGTGGCGGGCAGGGCGTTTTCCAGGCCCTGCAGCACGACCACGTCGCCAGCCTGAAAGACATGCTGGCGCAGGCCGCCGCGCGCGGCGCCGTCGGCGCGCGTCACCGCCAGCACGTTGACGTGGTGGCGCTGGCGCAGGCGCATCTGTTCGGCGTTGAGGCCGACCATCGGCGATGTCGCGCCGACAATGGCCTCCACCGTCGCCATGTCGCCGGCATCCTCGAGCGTCTCGATCTCGCGCTCGCCGGCGAGTTCGAGTTTTTCGCGTGCGACCAGCGCCTTCACGACGTCCGGGCTCGCCTTCACGATCAGCATGTCGCCGGCCGATAGCGGCCAGTTGCGCGAGGGGATCGGATGGCGTCGTCCATTGCGCACGACTTCGGTGACGATGAGATCGCCTTCGCCGACATCCTCGAGGCGTCCAACGCTCTTGCCGACGAGCGCCGCGCCCTCGGGGATGCGCACTTCGGTCATGTAGCGGCCGACGTCGAATTTGTCTTCGTCTGACGGGCGGCCCTGACGGTCGCCGGGCAGGAGACGCCAACCGACCGACAGGAAGATGATGGCGAGAATGGTGAGCGGCAGGCCGACCCAGATGAAATCGAACATGGCGAACGGCTGGCCGCCCGTCTCCTTGCTGACGGCCGAGATCAATAGATTGGGGGAAGTTCCGACCAGCGTCATCGTGCCGCCGATCAGCGAGGCGAAGGACAGCGGCATCAGATAGAGCGACGGCGACTGGCCGTTGCGGCGCGCGGTCTGGATCGCGATCGGCAGGAACATGCCGAGCGTGCCGACGTTCTTGATGAAGGCGGAGAGAAAGGCGACACAGGCGGCCAGGATGCCGACGCGCAGGCCGGTCGTCGGCGCGCGGCGCAACATCGCGCGCACGCCGTCGTCCAGAATGCGCGAGCGTGCGATGGCGCGGCTGGAGATCAGCACCGACGCGATGATGACGACGACGGGGCTGGAGAAACCTTCGAACGCTTTTTCCGGCTTGACGACGCCCGCCGCGAGCGCGGCGAGAAGCGCGCCCATCGCGACCATATCGTAGCGCCAGCGGTCCCAGACGAAGACGGCGAGCATGACGACGACGATGGCCGACGCTTCGATCTGGATCAGGGTCACGAAAGGCCTTTCGCTCTAGTCGCCCGAGGCGCAATGCCAAGTTCGCGCCGGATCTCCGCTGCGCGCAAACTTCTGTCTGTATGCGGGCGATTTGTCGAGGCGCGACGAGACGCGCATCCGTCTGCGGCGCGCAGGACGCGCATGCTTCAAGGTTTCGCGTTCGAGGCTTCGGTCGCGCCAACGGGTCGGGGCGAGGGCGCTCAGCCGCTTACACCACCAGATCCCAGCCGTTCATCCCCAACCGCTCCTGCGGCGTGAAGCGCGACTTGTAGCCCATCTTCTTCGAGCCCTCGACCCAATAACCGAGATAGACATGCGGAAGCCCGAGCGCGCGCGCGCGTTCGATGTGGTCGAGGATCATGTAGACGCCGAGCGAACGATCGGCTTCGTCCGGCTCGTAGAACGAATAGACCATCGACAGGCCGTCGGCGAGAACGTCGGTCAGGCAGCAGGCGATCAGTTGCCGGCCGTCGTCGGCGCCGGGGCGGCGATATTCGATCATCCGCGTTTCGACATGGGAATCTTCGACCATCATCGAGAAGTCGAGCACGCTCATGTCGGCCATGCCGCCGTCGCTGTGGCGGGAATCCACATAGCCGCGGAACAGCGAATATTGCTCGCTCGTCGCCTGCGCGGGGGCGGGCGCCGCCGTGATGTCGGCATTGCGCTGGAGCACCCGCCGCATCGTGCGGCCAGGGCGGAAATCGTCGACGAGCACGCGCACCGATATACAGGCCCGGCAATTCTCGCAGGCCGGGCGATAGGCGATGGTCTGCGAGCGGCGGAAGCCGGATTGCGTCAGCGCGTTGTTGAGCGACGCCGCGCGGCGCCCGACGAGATGCGTGAACACCTTCCGCTCCTCGCGGCCCGGCAGATAGGGGCAGGCCGAAGGAGCCGTGAGGTAGAATTGCGGGGCGTCGCGCGGCTCTCTCGTCAAGACGTTTCAGCGCTCCACACGTTTCGCGCGGCGGAAACGAATCCGCCGCGCGAAGAATCTAGCGCGAAACAGGGGCCCGGCGCCAAGCGAATTACGACGTGCGGCGCACGACGACGAGGCCGGCCAGAATGTCGTGCAGACAGCGTTTCTCGGGCGTGATCAGCGAGGTGAGCAGCACAAGCCCGCCCGTCACATACCAGCTCAGCCAGAACAGCACGCCATGAACCGCGGCGTTGATGAACGGCGCGGGCTGGCCGTTGGTAAGCCGCACCTCGAGGTCCATCGCCCTCATGCCGGGCGTGGCCATATTGGCGCCCGACACCGTCATGCCGTTGTAGAAGAAGGCGACGACGGGAAGGATGATCGGCGGCAGGAAGAACCAGGACAGGCCGAGCGTGAGGAAGCCGAGGCCGAGGAAGATGACCGCCGCAATGATGGACACGAGGATGAGGTCCAGCAGCACGGCGATCATGCGCCGCGTGCGCACGCCGGCCAGCGCCTGCGGCGGCAGGACGGGCATGTAGCCCGGCTGCTGGGAGGTGGTGTAGCCGGTCGTATTGCTCATGGACGCTATTCTCCGCGGGCCGAATGGCCCGGCGGACAAAATGTGGTAGAGCCGGACGGCGTTAACAAGACCGGATCGGCGGCCGGCGGAGGAAATGACGAACAATTCCCCTAAAGGCCTGTTCTGGCTTGCGGTCACGATCCTGATCTGGGGCGCCTACATGCCGGTCGGCAAGGTGGTGTCGCAGGCGATCGATCCCTACTGGATCACCGGCATCCGCTACCTCTTCTCCGGGATTTTTCTGGCGATCGTCGTCACGGCGATCGAGGGGCCGGACGCGCTCGTTCCGCCGCGCAAGGATTTTCTCACGCTGCTGCTGCTGGGCGCGCTGGGCTCGGCGGGCTTCGGCCTGTTCTCCTATCTCGGCGTGCGCCTGACGCGGCCCGAGCACGCCGCCGCCATCACCGTGCTGACGCCGATCAATGTGGCGATCTGGCGTGCTTTCGAGGCGCGCGCTTTGCCGCCGCGCGGCGTGGTGCTGGCGGCGATCGCCGTCTGCGGCGGCGCGCTGCTGGTGGTGACGCGCGGCGACCTCTCCTCGCTCGCGTCGGGCGGCAGCATGGTCGGCAATCTGCTGGTGTTCATTTCCTCGCTGTGCTGGACCTTCTACACGATCAAGGCGCAGTCGATGGTCGGCTATTCGGCGCTGCGGCTGACGACGCTGACCTGTCTGCTCGGCGCGCCGGTCGGACTGGCGCTGGCCGTCGCGATGACCATGCTCGGCCATGCGACCGCGCCGCATTTCGCCGATTTCCTGCCGATCTGGCCGCAACTCGTTTATCTCTTCATCTTCGTCTCGGCGGTGTCGATCATCACCTGGAACCTGGCGGTGCGGCTGGTCGGCGCGCAGACGGCGACGCTCGGCTCGACCTTCACGCCGGTCATTCCCTTCGCCTGGGCGGCATGGGGCGGGCGCATCTTCACGCTTTGGGAAATCGTCGGCGTCGCGGTCATCATGGCCGCCATTCTGGCGCATAATCTGAACGAGCAGCGCAAGGCCCGGGCGTTGAGGGCGGCGTGAGGAGGGCGGATGAGCGGCGCGTTCGAACATGTGATGCTCAGCGTCCAGCGCCACGTCGCCTGGCTCGAATATGCCCGGCCGCCGGTCAACGCCTTCAACCGCAAGATGGTGGACGAGACATATGCGGCGATGAGCGCGGCGCTCGCCGACCCAGAGGTCCGCGTCGTCGTGATCGCCAGCGCAGTCGAGAAATATTTCAGCGCGGGCGCTGATCTCGGCGCATTCGCCGCCATGGACGGCGCGCAGATGCGCGACTGGATCGCATTCATGCATGATCTCGCGCGTCTGTTTCGCGATGCCGGCAAGCCGTTGCTCGCGGCGATCCACGGGACGGCGGTCGGCGGCGGGCTGGAGCTGACGCTGCATTGCGACCTTCGCTTCGCCGCCGACACTGCGAAATTCGGCCAGCCCGAAATCGCCATCGGCTTCATCCCGCCGATCGCGACGACGCAGGCGCTGGCGCGGCTGATCGGCCGGCCGCGCGCCATCCGCTATCTCTACGAGGGCCGAATGATCGGCGCGGCGGAAGCGCTTGATTGGGGGCTGGTCGACGAACTCGTGCCCGCCGCGGAGCTGCGCGCTCGCGTGCAGGCCTATGCGGAGGAACTCGCCGCCAAGCCCGCGCAGGCGCTCGCCGCCATCCGCCGCACTGTCACGCTCGGCGGCGGCATGAGTTACGAGGAGGGCATGGCGCTCGAGCTTGAACAGGCGAGCGCGCTGGCCGCGTCCGACGACTTTCGCGAGGGGGTGCGGGCGTTTCTGGACAAGCGCGCGCCGAAGTGGAAGCGGTGAAGGGGATAAGGATGAAGCGGCTCGCAATTCTGACGCTTCTCGCCGCGCTCGGCGCATCCGGCGCCGCAGCGCAGGAGGCGCGCCGCGCCAAGGGTGCGAAGCCGGAGGCGAAGAAACCGAACCCCTGCGCGGTCCACGGGCCGGGCTTCACCATGCTGCCGGGCACGACGACCTGCGTGCGCATAGGCGGCGCGGTGGAGGGGGACCTGAGCGCCGGACGCGGAAACGCGCCGAATCTGGGGGTGAAGTAGGCGGCGTCGCGCCGGTCGAACTGCAGCGGAAAGTCTGCAAAGAGACGGGGACTGGCCCCCGGATTTGCCTGCGGTCGTCTGCGATGACAGGCGAGCCCGCTACGCCACCCCTTCCTTCCTGATCTTCTCCGCCACGCGCACCGCAAAATACGTCAGCACGCCGTCACAGCCCGCGCGCTTGAACGCCAGCAGGCTTTCGATCATCGCCTTCTCGCCGTCGATCCAGCCGTTGTTCGCGGCGGCCATGATCATCGCGTATTCGCCGCTCACCTGATAGGCGAAGGTCGGGCGGCCGAACGTGTCCTTCACGCGACGGATGATGTCGAGGTAGGGCATGCCGGGCTTCACCATCACCATGTCCGCGCCTTCGGCGAGGTCGAGTTCGACCTCGTGCAGGGCTTCGTCTGAATTGGCGGGGTCCATCTGGTAGGTGCGCTTGTCGCCGATCAGCGTCTTGTTGGTGCCGACCGCGTCGCGGAACGGGCCGTAGAAGGCGGACGCATATTTGGCGGCGTAGGACATGATCTGCACGTGGCCGAAGCCGGCGGCGTCGAGCCCCTCGCGGAGCGCGCCGACGCGGCCGTCCATCATGTCGGACGGGGCGATGACGTCCGCGCCGGCGCGCGCCTGATTGAGCGCCTGTTCGACGAGAATGTGCACGGTCTCGTCGTTGAGGATGTGCTCGCCCTCCATCACGCCGTCATGGCCGTGGCTGGTGTAGGGATCGAGCGCGACGTCGGTGACGATGCCCAGCTCCGGCGCCGCCGCGCGGATCGCGCGGCAGGCGCGGCAGACGAGGTTCTGGTCGTTGAGCGCTTCCGTGCCGGTGGGATCGCGCAGGTCCGGATCGGTATAGGGGAAGAGGGCGATGGCCGGGATGCCGAGCGAAGCGGCGTGGGCTGCGGCTTTGGCTGCTTCATCGACGGAATAGCGGAACACGCCGGGCATGGAGGCGACGGGGACCTGCACCTTCTCGCCATCGACCACGAAGATCGGCCAGATCAGATCGTTGATCGTCACCACGTTCTCGCGCACGAGGCGGCGCGACCAGTCGGTGCGGCGGTTGCGGCGCGGGCGGTGGGTAAGGTCGAGTTTTCGCGCGACTTTGTTCTTGGCGTCCATGACGGGCTTCCCGGAAATTTTGGCGGCAATCTAGGACCCCGCGTGCGCACCGACAAGCGCTCCGGGAGGACCGCCGGCCTTCAGGCCGGCATCCGCTGCAAGGCCGGCCTGAAGGCCGACGGTCCCGGAGCGGCCAGTGTTGGCGCGCGCGCGCCAATGCTCTATCCCTGCCGCATGACCTCCACCGACGAAGCCATCTGCACGCGCCGCGGCGCGATCGGCCATATCATTCTCAACCGCCCGCAGGCGCTGAATGCGCTCACGCTGAACATGGTGCGCGCCATCGCAGCCGCGCTCGACGCATGGGAGCGCGACCCGGCGATCAAGGCCGTCGTTGTCGAGGGCGCGGGCGAAAAGGCGTTCTGCGCGGGCGGCGACATTCGCCTCCTGTGGGAGCAGGGGACGGCTGGCGACCACAAGGCGCAGCTCGATTTCTGGCGCGAGGAATATGTCCTCAACGTGCGCATCAAGCGCTATCCCAAGCCCTATGTCGCCGTCGTCGACGGCATCGTCATGGGCGGCGGCGTCGGCGTGTCCGTGCACGGCTCGCACCGCATCGCCGGCGACGGTTTCGTCTTCGCCATGCCCGAAGTCGGCATCGGCTTCTTTCCCGATGTCGGCGCGACATGGTTCCTGCCGCGGCTGGCGGGCAAGACAGGAACCTATCTCGGCCTGACGGGCGCGCGGGCGAAGGCGGGCGACGCCGTGGCGCTGGGGCTCGCCGAGGCGCATGTTTCGCGCGCGAAAATTCCGGACTTCGTTTCGGCGCTGGAAGCCGGCGAGGGCGTCGAAGCGGCGATCGCGCGCTTTGCGAGCGAGGCTGCGCCCGGGCCGATCGTGCAGAACCGCGCCGTGATCGACGCGGCGTTCTCGGCGGACAGCGTCGGCGAGATTCTCGCGCGTCTGAAAGCGGACGGTTCGGATTTCGCCATGGAGGCGGCGAAAGCGATGGCGCAGAAGGCGCCGCTCTCGCTCGCCGTCGCGCTGCGCCAGATGCAGGTCGGGGCGGGGCTTTCCTTCGAGGAGGCCATGCGCACGGAATTCCGCATCGTCTCGCACATCTGTCGCGGGACCAATTTCTACGAGGGCGTGCGCGCCACCATCATCGACAAGGACCAGAAGCCGGTCTGGGCGCCCGCCCGCATTGCGGATGTCGCGAAATCCGACGTCGATGCGATCTTCGCCCCGCTCGGCGCAGACGAACTCGACTTGTCCGGGGTCGCGGAGCCGGCGGCGTGACGCGGCCGCAAGATATGGACTCAGGCGCCGCGATCCGTCTCGGCGACAGGGCTCTCGACGCCAACGCGACGCGCTGGGGTATGCTGCTGGTGCTGTTCATGCGCGTCGTCGCGGCCCTGTGGATATTGCAGGGCCTCGTGCAATGGCAGATCGTGCTGACCGCGCCGTCGGACCTGTTCTCGACCATTCCGACGCCGACCGCGGTCGCCATCGTCTATTTCGCCGTCATGGACCTGCTCGCCGCCGTCGGCCTGTGGCTCGCGACGGCCTGGGGCGGCGTGCTGTGGCTGCTGGTCGCGCTGTCGCAGATCCTTGTCGCCTTCATCATGCCCGACTTCTTCGGCGGCGGCCTGCTGGTGGTGGCGCTCGACGTCATTCTGATCGGCATGTATCTGCTGCTGACCTACGAGGCCGGCCGCGAGCCCGACCGCCGCAGCGCGCCGCGCCGCGCGGCGACCCGATTGTGGAACCGCTCCTGGCGGGTCTGGGAGAATTTCCGGCGGTAGCCGAACCGGCCCGTGGCCGGCGGTCCCGGCTAAGCCAGCGGCCGCCGACTTCATCGTAAACGATTGTTTTGATTCACTGACCGTTCACTCAGAATCGCGCGTTTCGGGTAAACGCCGGATTCAGCTTGTTGTTTAAACTGGTTTTCATTCGCCCCGCCTAAATTGCACGTAACGAAGCCGAACAAACATCCGGCCAGGGAAGCAAGGAACAGGGGATAGTCATGAGCCAGGTCGCCAAAGCCGAAAACCACAGCCCCCGCGCCGAGCGCATGGGCGAAGTCCGCCCGGTCTACCTCGAAGCGCTGACGCTGGTGGAGCGCCTCCATCGCCGCCTGCTCGACGTCATCAAGGACGAATTCGACCGCCGCGGCCGTTCCGACATCAATTCTGTGCAGGCGCTGCTGCTCTACAACATCGGCGACAAGGAACTGACCGCCGGCGAGCTGCGCACCCGCGGCTACTACCTCGGCTCGAATGTCTCCTACAACGTCAAGAAGCTGGTCGAGATGGGCTATCTCCATCACGCCCGCTCGCGCGTCGACCGCCGTGCGGTGCGCATCAGCCTCACGGACTCGGGCCGCGAAGTTCACCGCATCGTCGCCAGCCTCTACGACAAGCACGTGATGACGGTCGAGCAGATCGGGGGAATCACCTGCGACGAGTTCAAGCAGGTCAACCAGGCCCTCATCCGCCTCGAGCGCTTCTGGACCGACCAGATCCGCTATCGCCTCTGATCGCCAGCAGTCGGAAAAGCTTCGCCGAAAGCCCGCCGGACCCAGGTCTGGCGGGCTTTTTGCGTCGATCGCGGGGTCCGCCGGCGGGAGGCCCGCGGTCCCGGCGTTCATCAACCGGCCGGCTTCCCGCTGTCACCCATATGCAACAGGGTTGCCGTCGTGCACATCCGGCCAGTGCGAGACGGTCGAAGTCACAAATTCGCCAGCTTGTTGGGGCCTTTTTAACCGCGACTAAGACAGGTTCGACCGCGCGTTCGGTCGCGCCATGTTCCCATTGTACGTCTCGAGCTTGTCCGTTGCGCGCGCGCCGCGGCGGGCAGGGGCGTTCAGCCTGATCTGGATTTCGCCGCCCATGACTTTCAAGCCGTCCGCCTCCGGAATTTCGCTTTCCCGCCGCGCCTTTGCTTCCGGCGTTTCCGCTTTCGGGCTTGCGGCCGCGCTCGGCGCGACGGCGGCTCTCGCTGCGCCAGCCGATGGCTTCGGCCAGGCGGAATGGGCGCAGCGCTTCGATTCGGACTCGCGCCTCGTCGTGTCGCGCTCGACCACGCCGCTGCTCTCGCCGCAGACTCTGGCCGCCACCGAGGCGGCCATCCAGCGTTACCAGCAGATTGTTCAGCAGGGCGGCTGGCAGCAGGTCAACGGCCCGACGCTCAAGACGGGCGTGCGGTCGCAGGCGGTCATCGCGCTGCGCGAGCGGCTCATGCGTTCCGGCGATCTGGATTCGCAGGCCGGCATGTCGCCGGTGTTCGATTCCTATGTGGCGGCGGGCGTGAAGCGCTTCCAGGCGCGCCACGGCCTCGGGCAGACCGGCGTCGTCGGCAAGGAAACCTATGCGGCGATGAATATTCCCGCCGATGTGCGCCTGCGCCAGCTCGAGACCAACATCGTGCGGCTGCGGACCTTCTCCCAGAATCTCGGCCGCCGCTTCGTGACCGCCAACATCCCCGCCGCCATGGTCGAGACGGTCGAGAACGGCGAGGTCATGACCCATCACGCCGCCGGCGTCGGCAAGATCGACCGCCAGTCGCCCGTCATGCAGGCGCGCGTGCTCGACATCAATTTCAATCCCTACTGGACCGTGCCGGCCTCGATCATCCGCAAGGATCTGATCCCGAAGATGCAGGCCGATCCGAATTATCTGACAGACAACAAGATCCGCATCTTCAACAAGGACAATCAGGAAGTTCAGCCGAGCCAGGTCAACTGGAACTCGATGGAAGCGATCAATTACCGCTTCCGCCAGGATCCGGGCGGCGACTTCAATTCGCTGGGCGTCGTGCGCATCAACATCGCCAACCCTTACGGCGTCTACATGCACGACACCCCGGCCAAGGGCATTTTCGGCGACGATTACCGCTTCGTGTCGTCGGGCTGCATGCGCATCCAGAACGTCCGTGACTATGTCGCGTGGCTGCTGAAGGACACGCCCGGCTGGGATCGCGACCATATCGACCAGGCGATCGCCTCGGGCGAGCGTATCGACGCCAAGCTGACCGAACCGGTGCCGGTCTATTGGGTCTACATCACCGGCTGGGCGACGCCCGAGGGCGTGGTGCAGTTCCGCGACGACATCTACCAGCGCGACGGCCTCGGCGCGATCGCCGCCTATCAGGCGGCGCCGGGCGGCGACGGCCACGGCGGCTCGGCAGCCCCGCAGCCGCAAG
>JASGFP010000019.1:0-37836 GCA_047605445.1 Rhodoblastus sp.
CGAGGCCTTCGCCGAATTGCTCTCGCCCGCCGCCAATCGCCTGCGCCTGATGCTGGTCGACATTTTCTCATTCCTCTTCTGCGCCTTCTTCGCGTGGAAGAGCTGGACCTTGTTTCACGAAGCCTGGGTCGACGGTCAGGTGACGTCCTCGACCTGGGGACCGCCGCTGTGGATTCCCTACGGCCTGATGGCGGCGGGCATGAGCCTGCTGTCGCTCCAGATCGCCGTGCAGATCGCGCTCGCCTTCGCCGGAGGCAAGCCCCGTTGAGCGTGCTCGCCACCGGCCTGCTCTATGCGGGCGCAACTCTCGTCACGATGTTTTCGGGCATGCCGATCGCCTTTGCGCTCGGCGGCGTGGCGCTCGTGTTCATGCTGTTCTTCATGCCGTCGGCATCGCTCGATACGGTCACGCAGAACGTTTACGAGGAGATGGCCTCGATCACGCTGCTGTCGATCCCGCTTTTCATTCTGAAAGGCGCGGCCATCGGCAAGTCGCGCGCCGGCCAGGATCTCTATTCCGCCCTGCACGCGTGGATGCATCGCGTGCCCGGCGGCCTCGGCATCGCCAATGTCTTCGCCTGCGCGATTTTCGCGGCGATGGCGGGATCGTCGCCCGCCACATGCTCCGCCATCGGCTCGGCCGGCATTCCGGAAATGCGGCGGCGCGGCTATTCCGGCGGCTTCGCGGCGGGCGTGATCGCGGCCGGCGGCACGCTCGGCATCCTGCTGCCGCCCTCCATCACCATGATCCTCTACGCGGTCGCCGCCGAACAATCGCTGGGCCGCCTGTTTCTCGCCGGCATAGGCCCCGGCCTGCTCTTGGTCGCGCTTTTCGCCGGCTACGCCATGATCCGCTTCCGGCAGGAATATGCGGCGGCGAAAATCGCTTACGAGAAGACCGGCGCGCGCTCCGAAATCCTGCAAACGCACGCCTACACGATGGCCGAAAAGCTCGGCACGCTGCCGCGCGTCGCGCCCTTCGTCATCCTGCTCACCGGCGTCATGGTCGCGCTCTACGGCGGCTTCGCGACGCCGTCAGAGACGGCGGGGCTCGGCGCCATTCTCGCGCTGGCGCTGATCGCGCTGATCTACGGCGTCTGGCGCCCGACCGACCTCAAGCCGATCCTCGTCTCGACCATGCGGGAATCGACCATGCTGATGCTGATCATCGGCATGTCGCTGCTCTATTCCTACGTGATGAGCTACCTGCATATTTCGCAATCGGCCGCCGAAGCCATCGTCGCCATGCAGCCCTCGAAATGGGTGCTGCTGGCGGCCATTCTCGGCTTGGTTGTCGTGCTCGGCTTCTTCCTGCCGCCGGTCTCTATCATCCTCATGACCGCGCCGATCATCCTGCCGCCGCTGAAGGCGGCGGGCTTCGATCTCATCTGGTTCGGCGTGGTCATGACCATCGTGATGGAAATGGGGCTCATTCACCCGCCCGTCGGCCTCAACATTTTCGTCATCCGCAACATCGCGCCGGACATACCGCTGCGCGACATCATCTGGGGCGCGGTGCCCTTCGTCGCCCTGATGATGCTGGCGATCCTGCTGCTATGCTTGTTTCCAGGCATCGCCACCTGGCTGCCGGATCATGTGATGACGAAGTAACGCAGGCCCGCGGCCTTGGAGACGCCAGAAAGGCGGCCTAGATAGACGATACGCATCGTCAGCCGAAGGAACGCGCCATGGCCCGCGCACCGAAGAAGACCGTCGCACCCCCATCCGCGGCGCCCGACAGCCGCACGAAAATCGTCGACGCGCTGATGGAGCTCGCCGCTGGGCAACCCTTCGGCGACATCACGATCAGCCAGATCGCCGAACGCGCCGGCGTCTCGCTCGCCGATTTCCGCGACAGCTTCCCCTCCAAGGGCGCCGTGCTTGCCGCGTTCAACCGCCGCATCGACCGCATCGTGCTCGACGGCACGACCGCCGACATGGCCGACGAGAACGCCAAAGAGCGCCTGTTCGACGTGCTGATGCGGCGCTTCGATGCGCTCGCCCCCTATCGTGCGGGCGTCGAGAGCATCGCGCACTGGGCGCGGCGCGAACCGCTTGCCGCGGCGTCGCTCAACCGCATGGCGGTCAATTCCATGCGCTTCATGCTGGAAGCCGCCGGAATCGACAGCGAAGGCGGCGTCGGCGCGCTGAAGCTGCAGGGCCTGACGCTCGCCTGGGCGCGGCTGGTCAACATCTGGCTCGCCGACGACGATCCCGGCATGGCCGCGACCATGGCCGAACTCGACCGTACGCTCAGGCGCGGCGACATGCTGGTCGCCCGCGCGAACGACGTCGACCGGCTGACATCGCCGCTACGCGCGATCGCGCGCGGCGTCGTGAATGCGGGCTTGAGCCTTGCGCGCAGACGCCGCGGCAAGGCGGATGGAGAGCCGGACGCAGCCTGAACGGCGTCCGGCGTCGCAGGAAAGATCAGGGGCGCATCCAGACGCCCGGATGCCAGCGCCAGCCGCCGCCTTCCCACGCATGATGGCCTTGCACCCAGAAATAGTTGGGCGCTGGCGGCGCCGGTCGAACTTCGACCAGAGGGGCCGGCATCGGGGCGACGGCCACTTCCACGAAATGGCCCTTCACCCAGAACCAATCTCCGCCGCGCCACACCCAATGGCCGCGAACCCAGTTCATGCCGACGCGCGGCGGCGCGGGGACGACTTCGACCATCGGCGCCGGCATGGCGCGCTCGATGATACGGACCTGTTGCGCGGAAGCCCCGGCAGCGCCGAGGCAGATGGTCACGAAAGCCGCGATGGCGACGCTGCGCCGTGTAAGACCAGTCATGGAAACGTTCCCGATCGATCGCAAGAAAGATCAGACGATCGCGCCGACGACGCCTCTCGAACCGCGCGCGATCCCTGCGCGATTCGAAAACAAGTCTGGATCAGGCAACCCGAACGGCGGATGAACGGCCCTACGCCGGCGCGATGATCGTCGCGCGCAGGCCGCCGAGCGGGCTCGTCTCCAGCGTCACGTCGCCGCCATGCGCGCGCGCAATGTCGCGGGCGATGGCGAGGCCGAGGCCGGCGCCGGCGCCGCCCGCATCCTGGTTGCGCGCCTCGTCCAGCCGGTAGAACGGGCGGAACGCGTCCTCGCGGCTCTCGGGCGGGATGCCCGGACCATCGTCGTCGACATGCACGGTCAGGCGCTTGTCGTCGCGGGTCGCAGTCACTTCGACGCGTTTGCCGTATCGCTGCGCATTGCCGATGAGATTGGCGAGGCAGCGGCGGAAAGCATCCGGCCGCAGGATCGCACTGCTCTCGCCGGCGTAGGAGAATTTCGCCGCGACGCCCTGCCGTTCCGCGTCGGCGACGAGATCGCCGATCAGCGCGCGCACGTCGGTCGCGACCGCGCTCTCGCCGCCATCGCCGCGCGCAAACGCGAGATAGGCTTCGAGCATCCGCTGCATCTCCGCGATGTCGCGCGCGATCGCCTCCTGCTCCGCCCCCTCGCCGAGCAGGGCGAGCGACAGCTTGAAGCGTGTCAGCACCGTGCGCAGATCGTGGCTGACGCCATTGAGCATGGCCGTGCGCTGTTCCATCGCGCGCTCGAGGCGCCGCTTCATGTCGACGAAGGCGAGACCCGCCTGCCGCACTTCGCGCGCGCCCGACGGACGGAAAGCGATCTCGCGCCCCTTGCCGAAAGCTTCGGAAGCTGCGGCGAGGCGTCGGATTGGCTTGATCTGGTTGCGCAGGAAGAGGACGGCGACGCCGATCAGCACCAGCGCCGTGCCCGCCATCCATCCGATGAAGATCAAGGAATAGGTGGCGTAGGCCTGGTTGCGCGAGGCGTAGACGCGCATCTGAGCATCCTTCAGCTGCACGCGAATTTCGATGACGTTGGACGCGCCGACCGTGTCGAGCCAGAACGGCCGCTTGATCTGCGTGCGGATTTGCTGCGACAGCACATTGTCGAGCAGCGCGAAGAAGGGTTTCGGCAGCGGCGGCGGCAGGGGCCCCGGCGGCGTGATGAATATCTGCAAATTCATCCGCTGCGCCGCGATGCGGGTGAGCTGGGAGGCGTCCTTGTCCTGCGGATAGGATTCGTAGACGTCGATCAGCGCCGAAATTTCCTGCGTCAGCATACGCGACAGACGGATCGTGATCGCCTGCCAGTGCCGCTCCATGAAGAAATAGACGACCGCTGTCTGCAGGAGCAGCATCGGCAGGATGACGATGAGCAGCGAGCGCGCGAACAGGCCCTTCGGCATTTTCGCCCGCAGCCACAGCGCGAAACCGCGCCAGAGGCGGCGCGGCGCGGCTATGGCTGGATGCTCGACGAATTTCATGGCGCTGCGTCCCGATCGAGCACAAGCCGATAACCCGCGCCGCGCACGGTCTGCAACAGCAGCGGATTTGCCGGATCGTCCTCGATCTTGCGCCGCAGCCGCGTCACCTGCACGTCGATCGTGCGCTCGCCCGCCGCATCGCCCGCCAGCGCCGCGCGCGCGACCGGCGCGCCATTGGCCGCGACGAGTGCGCGCAGAATGTCGCGCTCGCGATCCGTGATGCGCAAGGCTTCGCCCGCGCGACGCAATTCGCCGCGCGCGGCCTGGAATTGGCATTGTCCGAAACGCGCGACATGCAGAACCGCTGCCGACGACGATGCGCGACGCAGGATCGCGGCGACACGCAATTGCAGTTCGCGCGGCTCGAACGGCTTCGGCAGATAATCGTCGACGCCGGCTTCGAGCCCGAGGATCCGGTCGTCGGCGCCCGAGCGCGCCGTCAACATCAGGATCGGCGTGGATACGCCGGTCTGGCGCAGGCTGCGCGAAAAATCGACGCCGCTCTCGCCGGGCATCATCACGTCGAGCACGATGAGATCGAACGACAGGGCCGACATACGCTGCCGCGCCTCGGCGGCGTCCGGCGCGGCCGTCACGCGATATCCGGCCTGCGCGAGAAAGCGCGACAGCAGCGTGCGGATGCGCGAATCATCGTCCACCACGAGCAGATGCGGCGCATCGTCCGGCAGCGTTGCGGCTGACGGGTTCGCAGTCACGGCGCGGTCCGTGCGCTCTGCGGCCAGACAAGCGCCTTCACCTCGTCCTGGTCGGCGGGGTCGATCATCGCCATCAGAAAGCGGATCGCCTCGGCGCGCGCATTCACCGGAAGCGCGTCCAGCGCGCGCAAAAACCGGCGCGACTGCAATTGCGCGAGATCGAGCGCGAGTTTGCGCCCCTTGGCGGTGGTGAACAGGTGACGCTGCCGCCGGTCGGCGACGCCGGCGCGGGCCTCCACGAAATTCTGGTCGAGCAAATCTTTCAGCACCCGGCTCAGGCTCTGCTTGGTGATCTTCAGGATATCCAGCAGTTCGGCGATCGTGAGGCCGGGGTGGCGGCTGACGAAATGCAGCACGCGATGGTGCGCGCGGCCGAAACGATAGCTCTCCAGCAGGCGGTCGGCGTCGCCGACGAAATCGCGGTAGGCGAAGAACAGGAGTTCGATCAGGTCGAACATCGGCTCGCCGTCGTGACCGTCGGCCTGCGCCCTGTGCTTGCCCTGCAGAACGGTGTCCACGCGCCAATCCAAAATTAAGTCAGCCTTATTGACATATCTCAGGCCGAAAGTTACCCGTCAAGCGCCCCGCACGAAACAAAGGGGATGCACACCCTCCTTTTTCGGCAATGGCGGGCGCGGCGTCCACCAAAAAGCCCGCAGGAGAGGCTCATGAGCATTCCGCCCTTCGATCAGCGCGACGGTTTCATCTGGCTGGACGGCGGGCTCGTTCCTTGGCGGGACGCCAGAATGCACGTGCTTTCGCACGGGCTTCACTACGGCTCCTGCGTTTTCGAGGGCGAGCGGGCCTATGGCGGGCGAATCTTCAAGTCGCGAGAGCATTCCGACCGCCTCATCGCCTCCGGCCGCATCCTCGATTTCGAAATTCCCTTCACCGCGGAACAGCTCGACGCCGCCAAGCAGCAGACGGTCGAGGCCAATGGCATGTCGGACTGCTACGTGCGCCCCGTCGCCTGGCGCGGCAGCGAGATGATGGCGGTCGCCGCCCAGTATTCCACCATCCATGTCGCCATTGGCGTCTGGGACTGGCCTTCGATGTTCGACATCGAAACAAAGATGCAGGGCATACGCCTGGAATTCGCCGACTACCGCCGCCCCGATCCCCAGACCGCGCCCTGCCTCGCCAAGGCCGCCGGCCTCTATGAAATCTGCACGATCTCCAAGCACCGCGCCGAGCGGCGCGGCTATGCCGATGCGCTGATGCTCGACTGGCAGGGCCGCGTCGCCGAATGCACGGGCGCCAACATATTCTTCACCTGGGACGGCGCACTGCACACGCCGATCGCCGATTGCTTTCTCGACGGCATAACGCGGCGCACCGTGATCGATCTCGCCCAGCGGCGCGGGATCGAGGTCGTCGAGCGCCGCATCATGCCGGAGGAGCTTGGCGCCATGAACGAGTGCTTCCTCTGCGGCACGGGCGCGGAGGTCACGCCGGTTTCAGAAATCGGGCGCTACAGGTTCCGGCCCGGAAACCTGTCGAGGATGCTGGTCGAGGATTACGCCGCCGAGGTGCGGGCGGCCTGAACGCCTTCGCTTGTGCTGGCAATGCGCCTGCGTGATCCCCATGTCTTGGCCTGAAGCGACCGCATGGCGGATGTCCGTGCAACGCGCGGCGTTGTCATGCGTTTCCCATCGAACGGAGGGTTCCATGATGCTTCCATTCAAGACCGGGCTGATCGCAACCGCAGCGTCGGCGTTCCTGTTCGCAGCGCCCGTCGCCCCCGCATCCGCCGCGCCGATGGGCGTGTCTCCGAACGCGCTGGTCCGCGCTGAACTGCCGGTCGAGCAGGCGCGCTATCGCCGCCAGGCGGTCAAGCGTGGGCATCACGCCGTGCGCCATCGTCACTACGCGCCGCGCCGATATTATTCGCGCCATCACCGGCGCCATTACCGCTACGGCTACAATCCCGGCGTCGCCGTTCTCGGAACGGTTCTCGGCGCAGTGGCCGCGGCGAACGCCTATGACAATTACGATTACGGCTACTACCCCTACGGCTATCCCGCCTCTTCCTACCCGGCCTACGGATATGGCTACGGCTATCCGGGCTATTACGGCTATCGCGGGGGCTGGGGCGGACGCCGCGCCTATTATGGCGGACACCCTGGTTGGCGCGGACACGCCAATTGGGGAGGACGCCCGGCTTGGGGAGGACGTCCCGCTTGGGGCGGCGCCCCGGCTGTTCACGGCGGCTCGGTCGGCGGCGGAACCGTCGATCTCCGCCACGGCGGCTGGCGCCGTTGACGCCTTGCGTTTTGCAACGGCTCGCGGCTTCGGAACGGCGTGAGCGCGAGCGCGCTTACGCCTCTTCGCGGCGCAGGATGAAGCGCTGGATCTTTCCGCTCGGCGTCTTCGGCAGCGATGCGACGAAGGAAACCTCGCGCGGATAGGCGTGCGTCGAAAGACGCTTGCGCACCATCTGCTGGATTTCTTCCTTCAGGGCGTCATTGCCCTCGACGCCGGCCTTCAGCACGATGAAGGCCTTGACGATTTCCGTGCGCTGCGGATCGGGCTTGCCGACGACGGCGACTTCCGCGACCGCGGGATGCTCCATCACGACGCTCTCCACGTCGAACGGTCCGATGCGATAGCCGGCCGAGGTGATGATGTCATCGTTGCGGCCGACGAAGAAATAATGGCCGTCCGCGTCGCGCATCATCGTGTCGCCCGTGATGTACCAGTCGCCGCGCACATTGGGGCTCTCGGCCTTCCAGTAGCCGCCGAACGTGTAGAGCGGCGAGGTCGGAATATGCACGGCCAGCACGCCGGGCTTTTCCGGCGGCTGCACGTTCAGATCGTCGTCGAGGATCGCCATGTCGAGGCCCGGCAGCGGCAGCCCCGCGGCGCCCGGCTTCATCTCGTGCTTCAACGCATGATGATTGTTGATCATCATCGCCACTTCGGTCTGGCCATAGTGATCGGCCAGC
The DNA here is from genome assembly GCA_047605445.1 of Rhodoblastus sp. Classification (GTDB taxonomy): domain Bacteria; phylum Pseudomonadota; class Alphaproteobacteria; order Rhizobiales; family Beijerinckiaceae; genus JAJXWB01. Next base: position 7,962 of record JASGFP010000019.1, read on the forward strand.
GGGCAATGCAGAACGCGCTCGGCCCAGCGGATGACTTCCGGGTTGAGCGGTTCGCCCGCGCTCGACGCCACGCGCAATTGATGCGCGATCGGCGCCATCGCTTCGTCTCCCGCCGCCATCAGCAGACGATAAGCGGTCGGCGCCGCCGCGAGATTGGTGATCCTGCGCTCGGCGATGATCTTCACGGTGGACTCCACCGCAAAGGCGCCTTCGTTGAATGTGGTCGTCACGCCGAGCAGCAGCGGCCCCAGCACGGCGTAGAGCATGCCGTAGGCCCAGCCGGGATCGGCGACGTTCCAGTAATTGTCGTCGGCGCGCAGATCGACGGCGTCGAGCATGTAGGAGGCGACCGGCAGCAGCAGGTTGAGCGGATAGCGCACGCCCTTCGGCTTGCCCGTCGTGCCCGACGTGAACAGCACGATGAAAGGATCGCCGCCCCTGCGCATGACCGGCGCAAATTCGCTCGATTGCTTCGCAAGCGCCTCCGCATAGCCCTCGCCAATGGTCAGGATCGGCGGGCAATCCGGCACATCCTTCAGCTTCGGCCGGTTGGCCACATCCGTCACGACGAGCTTCGCCTTGCTGCCGCCGTCCGCCGTCACGCGGCTTTCGACAGCCGCCGGCCCGAACGCGGTGAACAGCGGCTGGTAGATCGCGCCCGCGCGCCATGTTCCGAGCACGACGGTGAAGAGATCGGGAATGCGCGGCAGCAGGCCGGCGACCACGTCGCCCGCGCCGATCCCCTGCGCCTTCAGATAATTCGCGAACCGCGCGCTGTCGTCGCGCATCTGTTCGAACGTGACCGTCTCGCGCTCGCCGTGCGCGCCATACCATTCGAGCGCGATTTTGCCGTCCTTCGCCCAGCGGTCGCAGCATTCGACGCAAGGATTGAGCCCGTCCTTCAACGAGCCGGAAATCGTCCGGCGCTCCAGCGCCTCGAACGAGAAACTGCGGACGGCTTCGGCGTAATCGCGCATGGTGTTTTCTCCCTGCGCGATTTGTAGCGCTGCGGCCGGCAAGATGCGAGCGCGCTTACTTGTCGCGGCTGGGATCGATCAGGTATTTTTCGCCGGTCGCGCGCTTCGCGTAGGCGGCGATGTGCTGCAGCTCCAGCGCCTCCCGCAGCGAGACGACCTTGGTGTAATGGCTGGCGAATGTGGTCTTCAGTTCCGCGACGACGCGCGCCCGCAGCCGTTGCGCCACATCCGGCCCGACCTTCTGCAGGAATGGAAACAGCAGCCACCCGCCGACGCTCCACGCCATGCCGAAGCTGCGCGCGAGTTCCGTCGGCCGCGTGTCGAGCGAGCCGTAGATGTAGACCTGCTTGTGCACGGACGAGCCGTAGCGGCTGTAGACCTTCGCATTGGCGTTGATCGCGGTTTCCATGCACGCGAGAATCTGGCCGGCGAGCTTGCCGCCGCCGATGGCGTCGAATGCGATCGTCGCGCCGGTCTCGGTCACGGCGCGCGTGAGATCGTCGATGAAGCCGGGCGCGGCGGAATTGCAGACATGCTTCGCGCCGATGCCGCGCAGCAATGCCTCCTGCTCCTCGCTCCGCACGATGTTGACGAGGCCGACTCCGTCGGCGATGCAGATCCTGTTCAGCATCTGCCCGAGATTGGAGGCCGCCGCCGTATGCACGAGCGCACTGTGGCCTTCGCGGCGCATCGTCTCGACCATGCCGAGCGAGGTCAGCGGATTGACGAAGCATGAAGCGCCATCGGCGGCCGTTGCGCCCGCAGGCAACGGCAGGCATTCGGCGACCTTCGCGCAGCGATATTGCGCATACATGGCGCCGCCGATAACGGCCACCGTCTTGCCGAGCAGCGCCTGCGCCGCAGACGAGGCGCCGGCGGCGACGACGACGCCCGCGCCTTCGTTGCCGACCGGGAACGATTCGTCCAGGCGCGCCGCCATCGCGCGCATGCCCGCTTCCGGAACGCGCGCCGTGATGCGGGGCTGACCGTCAACCGTCGACGCGCGCGCCCCCGACATGTCCGCCGCGCCGATCAGCAGGCCGAGATCGGAGGGATTGATCGGCGAGGCCTCGATGCGCACGACGACTTCGTCGGCGGCGGGAACTGGAACCGGCGTGTCGACGAGAGACAATTCGAGTTCGCCGCTCGCCTTGATCAGCGACCTCAATTGCAATCCGCTGCGCGGCCCGTCCTGTCCCATGCGTCGCTCCCCTTCGCCCGACGCCGCTCGAGCGGCGTTTGCGCGCGATGCTACAGGGGGAAGCTCATCGCCGTCCAGAACAGCCGCAGGTCCGGCGACGGTTTAGTTGGCGAAGCGGAAGTGCAGCACGTCGCCGTCTGCGACAACATAATCCTTGCCTTCGAGCCGGAACTTGCCGGCCTCTCGCGCGCCGGCCTCGCCCTTGCCCGAAACGTAATCGTCATAGGCGATCGTCTCGGCGCGAATGAAGCCCTTTTCGAAGTCGGAATGAATCACGCCGGCTGCCTGTGGCGCGCGCGTTCCCTTCTCGATCGTCCAGGCGCGGGCCTCTTTCGGACCCACAGTGAAATAGGTGACGAGATGCAGCAGTTCGTAGCCCGCGCGGATCACGCGGTTGAGGCCGGGCTCGGCTAGGCCGACGGCCTCCAGATAGTCCTTCTGTTCGTCTGCGGGCAGCACGGCGATCTCGCTCTCGATCTTGGCGGAGACGACGACGGCTTCGGCTCCCTCTTCCTTCGCGCGTGAAAAAACGCGCGCGGAAAATTCGTTGCCGCCATCGGCGGCTGCTTCCTCGACATTGCAGACGTAAAGCACGGGCTTGGAGGAAAGCAGGCCGAGCGCGGCGAACGCCTTGCGCTCCTCTGGCGACGCGGCGACCGCGACGCGCGCAGGCTTGCCTTCGCGCAGGAGCACGAGGCATTGCTCGACCAGCGCCAGTTGCTCCTTCGAGTCCTTGTCGCCGCCGCGCGCCTTCTTCTCCAGATTGGTCACGCGTTTCTCGAGGCTCTCGAGATCGGCCAGCATCAATTCCGTCTCGATCGTGTCGATATCGCGGATCGGATCGACGGGACCGTCGACATGTGTGATGTCGCCATCCTCGAAACAGCGCACGACATGGGCGATGGCGTCGCATTCCCTGATGTTGGCGAGAAACTGGTTGCCCAGCCCCTCGCCCTTCGAGGCGCCGCGCACGAGGCCGGCGATATCGACGAAGGTCAGCCGCGTCGGGATGATTTCTTTCGAGCCGGCGATCTGCGTCAGGATTTCGAGGCGCGGATCGGGCACGGCGACGTCGCCGACGTTCGGCTCGATCGTGCAGAACGGATAATTGGCCGCCTGCGCCGCCGCCGTCTGCGTCAGCGCGTTGAACAGGGTCGACTTGCCGACATTCGGCAGGCCGACGATTCCGCATTTGAAGCCCATCTCTGCGTCCGGTTTTCAGATGTTTTCGGTTTGCGGGCGGTATGCGGGGCGGAGGCGCAAAAGGCAAGCCGCGCGGATCGTCCAAACAAAAAAGGCCCCGTCGCCGGGGCCTTCTTCGAGAACGCGCGCTTCGCTCAGTGCGGCGTGTTCGCCCACACCCGCTTCTTGGTGGCGTAGAGCAACCCGGTCAGGATCGCCATGAACACCAGCACGCGGAAGCCGGTCTTCTTGCGCTCGTCGAGCTTGGGTTCGGCCATCCACATCAGGAAAGCCGAGACGTCCTTGGCGTAATTGTCCAAAGTCGCCGGCGTGCCGTCGGTGTAGTCCACCTGCCCGTCGCTGATCGGCTTCGGCATCGCGATGCGATTGCCGGGCATGATGTCGTTCCAGTACTGGCCGGCGTCGAGCTTCACGCCATGCGGCGGCTCGTCCTTGTAGGCCCGCAGCAGCGCGTCGATGTAATCGGCGCCGTGCTCCTGATACTGGATGCCCGGCAGCGCATCGAGAATGAACCACGGGAAGCCGCGCTTGTAGGAGCGCGCCTTTGCCAGCACCGACATATCAGGCGGCAGGCCGCCGCCGTTGGCCGCGCGGGCGGCGTTGTCGTTGGCGAAGGGCGAGGGCCAATAGTCGGACGGACGGCCGGGACGCTCGAACATGTCGCCGGAATCGTTAGGGCCGTCCTTGATCTTGTACTGCTCGGCCAGCGCCTTGACCTGCGCTTCCGAGAAGGAAGGGCCGCCGGGATCGCCCAGATTGCGGAAAGCGAGGCGCTGCGCGGAATGGCAGTTCGCGCAGACTTCGCGGAACACCTTGAAGCCGCGCTGCAGTTGCGCCTGATCGTAATGGCCGAAGAAGCCGGCGAAGGACCAGGATTGCCGCGTCGGCTGCATCTGGTCATGGCCGCCTTCGGCGAAAGCCGGGGCGCCAAGGAGCGCGGCGCTCATGAAGCCCGCCGCGATCATGCCGAGAGAGGTCTTGGAAAGCATGGTTCGATCCTGTCTTGGCGTCTCGGCTCAGGCCTTGCTCTGCGCGTGCTTGGCGAGAACGGCGTCGTTGATCGAGGCTGGAACCTCTTTCGGCGTCTCGAACAGGCCGAGCAGCGGCAAAATCACGAGGAAGTGGGCGAAGTAATAGGCGGTGAGAATGCGCGCCGCGAGCACCGCGCCGCCCTCGGGCGGCTGCGACCCGAGATAGCCGAGGCCGATCACGCAGGCGATGAAGACCCAGAACAGCACCTTGTAGACCGGGCGATAGACCGCCGAGCGCACGCGCGACGTGTCGAGCCAGGGCAGCAGCACCAGCATGACGATCGCGCCGAACATGAAGATAACGCCGCCGAGCTTGGAGGGAATGGCGCGCAGGATCGCGTAGAACGGCAGGAAGTACCATTCCGGCACGATATGCGGCGGCGTCTGCAGCGGGTTCGCCATGATGTAATTGTCGGCGTCGCCGAGGAAGTTCGGGATGAAGAACACGAACCAGGCATAGAGGATGACGAAGGCGGCGATGCCGGTCGCGTCCTTCAGCGTCGCGTGCGGCGTGAAGGGCACCGAGTCCTTCTCGACGTCCTTGATGTCGACGCCCGCCGGATTGTTCTGGCCGACGACATGCAGCGCCCAGACGTGCAGGCCGACGACGGCCGCGATCATGAAGGGCAGCAGGTAGTGCAGCGAGAAGAAGCGGTTGAGCGTCGGATTGTCGACCGAATAGCCGCCCCACAGCAGGGTGGTGATGGAATCGCCGACCAGCGGGATCGCCGAGAACAGGTTGGTGATGACGGTGGCGCCCCAGAAGGACATCTGGCCCCAGGGCAGCACGTAGCCCATGAAGCCCGTCGCCATCATCAGCAGGAAGATGATGACCCCGAGGATCCAGAGGATTTCGCGCGGCGCCTTGTAGGAGCCGTAATACATGCCGCGCGCGATATGGATGTAGACCGCCAGGAAGAACATCGACGCGCCGTTGGCGTGCAGATAGCGGATCATCCAGCCCCAGTTCACGTCGCGCATGATGTGCTCGACGGAATTGAACGCCATCGCCGTATGCGGCGTGTAGTGCATCGCCAGCACGACGCCGGTGACGATCTGCGCGACGAGCATGAAGGACAGGATGGCGCCGAAGGTCCACCAGTAGTTGAGGTTCTTCGGTGTCGGATAGGCCACGAAGGAGCTGTGCACGAGGCCCATCACGGGCAGCCGGCTCTCGAACCACCGGCCAATCGCGCTCTTCGGAACGTATGTCGAAGGTCCGCTCATCTTTTCGCCTTCTCTCGGAATTTCTCGGGCGTCTGGCTTGCTCGGGCGTTAAGCCGGCTCAGCCGATCTTGATCTTGGTGTCGGTGAGGAACGCGTAGTCCGGAACCTCGAGATTGCGCGGCGCCGGGCCGGACCGGATGCGGCCGGACGTGTCGTAGGTCGAGCCGTGGCACGGGCAGAACCAGCCGTCGTACTGGCCCTGATGGCCGAGCGGGATGCAGCCCAGATGCGTGCAGACGCCGACGACGACGAGCCATTCCGGCTTCTTCACGCGCGCGGAATCCGCCTGCGGGTCCGGCAGCGTGGCGACATCGACGTTGACCGCTTCCTCGATCTCCTTCTTCGTCCGGTGGCGCACGAACACCGGCTTGCCGCGCCACTTGATCGTGACGATCTGCCCTTCGGCGATGGCCGACGTGTCGAGTTCCGTGGACGAAAGCGCCAGCGTGGAGGCGTCCGGGTTCATCTGTGAGATGAAGGGCCAGGCGACCGCGGCGACAGCCACGGCGCTCGCCGCGCCCGTCGCTATATACAGCATGTCCCGGCGGGTCGGTTCGGCAGTCGAGTTCGTCGCCACGTCAGCAATTCCCCAAGCTACAGGAGCCGCGCTTGCGGCCGTCGGATCGGCTTCTACAGTCCCGGGGCGCGCCCGGCAATGCCGAGCCGAGCCCCGATGGCTGGAATGGTTTTAATACGGCACTATGTCGCACCGCCACATGAACTTGTCCATAGAGATCGGCTCATGCCAAAGGCTTAGCGCGGTAGGGCCGACATGAACGCACAGCAGCGCCTCGTCCTGGCGCTTTTCCAACCGGATATTCCACAGAACGCGGGCACGATGCTGCGCGCCTGCGCCTGCCTCGGCGTGGAGGCGGCTATCGTGGAGCCGGCCGGCTTTCCGGTTTCGGACCGGCATTTCCGCCGCGCCGGCATGGATTATCTCGACCACGTGGCCATCGCCCGCCACGTCTCCTTCGCCGCCTTCGAGGACTGGCGGCGGCAGGCCGGCCGCCGCCTGGTGCTGCTCACCACGCAGGGCGCGGTCGCCTACACGCATTTCGCCTATCGGGCGGACGACGTGCTGATGGTCGGCCGCGAATCGGCCGGCGCGCCGCCTGAAGTTCACGCCGCCGCTGACGCCCGCATCGTCGTGCCGATCCGCCCGGAATTGCGCTCGCTCAACGTGGCGGTCGCCGCCGCCATGGTTCTGGGCGAGGCGCTGCGGCAGACGCGCGGTTGACGGCGCGAACCCGCCGGTCGATGTCTGCCCGCATGACGATCGAAACGCTCGAAACGCGCAAAGCCACGGCGGCCGGATGGTTCGCCGAGCTCCAGACCCGCATTCTCGCCGCCCTCGAGGCGCTGGAAGACGAATGCCCGGGCCCCTTCTTTCCTGACGCCCGCGACCCCGGCCGATTCACGCTCACCCCCTGGAATCGCGCCGACCACACGGGCGCCCCTGGCGGCGGCGGAAGGATGGCGATGCTGAAAGGCCGCGTCTTCGAGAAGGCCGGCGTCCACACCTCCACGGTCTTTGGAACGTTCGCCCCGGAATTTGCAGCCCAGATCCCCGGCGCCGCCGAAGACCCGCGCTTCTGGGCAGGCGGCATTTCGCTGATCGCCCATCCCTGGAACCCCAACGTCCCCACCGTCCACATGAACACGCGCTTTGTCGTGACGACGAAGGCCTGGTTCGGCGGCGGCGCCGATCTCACGCCCGTGCTCGACCGCCGCCGCACGCAGGACGATCCGGAGTCCATAGCTTTCCACGCCGCCATGCGCCGCGCCTGCGAGCGCCATTCCCAGGTCGCCGATTACGCGCGCTACAAGGCGTGGTGCGACGAATATTTCTTTTTGAAACACCGCAACGAACCGCGCGGGATTGGCGGAATTTTCTACGATCATCTGAACAGTTCGGGCGACGCCGCCAACACCGGCTGGGACAAGGATTTCGCCTTCACGCAGGACGTGGGCGTGAGCTTCCTGACCGTCTATCCGCAGATCGTGCGCGAGAATTTTGCGAAGTCCTGGACGGACGCAGACCGCGAGGAACAATGCGTGCGGCGCGGGCGCTATGTGGAATTCAACCTGCTCTATGATCGCGGCACGATCTTCGGTCTCAAGACCGGCGGCAATATCGCCTCGATCCTGTCGTCGCTGCCGCCGACGGTGAAATGGCCCTGAACGGACCGCGAGCCTGAAGGCTCGCGGTCCAATCAAGCCCTGCGCTTCAATATCCGCATCTCCGCGGTCGCCGTCGCCAGCACGACGCCTGCTTCATTCTTCAACTCGCCCTCGATGCGGACATTGCGCTCGTCGCTGTCGATCACGCGCGCGCGGCCGAAAACCGGGCCTGCGCCAGCCGTCTTCAGATAGCGCGTGTCGAGCCGTGTCGTGACCACCCAATTGTCCGCCGGCACACGCGGCGCCGCTGCGATTCCCGTCACCGAATCCAGCATGGCGGCAATAAAGCCGCCGTGCACGATGCCGTTGCGGTTGTAGAAATCCTTGCGCGCCACGAACCGCACGAAGACCTCGCCCGTCTCGGCGTCGCGCGAGAGAATCTCGCGGCCGAGCAGTTCCGCCGCTGGCGATAGGCCCTTTTCGCTCATCGCCCGATCTTCTCCCCGAAGGTCCAGAACTTGTGCCCGAAAAAGCTCCAGAACATCACGATGCCGGTCGTGACGAGTTGCGCCGGGATATAGGGCGCGCCGAAACGGTCGACGAAAATGTGCATGAATATGCCCGTCAGCACGAAGCCGACCGCCGCCACGCCGACGAAGCGCCACAGCGCGGCAACGTGATTGCGCTCCGTCTCGAACACATGCGCGCGGTTGAGCGTATAGGAGACGAAGCCGCCCGCGACATAGCCGCAGAGCGTCGCCGGCACCGGCGCGACGTGGAGCAGCTGCACGAGCGCGACCAGCACGCCGTAATGCATGGCGATGGTCGCCAGGCCGACGAGAAAGAAGGCCGAGAATTGCAGGTGCAGGCGCATCAACCCCTCATCCTGAGGAGCGCCCGCCGGGCGCGTCTCGAAGGATGGCCGCATCCCCATGCTTCGAGACGTCCACTTCGCGGGCTCCTCGGCATGAAGGCGCGTGTTACGAAGACAGCGCCGCCTTCACAGCGGCGCTCGCCTTGGCGAAATCCATCTGCCCCGTGTATTTCGCCTTCAGCGCGCCGACGACCTTGCCCATGTCCTTCATCGAGGCCGCGCCCGTCTCCGCGATCGCGGCCTTGATGGCGGCGGCCACGGAGCCTTCGTCCATCTGCTTGGGCAGATAGCCCGAGATGACGTCGATCTCGCCCTTCTCCTGCGCGGCGAGTTCCGGCCGGTTGTTCTTCTCGTAGATTTCAAGCGATTCCTGCCGGCTTTTGATCATCTTCTGCAGCAGCGCCAGAACGTCGTCGTCCGAAACCGTCTTGCCCTCGCCGCGGGCCTGGATGTCGCGGTCTTTCAGCGCGGCGGTTATCAGCCGGATGGCGGCGACTTTCGTCTTCTCGCCGGCCTTCATCGCGTCTTTCAGATCGGCTGTGAATTTGTCCCGCAGGCTCATCTTGGCAATCCGTGGTTGACGCGGGGCCATGCGGGGTTGACGCCCCTGCGCCCCTCCCCTAGCTTCCGCGCCGATTTCGACCCCTGACACTCCAGCGCCGTTCACGCCCGCCACTTCAAGTCAGAAGCGGCCCGGGCCCTTCGGCGCAGGGCGAAAACCGGGGTCCCGAAGGGCCAAGGGTGTAGTGCGCAGATGACAGCCGATCAAGCCGAAAAGACCGCGCCCTGGAGCGTCCGCACGCCGACCGCCCTGCTGGTTCTGGCCGACGGAACGGTCATCGAGGGTTTCGGCCTCGGCGCCGAGGGCGCGGCCGATGGCGAGGTCTGTTTCAACACCGCCATGACGGGCTACGAGGAAATCCTCACCGATCCCTCCTACGCCGGCCAGATCGTCACCTTCACCTTCCCGCACATCGGCAATGTCGGCGTCAACGACGAGGACATCGAGACGGTCAATATGGCGGCAAGCTCCGGCGTGCGCGGCGTGGTGCTGCAGGCGCCGATCACAGACCCCTCCAATTTTCGCGCGACAAAGCATTTCGACGCGTGGCTGAAGGCGCGCGGCATCGTCGGCATCTGCGGCGTCGATACGCGCGCGCTCACCGCCCGCATCCGCGACAGGGGCATGCCCAACGCGGTGATCGCGCACAGCCCGGATGGCAAGTTCGATGTCGAGGCGCTGAAGAAGCGCGCGGCGGGCATTCCGTCCATGGACGGGCTCGACCTCGTACCCGGCGTGACATCGGCGCAGCGCTACGGCTGGGACGAGACGACCTGGACGCTGGGGCAAGGCTACGGCCATCAAAAGGCGCCCAAGCGCAAGGTGGTCGCGCTCGACTTCGGCGTGAAGCGCAACATCCTGCGCCTGCTGGCCGACGCCGGCTGCGAGGTAACGGTGGTGCCGGCGACGACGCCGGCCGAAGACATTCTCGCCATGAAGCCGGACGGCGTCTTCCTCTCCAACGGCCCCGGCGATCCCGCAGCGACCGGCGAATATTCCGTGCCGACGATCAAGAAGCTGCTGGACGAGAAAGTTCCGACCTTCGGCATTTGTCTCGGCCATCAGATGATGGCGCTCGCCGTCGGCGCGAAGACGAAGAAGATGCATCAGGGCCATCATGGCGCGAACCATCCCGTCATGGACTACACCACCGGCAAGGTCGAGATCGTCTCGATGAACCACGGCTTCGCGGTCGACGTCGATACGCTTCCGAAGAATGCGAAAGAAACGCACCGCTCGCTGTTCGACGGCTCGAACTGCGGCATCGCGCTGGACGATCGCCCGGCGTTTTCGGTGCAGCACCATCCGGAAGCCTCGCCCGGTCCGCAGGATTCGCACTATCTGTTCGCGCGCTTCGTCGAGATGATGGACAAGGCGAAGGCCTAGTCCCCTCTCCCCTAACGCAAAGCGGCTGTTGCCGCTTTGCACATTCGAGATGGCTGAAGTCGGCAACAGCCGACTTCAGCGCAGGGTGAGGGGTCAAACGACTGGTTCGGGTGTATCGGCGCGACCCCGCATCCGGCCTTCGGCCGCCTTCTCTCCGCTTGCGGGGAGAAGGGATCACGCCCAACCGTGCTGAGGACGGAACTTGACCTGGCGCGATTTCTTCGACCGCGATCACGCGCTCTACGTCAGCGAGCGCCACAAGCTGCTGCATGCCGATCTCGTCGCCAGAGGCGTGGCGGCGCACATCCCGCGCCCGGATGCGCAGATCCTCGACTACGGCTGCGGCGAGGCGCTGGGCGCGGCCTTCGTCTCGGAGCGATGCGGTAAACTCTATCTGTTCGACACTGCGCCGAGCGTGCGCGCCAAACTCGTCGCCGCCAATGTCGCCCGCCCCAATGTCGCGGTGCTCGAGGAGGCCGGCGTCGCGGCGATCCCCGACGCCTCCCTCGACATGATCGTGATCGTCTCCGTGCTGCAATATGTGGCGGAGGCCGAACTCGCGCGCCTGCTCACCACCTTCCACGACAAGCTGAAGGACGACGGCAAGCTCGTGCTCGCCGACATCATCCCGAAGGACGTGAGCCCGGTCGACGACGCGCGCGCATTGCTCGACTTCGGCCTGCACGGCGGCTTTCTGATCGCCTCCATCGTCGGCCTCGCGCGGACCGCGCTCTCCGACTACCGCACGATGCGTGCGCAACATGGCCTGTCGACCTACGACGATGCGGACATGCGCGACCTGCTTGCCGATCACGATTTCACCTGTGAGCGCGCTGCGCAGAATATCGGACACAACCAGAAGCGCATGACATTCGTCGCGCGGAAGGTTGCGGAGGCGGAGTGAGGCGCCGCCGCTCGAATTGCCTCCCCCCTTCCGGGGGAGGGGAGACTGGCCCGCGCTAACCATCCTTGCCCGCCCACGCTGGACGGGCCGCCGCCAAATGTTTAACGCTTCGTTAAAGTCCGCCGCCGCCCACACGGCGCCGGGCCGGGTATGGGGGAGCGGTTACGTGCAGGCAGGACGCAAGCTGACAGCGCCGGCGGCTATTCTTGCCGTCGCCTTTTGCCTGCCGCTCGCATCCTGCGTCGACACCGCCAGCCAGGCCCGCGTCGAACCCGCCTCTGCGCCATCGAAGATCGCGCGGCGTCCCGGCGTCAGCCCCCGTGGAGCGACCGTGGCGCTCGCCAGCGTCGCCGGCGGCCCGCAGGACGTCAACGACCGGTTCGCGCAGGCTTTGGCGCAGGCCGCGGCCTCCCAGGACATGACGACGGTCGAACCCGCCAAGGCCGAATATCTCGCTCGCGTCTATATCGACGCCGGGCCGGGCGAAGCCGGCGTCACCCGCCTTTCCTATGTCGTCGATCTCTTCGACCGCTCGAAAAAGCGCATCGCCCGCCTGACCGACGAGGCGCCGGTGAAGGGCGCAGCCGCCGACCCCTGGGCTGTCGCGGACGATTCGGCGATCGCCGCGCTCGCCGCCCGCAGCGCCGGCGATCTGGCGGACGCCCTCACCAATACGCCGGAAGCCGTGGCGGGCGCCGCCGTCGCCTCGGCCCCGGACACGAAACCTGCCGCCCGCCCGGCCCAGGCCGGAAGCTCCGTCGCCGCGCGGCAGGAGCCCGAACCCGCCAGCGCCCGCCTCGGCTTAGCCGCCGCGCGGTGAGCGCCCAAAAAGCACGCTTGCGGCTTTCCACCGAAAACGCAGCCTTGTCATGCCGCTGTCGTATTGTTTGCGCGCAAACCGGCTGCTAAGAGGCGGCGCATTCGGACAGGCTTTGGATCGCTGATATGGCTGGCATGAAGATTCTGGCGGGAAATTCCAACCGCCAGCTGACCGAAGCGATCGCCGCCTATCTCGGCACGCCGCTGACGCAATGTTCGGTGCGGCGCTTCGCCGACATGGAAATCTTCGTCGAGATTCAGGAGAACGTCCGCGGGCAGGATACGTTCATCGTGCAGTCGACGTCCTTTCCGGCCAACGATCACCTGATGGAAGTGCTGATCATGGCCGATGCGCTGCGCCGCTCGTCCGCGCGCCGCATCACCGCCGTGCTTCCCTATTTCGGCTACGCCCGCCAGGATCGCAAATCCGGCTCGCGTACGCCGATTTCCGCCAAGCTCGTCGCCAATCTCATCACCCGCGCCGGCGTCGACCGCGTTCTGACGGTCGACCTGCACGCCGGGCAGATCCAGGGCTTTTTCGATATCCCGACCGACAATATGTTCGCCGCGCCCGTCATGGTGCGCGACATCAAGGACCGCAACAAGGATCTGTCGAACGTGATGGTCGTCTCGCCCGACGTCGGCGGCGTGGTGCGCGCCCGCGCGCTCGCCAAGCGCATCGACGCACAGCTCGCCATCGTCGACAAGCGGCGCGAGCGCGCCGGCGAATCGGAAGTGATGAACATCATCGGCGATGTCGCCGGCAAGAGCTGCATCCTCGTGGATGATATCGTTGATTCCGGCGGCACGCTGGTCAACGCCGCCGAAGCGCTGCTGAAGGAAGGCGCCAAGGATGTTTCGGCCTACATCACGCACGGCGTGTTGTCTGGCGGCGCGGTGGCGCGCATTTCCTCGTCCAAGCTGAAAGAACTCGTCATCACCGACACGATCGCGCCGACCGAAGCCGTGCGCCTCGCCAAGAACATCCGCGTCATCACCATCGCCGGCCTGATCGGCGAAGCGATCGCGCGCACGGCCAAGGAAGAATCGGTCTCGAGCCTGTTCGACTGAACGACGTAGCCTTTCCGGAAGATCCCGCCGTCATGGCGCGCGCAGCGCAGCAATAATGGGTCACGACCGGCTCTTGCATTGCTTCGCCTCCGGCTCGCAATGACGGACGCTGCGCGTCATCCAAAAAAAGCTCGGACTTTCGCCACGCCAAAAAAAGAAGGCCGGACTTTCGTCCGGCCGCTCCCGGCAAGACGCCGGAGGACTTCTAGAGGGAATGATCGGAAGCTTCCTTCACCGGGGAGGCAGTGAACGACGCAACCGACAAATAGAAGATGCGCCCGCCACCCGCCTCCAGCAATCGGGGCGCCCGCATGGTAGGCATGTCCCCCAAACATGAAGGACTATAGACCCTCATGTGCGACGCGCATGGCGGCTTTGCCGGCTTCAGTATTTCCAGCGCTGCGCATTGGCGACGAGGAAGTCGCGGAACACCTGTACGCGCGCCACGTTCTTCATCTCTTCGGGATAGACGAGATAGCATTCGAGTTCCGGCATCTCGGCGTTCGGCAACAGTTGCACGAGGCCGGAATCGGTGGCCGCGAGCAGGTATTCCGGCAGCACGGCGATGCCGACGCCGGCCTCCACCGCATGGCGCAGCGCGGTGATGTTGTTGACCGACAGCGCGGGCACGCGCGGGTTCTTCGCCTCCCGACCTGCCGTCAGCAACGAATTGAGGCTGCTGAGAAAGCCCGCGCCGGTCGCGCCATAGCTGAGGATGCGGTGCTGGTCGAGTTCGGCGAGCGTCTTGGGCTGGCCGTGGCGGCGGATGTAGTCGGCGGACGCATAGAGGTGATAGTGCACCGTGAAAAGCCGGCGCCGGATCAGGTCCGGCTGCGAAGGCGCGCGCAGCCGCAGGCCGACATCGGCCTCGCGCATGCCCAGATCGAGTTCGTCGTCGGTCAGGATCAGCCGCAGCTTGATCTCGGGATAGAGTTCGAGAAATTCGCCGAGTTGCGGGGCGAGCCAGTTGGCGCCGATGCCCAGCGTCGTCGTCACGCGCAATTCGCCCTGCGGCTTCTCGCGCTGCTCGCTGAGGCGCAGGCGCGCGGCCTCGAGCTTGCTCATCACGTCCTTGACGGTGCGGAGCAGAATGTCGCCCTGCTCGGTCAAAATCAGGCCGCGCGCATGGCGGTGGAACAGCGGCGTGTCCAGATCCTGTTCCAGCGCGCCGACCTGCCGGCTGACCGCCGACTGACTGAGGCCCAGCCGCTCGCCGGCGTGCGTAAATGAGCCGGCCTCGGCCGCCGCGTGAAAAACGCGGAGCTTGTCCCAATCCACGGCAAACCTCCCCTTGGGCCTTTCGCCCGTCGCCCGTTCAGCGGACGTTATGCACTCCGGTCGCGCGGCTTATGCGCCACGTTCTTGTGTCCACTAATTCATGCCATGCTTTTGTCGGACAATTCCAGCGCTTTTTTTGAGCCGAGCTTGCGGGATCCGGCGGAGACCCGTCACTCCGCCGCGGCCCGCGCCTCCTGCGCCGCCAGATATTTCTCCGCCTCGAGCGCGGCCATACAGCCAAGTCCCGCCGCCGTCACCGCCTGCCGGTAGATGTCGTCGGCGACGTCGCCGGCCGCGAAGACGCCGGGAATGTTGGTCTGCGTCGTGCCGGGAACGGTCTTGATGTAGCCATTGGCCTTCATATCGACCTGACCGGCGAACAGCTCCGACGCAGGCGCATGGCCGATGGCGACGAACACGCCGTCGACCTTGCGCTCGTCCGTCGCGCCGGTCTTGACGTTCTTCAGCCGCACGCCCGTCACTCCCAGCGGATTCTCGACGCCGAGAATTTCGTCGATCGCGGAATTCCAGACCACCTCGATCTTCGGATTGGCGAACAGCCGGTCGGCCAGGATTTTTTCCGACCGGAAGGAATCGCGCCGGTGCACCACCGTCACCTTGGACGCGAGATTGGCGAGGTAGAGCGCCTCTTCCACCGCCGAATTGCCGCCGCCGACGACGATCACTTCTTTCCCGCGATAGAAGAACCCGTCGCAGGTGGCGCAGGCCGACACGCCATAGCCCTTGAACTTCTCCTCGCTCGGCGTGCCGAGCCACTTGGCCTTGGCGCCGGTGGCGATCACCAGCGCATCGCATGTCCACACATTGCCGGAATCGCAGGTCAGCCGGAACGGCCGCTGGCCGAGTTCAGCCTTGGTCACATAGTCTGAAACCAGCTCCGTCCCGACATGCTCGGCCTGCGCGCGCATCTGCTCCATCAGCCAGGGGCCCTGGATCGGTTCGGCGAAGCCCGGATAATTCTCGACATCGGTTGTGATCATCAGCTGGCCGCCGGGCTCGAAGCCCGAGATCAGAACGGGCGAGAGCATGGCGCGCGCGGCGTAGATGGCCGTGGTGTAGCCGGCGGGTCCCGAGCCGACGATGATCAGGCGGGCGTGGCGGGTTTTGGGCAGGGACATGAAAACTCCGGGGGCGCCGACACTGCGGGGCGCTGAAAATCCGGCCGAAACTCTGGCGTTTCAGGCTTTGCCCCAATTTACGAACGCCCTGGCCCTGCGACAAGGCCGCAGGCGCCGCCATCCACGGCCTTGCGCTCAAACATCCGTGAGGCCACAAGGCTGGAAACAGGCGCGCGGGAGCACACATGGCCAGACCCATCATCGGCATCATCGGCGGCTCGGGCGTCTACGACCTGCCCGGGCTCGAAGACCTGCGCGAGGAGAAGGTCTCGACCCCCTGGGGCGACCCCTCGGACACGTTGCATTTCGGCCGCATGGGCGGCACGGAGGCGGTCTTCCTGCCGCGCCACGGCCGCGGCCACCGGCTCTCGCCATCGGGCATCAATTACCGCGCCAATATCGACGCGCTGAAGCGCGTCGGCGTCACCGACATCGTTTCCGTCTCCGCCTGCGGCTCGTTTCGCGAGCATCTGCCGCCGGGCCTGTTCGTGCTGGTCGACCAGTTCGTCGACCGCACCTTCGGACGCCAGTCCTCGTTCTTCGGCAATGGCTGCGTGGCGCATGTGTCGATGGCGCATCCGGTCGCGCCCACGCTGCAGGCGGCCATCGCCGCCGCGGCGAAGGCCGAGAACATCCCCTTCCAGAAGGGCGGAACCTACGTCTGCATGGAAGGCCCGCAATTCTCTTCGCTTGCGGAATCGCTGACCTATCGCGCGGCCGGCTACGACGTCATCGGCATGACCGCTTGCCCCGAAGTGAAGCTCGCGCGCGAAGCGGAAATCTCCTACGCCACCATCGCCATGGTGACGGACTTCGACTGCTGGCATCCCGACCACGACGCTGTCGACGTCGCGCAGATCATCAGGATCGTCCATGACAACGCCGCGCGCGCGAGCCGCCTGCTGGCGCGGCTGCTGAAAGACATGCCCGCCGAACGCGCGCCCTGCCCCATCGGCTCCGACCGCGCGCTGGACACGGCGCTGATCACCGCGCCCGACGCGCGCGACCCCGCTTTGCTGGCCAAGCTCGACGCGATCATGGCGCGCGCGAACGCCGCGTGACGGCCTGACGCGGTCCCCGATGGATTCGTACGGCGCATCGCAATAGGTTCGGCGGGGCATGGACATCAGCGAGCCGGAACATACGGTCAGCGCGCAATGGCGCGAGATTGTCGACGGGCTCTCGGTCGAAGCGCGCGGCTTTCTCGAACGCGCCGCGGCGCACGCCAGCGACTTCGCCGACGATTTCTACGAGGTGATGCTGCGCGATCCCGACGCCAGCGGCATTCTGAACGCGCATCGCGTGTCGGAGCGCCTGAGGTCGGCGATGGCGCGCTGGGTCGTGGCCTGCCTCACGCATTACGAGCCCGAGCAGATCACCCAGATGCTCGCCCTGCAGCGCCATCTCGGCAATCTGCATGCGCGCGTCGGCGTCAAGATCGACGTCCTGCTGCGCAGCGCCCGCAGCATCAAGAGCTCCATCGTGCGATCCATCGCGCCGGACCTGGCGCCCGACGCCCGCCAGTTCGAGGCGATACGGGGTGCGCTGCGCATCGTCGACCTGGCGCTGGAGGCGATGTCGGAGCAATATTCGACCGCGCAGCGTATTGCGGCGCGCACCGACGAGGCCTATCGCAATTTCGCGCTGAGTATGAACCTGTCGCTCGAGCGCGAGCGCCAGCGCGCGGCGCTGCTGGACTGGCAGAGCGATACGCTGCAGTCGCTGATGATCGGCGCCGAGCACCGCACGCTTCAGAATCTCGGGGAATCCGGCTTCGGCCTGTGGGTCCGTCACAAGGCTTCCGCGATGATAGCGACCGGCGACGCGCTGAGCGACATCATCGGCGCGATCGACCGGGTGGATGGCGTTCTGCTGCCCGAATGCGCGCGCGTGGCGGCCGTTCCGGGCTCTCCCCGGCTGCGGGACGCGCTGCAGCCGCTGGTGGCCGAAACCCGGCGGATCGGCTTTCTTGCGGACTCGCTGTTCGAGCGCCTCATCGCGCTGGAACCGGGCCGTGACGCGCTGACCCAGCTTCTCAGCCAGCGGTTCCAGTCCACCATCCTGACACGCGAGATCGAATTGAGCCGCAATCGCGAGCGGCCGTTCTCGATCATGCTGGTGGCGGTCGACCGCTTCCGCGACATTCGCGAGCGCTTCGGCGAAGGCGCCGGCGACCGCGTTCTGCAGCACATAGCCGGCTGCCTCGCCGCCGCCGTCCAGTCCGGCGATTTCGTCTTCCGCCACGGCGGCGACCAGTTTCTCGTCGTCTGCGTCGAGCGGACCCACGACGAAGTCCGCCGGGTCGCCGACGCGATCCGCTCCGCGGTCGTGGCCGAACAGATCGCGGTGGCGCCGCAGAGCAGGGTGCAGGCGACCGTCAGCATCGGCATAGCGACGCATGACGGCCATCCCGACTATCAGCAGCTGATCGAACGCGCCAACGGCGGGCTGGCCGCCGCCCGCGCCGATGGCCCGGGCCACAGCGCCTTTGCGGATTTCTGACAGGAGCCGCTAGAGCCGCGTCGTCGGCAGTTTCATCGCGCCGAAGCCCAGAATGCCCCACAGCAGCGAGAACACGAGGCTGAAGATCACCGACAGCGCGATGGTCGCAGGCACGGCGGCTATGCCCCATTTGATGAAAATGCCGACGAGGCGGGTAAAGGGAATGTCGACATCGACGACGGTCACGCGCTGGCCCTGATCGTTCATTGCGCTTTCCTTTCGTGGCGATCTGTGGTCATCAAACCTGCATAGCATCAGCCAGCAGGCCCCGGAAAAAAGATGAACGCGCCTTCGCTCGAAAAGTCTCTCGCAGACGCCATCCGCACCATCCCGGACTATCCCAAACCCGGCATCATGTTTCGCGACATCACCACGCTGCTGGGAGACGCCCGGGCCTTCCGCCGGGCGGTGGACGAACTGGTCCATCCCTGGGCGGGCGGGCGCATCGACAAGGTGGCCGGCATGGAGGCGCGCGGCTTCATTCTCGGCGGCGCGGTCGCGCATCAGCTCTCGGCCGGCTTCATCCCGATCCGCAAGAAGGGCAAGCTGCCGCACGCGAAAGTGTCGATCGCCTATTCGCTGGAATACGGCCTCGACGAAATGGAAATGCACGAGGACGCGGTGACGAAAGGCGAGCGCGTCATTCTCGTCGACGATCTCATCGCCACCGGCGGCACGGCCGAAGGCGCGATCAAGCTGTTGCAGAAGATGGGCGCCAACGTGGTCGCCGCCTGTTTCGTGATCGACCTGCCCGATCTCGGGGGCGCGCAGAAAATTCGCGACCTCGGCGTGCCCGTCCGCACTCTCGTCGCATTCGGAGGGCATTGAACATGCTCGACACGCGAGGCGCGAAAGTGGCAAGCGAACTCGACCACGCCGATCAATATCGCATGCTGCGCGAGGAAATTCTCGAACAGGTCCGCGACACGCGCCGGCTCGAGACGCTGACGCTCGGCGCGCTCGCGCTGTTCTACACGTTGGTCCTCACGCATGGCGCGGCCGCAGGTGGGCGCGGAATCTACTGGCTCGCGCCGCTGATGGTGATGCTGGCGGGCGTGCGCGCCTGGGTCGCGCTGTCGCGCATCGCCGAAATCGCCGCCTATCTGCGCGAGATCGAGATCGCGGCCTTCGGCCGCATCGCCGAGCACGGCACGGTGCTGCTGCCGCGCCCTTCCATCCTCGACCAGAAATTCAAGCTGAGCGATCTATGGCGCGCCGACATCCAGACCTATGCGGGCAATCCGCCGGGCTGGGAGCAGCATGTCGAAACCTACGGCTCGCGCCTCATCAATCGCAGCGCCGTCGCCTTCTGGGCGCTGCTACTGTTGTTCACGTTCCTGGCCGCCATCTTCATGCCGGACCTGGCCGCGACGCCGGTCTGATCACCGTCGCGTCATCGCTTTCTTCATGAAGTCGACCGACCGCATCGCCGAATAGCGGCCTATCGGCTGGTCGACTGCGAATTGATAGACGTGGCCCTGGCGCGGCGTGAAACTCTCGTCGAAGAACAAGTCGTCGACAAAGACGCCGAGCTTGCTCAGCCGCGCCGCGAAGGCGCGCGACTGATCCTCGAAGTCGTCGTCGTTGCCCGCCGTGATGAAGGTCGGCGGAAAAGCGCGCGTCGCGTAGCGCGCGACGGAGAAAGTCGCGAATTTCGCGTCGGCGCGAAACGTGGGCGAGCCCGAATATTGCGCCAGCGGCCCGTCGAGCTGCGACGTGATCGGCCCCTTGAAGCCCATGGTCGAAAGATCGTAGGCGCCGCAATACAGCAGCGCGCCTCTCAGCACGCGCGCCGAAATCGACGGCGCGACGCCGAGCTTGCGGGCGTAGGCCTGCGAGGTCGTCGCCGCCGCGACCTGCGCCGCCATCTGCGCGCCGGCTGAATCGCCGGCGATGAAAAATTGCGCGGGATCGACATGCAGGCGCACGGCCTCGCGCTGGAGATAGGCGAACGCCTCGAACGCCTGCCGCACCGGCGTCGGATAGATCGCCTTCGGCGGCAGGCTGTAGTCCATCGCCGCCACCGCGAACCCGCCAGCGGCGAGCGCTGCGGCGTAATGCGCGACATAATCCTTGCTGCCCCCCGCCCAGCCGCCGCCGTGGATCCAGAGAACCGTCGGCAGGGGACGGCCGGAGCCTGCAAGCGCCTTGGGCAGATAAAGGTCGAGCCGGGCGTCCGCCTCGGCGCCATAGGGAATGTCGCGCTGGACGGCGACATTGTCCGGCAGCTTGATGTCCGCGCGCGCGAGCCCCGGCGCGGCGACGAGAACGAATGCGAAAAGCGCGGCGCGCAACGCCGTCGCCGCGAATGAAAGGCCGGTCATCGCGTCAGGATGGACGTGCGCGCCTGCGCAGGCAACCTGTCAGTCATTCGAGCCGCCGCCGCCGAAATCGCCGCCGCCGCCGCTGTCGCTATCGCTGCTCGATGAACTGCTGCTCGAACCCGACGACCCGCTGTCGGACGAGGAGCCCGAGCCCGACGAACCGCCTTTCTCCCATTTCACCGGCAGCGGCTTTGCGAGCCAGTTCCACCGGTTCGACGTGCGGATGCGCGGGCCGACATAGGGCACGGCCAGCAGGATCGTCTGCAGGATGCTCAGCGCGACCATGACGATGGCAACGAAGAAAAGAAGGAAGACGACCGCGAAGAAGACAACGACGATCGCCTTGCCCAACCCCGCCAGGAGCGTCCACCACAACGGCTCGGCGGGCGCGGGGCGGCCCGCGTTCGGCGCGACGACGGTTGCCCCGACGATATCGAGAACGCCCTCGACGCCGCCGCGCGCGGCCTCGGTCCATTCGCGCGCCTGCAGATGGCGCTCCATGCGGTTGGCGATGACGAGCCGGCTTGCAGCGTCCGTCAGCACGCCCTCCAGCCCGTAGCCGACTTCGATGCGCGCCTTGCGCTCCTCGGCCGCGATCAGCAGCAGCACGCCGTCGTTGCGCCCGGCATGGCCGATGCGCCAGGCGCGCGCCCGCGCAAGCGCGTCCTGCGCGATCGAACCTTGCGTGACGCGCGCGATGGTCGCCACCACGATCTGCGGGCCGTCGGCGCGGTAGACGGCGCGCAGCCGCTCGTTCAGCCGCGCGCGCTCGTCCGGCGCGATCAGATGCGCTTCGTCCATCACATAGGACGTCATCTTCGCAATCGCCGCGTCCTGCTGCGCCGCGATCTTCTCATTGTGCTTGAGCCAGAGGATCAGGCCGATCATCGAGACGAAGAGCAGGCCTGAGAAGATCAGGAGAGCGCGGATGACGCGCGCCTGCCTGTCGGGCGCGCCCGCGACCGTCTCCGCCGTGACGCCGGCAGGCCGAAATTTCGCTTTGCGGCGGCTGGCGCTCATGCTGCAATCGCTCCGCCTCGCCAGGAAAGCGGGGTCGATCCTGGGGGGACGACATGAAGAAAGCTGTCGCAATCGCGCTCGCCTTGTCTGTCGGCGGCGTATTCCTCGCCGAAACGCCCGCTTATGCCGGCAAGGGCGCCACGACGAACTCGCAGGCCTTCTTCCGCAATGACGGCAAGCGCTCGAAGGAAAGCCAGACGCCACGGCGCCTGCGCACGAACAAGAAGCAGCACACCCAGTAGGCCGGGTCGCATCCCACATACGGCAAGGACGCCGGGCTCGCTCATTGGCGCGTGAACGCGTCCTTGCCGCATGAAAATTTCGGCGCCGCCTCGTCGGCCAGCGTGCGTGCGCGCGCGTTGGCGTCCGGCCTGGCGCTGTCGAGGATCGCGACGATGCACGACGACGCGGACCCTTCCAGCTTGTAGACGACCAGCGCGCTGCGGAACGGGCCGCCGATAGCCTTGCCGATATCGTAACGCAGGATGGCGGCGAAAGGCTTGCCGCCGCTCCTGCGCCATTCGACCGTATCCTTCGGAAAATAGAACTCGCCGAGTTGCGTCTCGCCGCGGACGCCCTTTGCGCCGAAGGAGACGAAGGCGGCGTCCGCGCCGTTGTTGATGTGGACCGCGACGCCGTCCGGCCCGTTGCAGCGGCGTATGACGACATCGTCTTCCGCGGCCGTCTTGCGGCATTTCTCCCAGTCGAATTTCGTATAGGCGCTTTCGGCCGCCGCGGCGCGCTCAGCCGCGAGGGCGCCGATCAGGCCGGCGATGAGAATTGCTGCGCGCATGCGCCCCTCCACAATACGCGCACTATTCGCCGTGCGTGCGTCCGGCGCCGTGCGCGGGCGCACGAAACTCATCCACGCATGCGGATGAAGCCGGAGCCGCGAAATTCGAACACCAGTTCGCCGTTCTGGTTGACGCCCGTATTGTGATTGAACACCAGCCCCCATCCGGGCTTGGACGTCGCGCGCTTGTCGATGATCTGCGTGGCGTAGGTCACGGTGTCGCCGACCAGCACGGGCTTGGGCCAGCGCAGATGGACGAAGCCGGGCGAGGGTCCGCCCTGCGGCGTCTCGATCCCCTGCGCGCGCAATTCGCCCTGCACGCGTTCGCGGGTCGCCACCACGTTCTTCATCCACAGCGAGGCCGTCTGCCATCCCGAGGCCGCAAGCCTGCCGAAATGCGTCCTGGCGGCTTCTTCCTCGTCGAGATGAAAGCGTTGCGGATCGTAATGGCTCGCAAAGTCGATGATATTGTCCTTCGTGAACGTCTCGCGGCCGAGCTCGATATAGGCGCCGACCTGCAGATCCTCGAGCCAGCCGGCGAAGGGTCGCGCACGACCGTCAGCGGCGATGCGCGGCAGCGCATGGGTGGGATGATCGACTTTCGCCGCCGGCGCGGCGGCCGAGACCTCCGCCAGCGCGCGGGCGGGATCGCGCGGCGAGATCAATTGCGTATGCTTCTGCCGCGCGATCAGATCGCCCTTCTGGTTCAGCGCGTCGATCTCCATCGACACCAGCCCCATCTCGGGCCGGTTGCGCGAAACGCGCTTGTGCAGGATCGTGCGGCGCAGCGTCAGTCGGTCGCCGGGGCGCAGCGGCTTTTCCCAGCGCATCTCGTCTATGCCCGGCGCGCCGAGCGAGGCCGTGCGCGAGAGCCACGTGTCGAAATTCAGCCGCATCATCAGGCAGGACGTGTGCCAGCCCGAGGCGCAGAGACCGCCGAGCAGCGAATGTTTCGCTGCTTCCTCGTCCAGATGGAACGGCTGCGGATCGTAGGCCGCCGCGAAGCGGATAATGTCCTCTTTCGTCACCGGCGCATCGGCATGAAATTCGGCGACGGAGCCGGGAACGAAATCTTCGTAGAAAAAGTCGGGCATGGTCGTCCTGTCAGGCGCTTGCGGGCGGGCTTACTGTCGATTAGCCCAAGGGCGCGGGACTGGAAACCGTCGAGCCCGCCGGAATATGGGGAGCAGGCATGAGCGCGGGGCTGCGCGTCGCATGGATCGACGAAACGCCGGCGCTTGCCGCGCTGGAGCCCGAGGCGCGCACGATTCTGGCCGACCTCAAGCCGATGACGATCGAGGCTGGCCACACGCTGTTCACGCCGGGTGCGGCCTGCACGGGCTTCGCCGTCGTTCTTGCGGGTTCGGTGCGCGTTGGGCTCAATTCGGAATCCGGCCGCGCGCTGGTGCTCTACCGCGTCGGCCCGGACGAAGTGTGTGTGCAGACGACGCTCTGCCTGATGGCCGGGCAGGATTATTCCGCCGAGGGGGTGACCGAGACGCAGGTGCGCCTCGTGATGATCCCGGCGGCGCGCTTCGACGCGCTCATGGCCGTCTCGAAAGTCTTCCGCACCTTCGTGTTTCGGCGGTTCGGCGCGCGGTTGCAGGATATCAGCAGGTTGCTCGAAACCGTCGCCTTCGCGCGCATCGAGGCGCGGCTGGCGCAGGTGCTGCTGGCGCGCGCCGACGCGTCGGGGCGTATCGTCGCCACGCATCAGGCGCTGGCCGAGGAAGTCGGCACGGCGCGCGAGGTCGTGAGCCGCCAGCTCGATGCGCTGGCGAAGGCCGGCCTCGTGCGCACGGCGCGCGGCGAAGTGACGCTGCTCGACCGATTGGGTCTGGAAGCGCGGGCTTCGGTGACTTGATCACAGACGGGCGCGGTCCAAAGAGCCAAGGATGGCGCGGTCCACCAAGGAGAAGTTCCATGACCGCCAATGTCGGAGGCCTCGACCGCATCCTGCGCATCGTCGTCGGCCTCGCCCTCATCGCCCTCGTCTTCGTCGGCCCGCAGACGCCTTGGGGCTGGATCGGCGTGATACCGCTCGTCACCGGCCTGTTCCGCTTCTGCCCGGCCTATACGCTGCTCGGGCTGAACACCTGCCCCATGACGAAGGCGTGACGGCGCGCCAATCTGTCATCCCGGACGGCGCGAAGCGTCGATCCGGGACCCATGGTCCATACGTCTGCTGGTTCCCGGATCGACGACTGCGTCGTCGTCCGGGATGACATAGGCGAGGGCTACTTCCCCCACCTTTCCGCCGCCGCGTCGTCGGCGTCCTTCGCCGCGACCCAGTCGCCGCTCGACCCGTCCTTGTGGTGCTCTTTTTTCCAGAAGGGCGCGCGGGTCTTGAGATAATCCATGAGAAACTCCGCCGCCGCGAAGGCCGCCGCGCGATGCGCGGAGGCGGCGACCACCAGCACGATCTCCTCGCCCGGCGCGATTTTCCCATAGCGGTGGACCGCCGTCGCGCCCATCAGCGGCCAGCGCGCGCGCGCTTCCGCGATCACGCGCGCCATCTCCTCTTCCGCCATGCCGGGATAGTGCTCGAGTTCGAGCGCCGCCAGCGTTCCGCCCTCGTCGCGGCACAGCCCGACGAAAGTGACGACAGCGCCGACATCTTTGCGGCCAGCGGTCAGCGCGCGCGCTTCAGCCGCGGCGTCGAAGGGCCCGGCCTGGACGCTGACGCGCTGACTCCATTTCTTTTGCAGCGTGATGGAAGTCGGACGCATGGGCGCGGCCGTTTTCCCGCGCGCATCCTCCCGGCCGCTCACCTCAGCCCCCCGTCATCGGCGGAAAGAAGGCGATCTCCTTCGCCCCCGCGATCGGGGCGTCGTGCTTGACATGCTTGCGGTCGATGGCGGCGCGGATCGCCTTGGCGTTCTCGAAGGCGTAGGCGTAGTTCTCGCCGCGCGCTACGAGCCAGCCGATGAGATCGCCCACCGTGCGCACCTCGGCAGGCGGGGCGATTTCCTCGTCCGTCGCGCCGACGCGCTCGCGCACCCAGGCGAAATAGACCGCCTTCACCTAATCCTCCGTCACGTGCTTCAGCCCGGCCTTCATGTAGTCCCAGCCGGTATAGAGCGTCAGCAGCGCGGAAATCCACAGAAGCACGAGGCCGATCTTCACATTGCCGGGCAGCACGACCTCGCCGGCGCGCCCCGCGATGAGAAAGCCTAGCGCGATCAGCTGCATCGTCGTCTTCCATTTGGCGACAGCGCTGACGGGCACCGACACCTTGAGCGCGGCCAGAAACTCGCGCAGACCCGAGACGAGGATTTCGCGGCACAGGATGATGATCGCCGCCCAGATCGACCAGCCCTCGATCGTATGGTCGGCGACCAGCATCATCAGCACGGCGGCGACGAGCAGCTTGTCGGCGATAGGATCGAGCATCCGGCCCATCGAGGATTGCTGCTGCCAGACGCGCGCGAGATAGCCGTCGAAGAAATCGGTGATTGCGGCCGCGGTGAACACGCCGAGCGCCGTCCAGCGCATCCAGTGCTCGTCCGGCCACAGCATGAGCGCGACCACGATCGGCACCGCGACGACGCGGCCGTAGGTCAGGAGATTCGGCAGCGCCAGCGTGTGGTTCTTGCGGCGCGGCGCCGTGGCGTCGGACATGGGGCGAGGGAACACGGCGGAAGGCGGCGCGTCAATACAAAGCTGCTTGCAAAGCCGCCGTCATCCCTTCTCGTGGAAATGAGCGTAAACGAGCCGCGCCGTGGCCGCATTCACGCCCGGCGTCTTCTCGAGATCGGCGAGGGCTGCCTGCGACACCGCCTTGGCCGTGCCGAAAGCCGCCAGCAGCGCCCGCTTGCGCGCCGGGCCGACGCCAGCGATCTCGTCCAGCGGCGAGCGCGTGAATTCCTTCTTGCGCCGCGCCCGGTGCGTGCCGATGGCGAAACGGTGCGCCTCGTCGCGCAGGCGCTGCACGAAATAGAGCGCCGGATCGCGTGGGCCCATGCGGAAGGGCTCGCGCCCGGCGACGAAGAACATCTCGCGGCCCGAGTCGCGGTCCGCGCCCTTGGCGATGGAGACGACGGGAATATCGGTCACGCCCACCTCCGCCATGGCGGCGCGGGCCGCCTCGAACTGGCCTTTGCCGCCATCGATGACGACAAGATCGGGGCGGGCGGGGAAGAGATCGGGGTCGGCGGGCTCCTCCCGCTCGTGCGCCATCTCCCCTCCCCCTCGCGGGGAGGGGTCGGGGGTGGGGGTCGACTGGGCCAGATCCCGAGAGATTTCGCTTGCGGCCGCCCCCGCCCCGGCGCTCCCCGCAAGGGGGAGGGAGGCGTGCTCAACCGCGCCCTCCTCCTTCACCAGCCGCGCAAACCTTCTCCGCAGCACCTCGCGCATCATCCCGAAATCGTCGCCAGGCGTCAGCTCCTGCGACTTGATGTTGAAGGTGCGGTAGTGCGTCTTCATGAAGCCGTTGCGGCCAGCGACGATCATCGCGCCGATCGCGTGCGCGCCCATGATGTGGGAATTGTCGTAGACCTCGACGCGGCGGATCGGCTTGTCGATGCCGAACGCCTGCCCCAATGCGCCGAGCAGCTTTTCCTGGCTCGCGGCTTCCGCGAGCTTGCGCGACAAGGTCTGCCGCGCATTGGCGGCCGCCTGATCCACAAGCTCGCGTTTCTCGCCCCGTTGCGGCGTGGCGACCTCGACCTTGCGGCCCGCGCGCGTTGAAAGCGCGGCGCTCAGAACGTCGCGCTCCTCGACATCCTCATTGAGCAGCACGAGCGAGGGCGCCGGCCGCTCGTCGTAGAATTGCGCCACGAAGGCGCCGAGCACTTCCGCTTTCGACAGCGACCTGTCGGCGCGCGGGAAATAGGCGCGATTGCCCCAGTTCTGGCCGGTGCGGAAGAAGAAGATTTCGACGCAGAACTGGCCGGCTTCTTCCGCGATGGCGAAGACGTCGGCCTCCTCCACGCTGCGCGGATTGATCCCTTGCGATCCCTGAATGGCCGAGAGCGCGGCGATGCGGTCGCGCACGCGCGCAGCGCGCTCGAAGTCGAGTTTTTCGGCTGCTTCCGTCATTTCATGCGCGAGCAGGTCGCGCACGGCGCGGCTCTTGCCGGAGAGAAAATCATGCGCCTCGCGCACCAGTTCGCCGTAATCGACATGCGAGATTTCACCCGTGCACGGGCCCGCGCAGCGCTTGATCTGGAACAGCAGGCACGGCCGCGTGCGGTTCTCGTAATAGTTGTCGGTGCAGGAGCGCAGGAGAAACGCGCGCTGCAGCGCATTGAGCGTGCGTCCCACGGCCTGCGCGCTCGCGAACGGCCCGAAATAATCGCCCTTGCGATTGCGCGCGCCGCGATGCTTGGCGATCTGCGGCGCGACGTGATCGCGTGTGAGAAGGATATAGGGAAACGACTTGTCGTCGCGCATCAGAACGTTGAAGCGCGGCTTCAATTGCTTGATGAGATTGGTCTCGAGCAGCAGCGCCTCGGGCTCGGTCTCCGTCGAGACGAACACCATCGAGGCGGTGAGCGCGATCATGCGGCCGATACGGTTGGTGTGTCCCTCGCCGCGCATGTAGGAGGCGATGCGCTTGCGCACGCTCTTCGCCTTGCCGACATACAGAACCTCGCCGTCGGCGGCGATCATGCGATAGACGCCGGGCCCGACGGGCGCGTGTTTCCAGTAGCGGCGAATGACCTCGACGCCGCGCGCGAGCGGCCCCGGCGCGGTCTCGGCCGAAAGGTCGAGATCGAGCGCCGGCAGGCTCTGTTCGGCATCGTCGGAAACGTCGGCGTCCTCGGGCGGCGCGTCGACGGGAGGCTTGGTCATGGGTTGGAGATTTAGACCGATGCGGGCGGGATGCAACGACCCTCGCGGAACCTACGCCGCCACCGCCGACACCAGCCGCCCGTAATCCGGTTCCTTGCGATGCGTCGTGCGGCGGTAGCTGTAGAAGCGCGCCTCGTCGGAATAGGTGTCCAGGCCGAGATTCTCGAACGACGCGGCCCCCGCCTGTTCCGCGCGAAACCCGATGAAGGCCGGCAGGTCGAACATCTTGTGCCCGTCCTTCGCCGACGGGGCGAAGAACCGTGCGTGATCGGCCGATTGCGCCGCGAATCGCGCGAAGAACTCCGGCCCGACTTCGTAGCTCGCCGGCCCGATGGTCGGCCCCAGCGCGACGATCGTGTTCGACCGATGCGCGCCCAGCTTCTCCATCGCAGCGATTGTCGCCTCGACAACGCCGGTCAGCGCGCCCTTCCAGCCGGAATGACAGGCCCCGACCACCTTTGCCTTGGGATCGGCGAACAGCACCATGCCGCAATCGGCGCCGGTCACGCCGAGCGCCAGCCCCGGCGTCGCCGTCGCCAGCCCGTCGCAGCGCGGGCGCTCCGTCCATGGCCCATCGACAACAAGGCAATCCGGCGAATGGATCTGGAACGGCACAAGGAACCGGTCCGCCGCCACGCCCATCGTCTCGGCCATCCGTCGCCTGTTCTCGGCGACGTTTTCGCGCGCGTCGCTGGAGCCCACGCCGCCGTTCAGCGTCGCATAGACGCCCTCGCTCACGCCGCCGGCGCGCGTGAAAAAAGCGTGGTTCACGCCCGCCGCCGCGAGCGTCTTCGACTGGATGATCGGCAGATTCAAACGACGGGCTCCTCGATGAATCCCGGCAGCGCGTCGATCGCGCGCCGCGTTACCGCCATGACCTTGAACAGCCGCCCCATGTCGGTATCCTTTTCCTCGGAGACGAGACGCGCGAGCGAGCGCTCTATCTCCTCACGCTGCTCCAGCGTGGCGTTGCGCATCAGCGCCTGCGCGCGCTGCACGATGCCGATCTGCCTGAGAAAAAAGCCCTGCGTCACCGGTCCGTGCACGCGGGCGCCTGCCGCCTTTGCGGCGCGAGCGAGGCCGGCGAAATCGATATGCGTCGTCAGGTCGGCCTCGCCCGGGCTTTCCAGCGGATCGACATATGCATGGTCGCGCATCGCCTGCAGCGTCTCGCCCAGCGTCGTCTGCGTGTGGCCGTAGTCGACGACGAGCAGCGCGCCACCCTGTTGCACGATGCGCGCGGCGAGCGCCATCATGATGCGTTGGCCGATGGCGCCGACCTCGAGCACGGCGCCGAGCGGCGCGTCGACGGCGAGATATTTTTCGATTTCGGCGGCGGCGCCGAAGGCGAAACTGCCGCCGACAAGTCCGACCTGCCGCTCGCGCCAGCCTTCGGCGGTGTTGACATAGTGGCGCGCCGGCAGCGCGTCGAAGAATTCATTGGCGAGAACGATCGCCGGTCCCGGCGGAATCTGCTCGACGCTTTCGGCCCATTCGACCGTGCGGCCAGCGCCCTCCAGCGCCTTCTGCTGTCGCGCCTGCAGCGCTGGGCTTGTCTCGACCATCGTCACCGACAATTCGGAAAAAAAATCCGGCGCCGCGCGCGCCGCGCGCAGCGCGTCCGCCATCAGCGTGCCGCGTCCG
>JASGFP010000020.1:0-37751 GCA_047605445.1 Rhodoblastus sp.
AGGAATTCCAGCGCCGTGGCCCGCGACGTGTCCCGCGCCGCCGGGCGGGCCCGCGCCGCGCCGGAGCTCGACCGGCTGATTACGGTCGCGCAATTGCGGGCGCTGATCGCGGTTTCGACCGCCGGAAATTTCAGTCTGGCCGCACGCAACATCGGCCTTTCGCAACCCTCGGTGCATCGCGCAGCAAAGGAGCTGGAGCGGTTGGCCGGCGTCTCGCTGTTCGAAGCCGCGACTTATGGCATCGAACTCACGCGCCCCGCGCAATTTCTGGCCCAGCAGGCGCGGCTCGCCTTCGTGGAGATCGAGCACGGCTTTGCGGAAGTCGCCGAACTCTCTGGCGGCGATTCCAGTCGTCTCGTCATCGGCGCCATGCCGCTCGCCCGCAGCCACATCCTGCCCGAAGCCATCGACCGGCTGCTGAGAGAACGGCCCAACCTGCATGTGCGCGTGATCGACGGGCCCTATCGCGATCTGCTGCATGGCCTGCGCAACGGCGAGATAGACGTGCTGATCGGCGCGCTGCGAGATCCCGCGCCGATCGACGACATCGAGCAGATACCATTGTTCGACGACCGGCTCGTCATTGTCGCGCGCGTCGGCCATCCCTTGTTTGCGCGCGAGAAAATCGGCGAAGCGGACCTGATGGCCTATCCATGGGTCGTTTCGCCGCCGGGCGCGCCGACGCGCGATTATTTCGAATCCTTGTTCCCGCCCGCCGCGCGCGCGAGCCTGTCCGGGCTGATCGAGACGAGTTCGCTCATCGTGGTGCGCGGCGCGCTTCTTCGCTCGGACCGTCTCACGCTGATCTCCGCCAATCAGATCGTCACGGAGCAGGCGCTGGGCCTGCTCGCGCCGCTGCCGGTGCCGACGCCAGGCAGCGCGCGCCGCATCGGCCTCACCATTCGTCGCGGCTGGCGGCCAACGGCGACGCACGAATTGCTGATGGAGCGCATTCGCGCCGCCTGCGCCGAACTCGAGCCGACGCTCAGCGCGCCGCCGGCCGAAGGGACGAAGCGATCGCCCATTGCGCCAGCCAATATGTCGTGAGGACCATCGCGCCGGCGAACGGGATTGGCCCTGCGAATTTGTTGAAGGCGAGCGTCGTGTCGGAGATCACGAACAGGGCGGCGCCGATCGCAGCCACACGCGCAAGGCCAGCGTCGCTGGGTTCGCGCGACGCCCGGGACGCGGCCGCCGCCGCCATGGCGAGCAGGGCGGCGATGTAGACGACGACGGGCAACCGCAATCCGTCCGGAACATGAGCCCATAGAAAGGCGAGCGCAATCGCGGCATAGGCGACGTAGCCGAGCGTCGGCGCGAGCGCGAACCCGCGCCGCATCCCGTCCGTGAAAGCGTAGAGATAGAGCAGATGCGCGATCAGGAACGAGACGAGGCCGGGCAGGAACCCCTGCTGCGGCCAGAGAAGAAAAACGTCGCCGGCCAGCGAGGCGGCAAGGCCGGCGCGGATCGCGCGGCTGTAGCCATCGCCGCCGCCGCGCCGCCAGGCGTAGACGATGATCACGATCGTCGTCAGCGCCTTCGTAATTGCCGCCAGCAGCCATAGGTCGGTCTGGAAAGCAACGATTGAGACGAGGCCGCTGAGCGCGGCGAGAAGAGCGAGGATGTTCATCGCGCGGCAATCTTCCAGTCGGCGCGGCTCAACCCGTGATCGCCTTGATCTCGTCGTGCGTCAGGCCGGCCTCCTCGAGGACGGCGCGCGTATGCTCGCCGAGGGCCGCTGCATGCGGACCGACGCGCGTCTGCGCGTCCGACATGCGGAAGGGCGGATTGAGCGCCTTGAACGTCCCGCCCGCGTCCGTCACATCGGCGAGCGCGTCGCGATGCGCGATCTGGTCGTCGGCGAGCGCCTCCGCCACGGTGCGGTAGGGCGAGCAGGCGACGTCGTGTTTCTCGAGCGCGGCGATGCATTCCTCCCGCGTCAGCGTCCGCGACCAGTTTTCCAGTTCGCTCATGCAGGCTTCCCAATTGGCGCGGCGCTTGGGATATTCGGCAAAGCGCGGATCGGTGATGAAATCCACGCGGCCGGCGGCGGTCACGAAATTGCGGAACGCCTTTTCGGTGACGACGGCGACCATGACATATCCGTCCTTCGTCTCCATAGGCCCGAACATCGGCCGCGACGGCGGTTCGACCGGAAATTGCGACCATTGCAATTCGTTGAGCGTAAGGCTCAGCATGGTCTCGAGCATCGACACGTCGATATGCTGTCCCCGCCCCGTCCTCTCCCGCTGGTAGAGCGCCGTCGTGATCGCCGAATAGGCATAGGCGCCGCTCACCACGTCGGCATGGAACACGCCGCAGAAATCCGGCCGCGTGCGGCCCTGCTGGTAGCCAAGATGCGCGAGATCGTAGCCCGACGCCGCGTGGATGACGGGCGCATAGGCCGGCCGCTCGGCCCACGGACCGGTCTGACCGTAGCCAGACATGGAGCAGAAGATCAGTCGTGGATTGGCCTTCGACATGGTCTCGTAGTCGAGGCCCAGACGCTTCATCACGCCCGGTCGAAAATTCTCGACGAGGATGTCTGCATGTTCGGCGAGCTTGTGTACGGCCGCCATTGCGGCGGGCTTCTTGAGGTCGACCGACATGCTCCTCTTGCCGGCATTGAGCTGGCCGAAGGCGGAACTCGCGCCGCCGCGAAGCGGCGGGCGCGCGCGCAGCACGTCGCCTTCGGGGCTTTCGATCTTGACGACGTCCGCGCCGAGATCGGCGAGCAGCCGCGCGCAATAGGGGCCGGCGATGGTCGTCGAGAAGTCGAGGACTTTCAGGCCGCCGAGGGCTTTCGGCAAATGAGCTTTCGATGGATGAGTCTTGCTCATCTGCGCCTCCCGCATGTCTTTTGTGCGCGCCGGCGCATTGGCGCCCACGCGTGTTGGACCGTAGGATCGCATGCAAAGTCGTTACAGGGAAGAAACGGTGTCAGCATGAGCATCAAAAGGGCGGCGTGCATCGCCGGCATATTCGAGCATCCGACCCGCAACGCGCCGGACAAGTCGCTTGCTCAATTGCACGCGGAGGTCGCGAAAGGCGCGCTCGAAGACGCCGGCCTGTCGAAGGACGACGTTGACGGCTATTTCTGCGCCGGCGACGCGCCCGGGATGGGGCCGGTCTCCATGGTCGACTATCTGGGCCTGAAGCCGCGCCATGTCGATTCCACCGACGTCGGCGGCTCGTCCTACCTTCTGCACGTCTCGCACGCCGCGCAGGCGATCGCCGCCGGCAAATGCGACGTCGCGCTGATCACGCTCGCCGGGAAGCCGCGGTCCGAAGGCGTGGCGACGGGAACCGCGCCCCGCATCGTTGCGCCGAGCGTTCCCGACGGGCAATTCGAGCAGCCCTATGCGCCGACCATCGCCAACATGTACGCGATGGTGGCGATGCGCCACATGCACGATTGGGGCACGACCAGCGAACAACTCGCCTGGATTAAGGTGGCGGCTTCCCATCATGCGCAGCACAATCCGCATGCGCTCCTGCGCAATGTCGTGACGGTGGAAGAGGTCGTGAATTCGCCGCTCGTCGCCTCGCCGCTGCATCGCCTCGACTGCTGCGTCATCACCGACGGCGGCGGCGCGATCATCGTCACACGGCCGGAGATCGCGAAAAGCCTGAAGAAACCTGTAGTGAACATTCTCGGCGCCGGCGAGCAGCCCAAGGGCACCGACGGCGGCCGCGTCGATCTCTCCTACACGGGCATTGCGGCGGCGGGCCGCAGGGCGTGGGAGGAAGCGGGCGTGAAGCCCGCCGACATGAAATACGCCTCCTTCTACGACAGTTTCACCATCACGGTTCTCATGCAGATCGAAGACCTCGGCTTTTGCGCCAAGGGCGCAGGCGGCAAATTCGTCGCCGACGGCAATCTGATTTCCGGAATCGGCAAGCTGCCGTTCAACACCGACGGCGGCGGACTCTGCTCCAATCATCCAGCCAACAGAGGCGGCCTGACCAAGGTTCTGGAAGCCGTGCGGCAATTGCGTGGCGAGGCGCACCCGGCCGTGCAGGTGAAGAACTGCGATCTCGCTGTCGCCTCGGGCACTGGCGGTTCGCTCGGCACGCGCCACGGCGCGGCTGTTCTCGTGATGGAGCGCGCATGATGACCACGCAACGCAAGATCGCCGCGCCCGTCGCCAATGTCGAGACGCAGGCCTGGTGGGACGCCGCCAACGCCGGCAAGCTCCTCGTGAAGACCTGCCGCGCCTGCGGCCAGGCGCATTTCTATCCGCGCGCGCTCTGCCCGTTCTGCTTCGGCGAGACGGACTGGACCGAGACCAACGGCGAGGGGGAAGTCTACTCCTTCTCGGTCATGCAGCGCGCGGCGGAGCCCTACGCCATCGCCTTCGTGAAGCTGGACGCCGGCCCGACGATGATGACCAACATCGTGGACTGCGATTTCGGAGCGATCCGCATAGGTCAGCGGGTGAAACTGGTCTTCCAG
This sequence comes from Rhodoblastus sp., assembly GCA_047605445.1. Taxonomy (GTDB): domain Bacteria; phylum Pseudomonadota; class Alphaproteobacteria; order Rhizobiales; family Beijerinckiaceae; genus JAJXWB01. The sequence continues at coordinate 4,457 of JASGFP010000020.1, forward strand.
CCCGCTGAAAACGGCCAGAACGTGCCTATGTTCCAACCGGCAGGCTGACCTCCGCCGGGCGAGACAGACGGCTGCATTTGGTCTATGAATAAACCATATGCGGCCGTCCAAGAGCCGCCGGGAGGGAAGCATGGAAAAGATCTGGCTCAAGAGCTATCCGCCGGGCGTTCCGGCCGAGGTCGACACGACGATTTACGCCTCGCTGCCGGCGCTGTTCGAGGACAGCTTCAGGAAATATGCGAATGAAAAGGCCTACGTCTGCATGGACAAGGCCATTACCTACGGCGATGTCGACCGCATGTCGCGCGCCTTTGGCGCCTATCTTCAGTCGAAGGGCCTCAAGCAGGGCGACCGCGTCGCCATCATGATGCCCAACGTGCTGCAATATCCCGTGGCGCTTGCCGCCGTGCTGCGCGCGGGCTTCATCGCGGTCAACGTCAATCCGCTCTATACGCCGCGCGAACTCGAGCACCAGCTCAAGGATTCCGGCGCGCTCGCCATCGTCGTGCTGGAGAATTTTGCGTCCGTCCTGCAGGAAGCGCTGCCGAAGACCGCAGTCAAGCACGTCATCGTCGCCAGCATGGGCGACATGCTGGGCTTCCCGAAGGGGCTGATCGTCAATTTCGTCGTCCGCCGCAAGATGGTGCCGGCTTGGTCGATACCCGGACATGTCGCGTTCAAGGCCGCGCTGGCGGAAGGCGCCGGCAAGTCGTTCACGTCGCCGCCGATGAAGGCGGAGGATACGGCCATCCTCCAATATACAGGCGGCACGACCGGCCTTTCAAAGGGCGCTATCCTCACGCATCGCGCGCTGCTAGCCGCCGTGTTGGGTTCCGAAGCCTGGCTGCAGCCGGCCATGTCGACCGGCAAGATCAAGGGCCAGGTCATCGCCGTCTGCGCGCTGCCGCTCTACCACGTCTTCGCGCTGGTCTCGGTGTCGTTCCTGGCGATGCGGCTTGGCGGCATGTGCATCCTCATCCCCAATCCGCGCGACCTGCCCGGCCTGGTGAAGGAGATCGGCAAGTACCGCTTCAACATGTTCCCGGCGGTCAACACGCTGTTCAACGGCCTCGTCAACAACGCCGATTTCGCCAAGCTCGATTTCTCGGGCCTCGCCGTGTCGAACGGCGGCGGCATGGCGGTGACCGAGGCGGTCGCCAAGAAATGGTTCGCCATCACCGGCTGCCCGATCATCGAGGGCTACGGCCTGTCGGAGACGTCGTCCGGTGTCACCTGCAACCGCGCGGATTCCGACAAGTTCACCGGCACGATCGGCCTGCCCATGCCCGGCGTCGAGATCAAGATTCTCGACGACGACGGCAATGAGGTGAAGCACGGCGACCCCGGCGAAATCGCCATCCGCGCGCCCATGAACATGACCGGCTACTGGAACCAGCCTGCCGAGACCGCCAAGGTGATGACCGCGGACAATTTCTTCCGCTCCGGCGACATCGGCACGATGGACGACGACGGCTACCTGCGCATCGTCGACCGCAAGAAGGACATGATCCTCGTCTCCGGCTTCAACGTCTATCCGAACGAAGTCGAGGCCGCGATGGCCGAGCATCCCGATATTCTGGAATGCGCGGTGGTCGGCCTGCCGGACGCCAATTCCGGCGAGAAGGTCGCGCTCTACGTCGTGCAGAAAAACCCGGTGACGAAGGAAGACCTCTCGAAGTTCGCCGAGCAGACGCTGGCCGGCTATAAGCGCCCGCGCCACATCGAGTTCCGCGAGACCCTGCCGAAGACCAACGTCGGCAAGATCCTGCGCCGCGAACTGCGCGACGAGGCGCTGAAGGAGCAGGCGAAGTAGGGCGTTTCTATCCCTCCCCGCTCGCGGGGAGGGTGTCGCCGAAGGCGACGGGTCAGCCTGCCGGCCATTGGCGCCAACGCTGACAATGCCCGGCCAACCCCACCCCCATTGCTGCGCAATGCGACCTCCCCGCTCGCGGGGAGGTACGGGCGTCCGATCACATCACCCCCGCCAGCGCCTCCAGCGTCTCGCTCGCGCGTTCGATCATCACCATGTGTCCCGCGCCCTGCACCACCTGGATCGAGCCCTTCGGCATCGCCGCCGCCAGCGCGCGCGCGCCCTTCAGCGGCGTCATCATGTCGCGCGAACCCTGCACCACCAGTGCGGGACATGAGATCTTCGCAGCATTGTCGGCCACAGCCTGATGCGCGTTGCAGGCGGCAAGATCGTTCGACAGCACGCCCTTGTCGGCGCGCTCCAGCAGGTCCTCGCTCGATCCCGTCATCCACACGCCCGGCCATTCGCAACCGCCGATGCCCGCATGAAAGCCGTGGCCCCAGAGATTGACCATGTCGATCGCGTCATGGTGATCGGTCGCCGCCGCGCCCAAGAGATCCTTCGACACGGGCATGGCGAGCGCCGCGCCGACGAGCCCGAGCGCGCGCGCCTTTTCGGGATGGCGCGCAGCAAACGAGATCGCCGCCAGCGCGCCCATGCTGTGGCCGACGACCGCCGCCTGCTTCACGCCGAGATGATCGAGCACGGTCGCCACCCAATCGGCCATGTCCTCGATGGACGGAAGCAGCGGTCCGTCGGAGCGCCCATGGCCCGGAAAATCCAGCGCCAGCACGGCGCGCCCGCGATAGGCGAACCAGCGCGATTGCAGGAACCACACGGTGTGGTCCATGCCCGCCCCGTGCAGGAAGACGATGACGGGCTTCGTGGCGTCGAAGGCCACGCCGCCGGTGGACGCGTGAATGGTCTTGCCGTTGAGGGAGAAATCCATCGCTCAACCCTTCTGCGAGAAGCGCAGGGCCTGCGCGAGATCGCCCGTAATGTCGGCTGCATTTTCGAGGCCGACAGACAGGCGGATCATGTCCTCGCCGACGCCGGCCTTGGCGAGTTGCTCTGCGTTCATCTGCCGGTGCGTCGTAGATGCCGGATGAATGACCAGCGTCTTGGCGTCGCCGACGTTCGCCAGATGGCTGGCGAGTTGCAGCGCCTCGATGAACTTGCGTCCGGCCTCGCGTCCGCCCTTCACGCCGAAGGTGACGATGGAGCCAGCGCCTTTCGGCAGGGTCTTCTGCGCCAGTGTGTGGTCGGGGTGCTGCTCCAGCGTCGGATGGTTGGTCCAGGCGACAGCGTCGTTCTTCTGAAGAAAGGCCAGCACGGCTGCGGTGTTCGCAACATGCCTGTCCATGCGCAAGGGCAGCGTTTCGACTCCTTGCAGCAGATGAAAAGCATGCGTCGGCGACAGGCACGCGCCGAAATCGCGCAGGCCTTCCGCCCGCGCCCGCATGGCGAAGGCGATCGGCCCGAACTCTTCTGCGAACACCAGATTGTCGTAGCCCGCATAGGGCTCGCTCATCGTCGGGAACTTGCCCGACGCGCGCCAGTCGAAGCGTCCGCCGTCGATCACCACGCCGCCGATGGCGATGCCGTGGCCGCCGATCCATTTGGTGATCGAGTGCATGACGATATCGGCGCCGAGTTCGAAAGGCCGGCAGAGGTAGGGCGTCGCAAACGTATTGTCGATCATCAGCGGCAGGCCGGCCGCATGCGCTATGTCCGCCACGGCGCGGATGTCCAGAACTTCGAGGCCGGGATTGCCGATGGTCTCGCCGAGTACGAGTTTCGTGTTCGGCTGGATGGCGGCCTTGATGCCGGCAAGATCGCGCGGCTTCACAAAGGTGGTTGTGATGCCGAAGCGCGGCAGCGTTTGCGCCAGCATGTTGACCGTGCCGCCGTAGAGCGAGGCTGACGCGACGATGTGATCGCCCGCGTTCAGCAGTGTGGCGATGGCCAGATGCAGCGCGGCCTGTCCGCTGGCCGTGCAGACGGCGGCCGACCCGCCTTCGAGCGCGGCCAGCCGTTCCTCCAGCACCGCGACGGTCGGGTTGGAGATGCGCGAATAGATATGCCCGCCGACCTCCAGATTGAACAGCGCCGCCGCGTGATCCGCATCGCGGAAGACATAACTTGTCGTCTGGTGGATCGGCGTCGCGCGCGACCCCGTCACGGGGTCTGGATGCTGGCCTGCGTGCAGGCTGAGCGTTTCGAAGGCGGGCGGTTTGGGTGCGGCCATGATTCCGGTCTCGTTGGGGTGGCGTATGCAACACGAATGGCGTGAGGCGCGCAATCCGGCCCCGTGCGGGCTACTTCTTCTTCCCAGGCTTGGGCTTCTCCGGCTGTGGCTCGGCCTCCAGCTCGGGCAATTGCGGACAGAACGAGGGATCGCGCACGCAGCGCATCTTGCGGATGGTCGCATTGGCCTCGCGCACCGCGCGCTCGGTCTCCGCGGCGATGCAGCCGCGATAGGCGAAGACGCTCGCCACGTAGCGCTCGACATCCTGCTCGCAGGCTTTCAGCTTCTTCTCGCCCGCATCCGTCATGGCGTTCACGCAGGACGGCGGCGTCGGCGGCGCGCAATAGCCAAAATGATTGACCGCCATCTGCGCCCTCGTGGGCGTCGCGCCAGCCAGCGCCGCCGCAAGCAGGCAGAGGATGGTGTGTCGAAACGTCATACGATGATCTATGGCCGCAGCATTGTCTCTTCGCAACCTTGCTGCCGCAGGCTGCGGCGTTAGATAAATCCGGGCGCCGCCGCCCGGAGCTTGCCATGACGACAAAATCGGAACGCGTTTATGCCGAACATGCGATCGCCGCGCGGCTGGTTGGCGACCTGGCGCATTGGCGATTGGACGAAGGGTCGATTCGCCGGACCTATCGCACCAGGGACTGGCCGGCGACGCTTCTGGCGGCGGGCGCGGTCGCACATCTGGCGGAGGCCGCCTGGCACCATCCGGAAATGGTTCTCAACTATTCTTCGCTGGACGTTCGCCTGAATACCCATAGCGCAGGCGGGATTACGGACAAGGATTTCGAGCTCGCCCGCAAGATCGAGGCGGTGGTCGGTTGGCGGCCCGGCCTCTCTGACGGCGCCCTGGAGGGCCCTCCGGACGGCTCCGACCATATCCTGCCGGATTGACCTTGCGGGGCCGTGAGTGTCATTGCCGCCATGGTGGAAATCCAACAGGCAAGACATTTGGACGCCGGACGAAAGATGGACGACGGATCAGCCCAGGAAGCGGCGTTCGCCCGCATGTGCGCCGGCCGAGACGGCTTTCTGGCCTGCGTCGCCGAGCGCCGCGCGCTCATGGGCATATTGAACGTCACGCCCGATTCTTTTTCCGACGGTGGAAAATTTGAGAGCCGGGCCGAGGCGGTCGCGCAGGCGAAGAAACTCGTGGCCGATGGCGCCGACATCGTCGACATCGGCGCGGAATCGACACGCCCTGGCCATACGCCCCTATCCGCCGAAGCAGAGCGCCGTCGGCTTGCGCCGCTGCTGGACGCTCTGCTCGACGAGGTCGACGCGCCTTTTTCGATCGACACCTACAAGGCCGAAATCGCGCGCTACGCTGTCGCGCGCGGCGTCTGCGTCGTCAACGATGTCTGGGGCCTGCAGCGCGATCCGGCCATGGCCGATACGGTCGCCGAAACAGGCGCGGCGGTGGTCGTCATGCACAATCGCGACAGCGCCGATCCCGAACTCGACATCGTCGACGACATGAAACGATTCTTCGATCGCTCGCTCGATCTCGCGCGCAAGGCTGGCGTCTTGCGCGCCCATGTCATGCTCGACCCCGGCATAGGATTCGGCAAGACGAAGGCCCAAAATCTCGCCGCCTTGCGCGCCACGGACCGGATCGCGCGGGAATATGGCCTGCCCGTATTGATCGGCGTCTCGCGCAAATCCCTGTTCGGGCTGCTGCTCGGCGCGGCTGTCGACGCGCGGCTCATCGGCACGATATCCGCCAACCTCGCGACTGCGGCGCGCGGCGCGCGCGTGTTTCGCGTGCATGATGTCGCCGAGCACCGCGCGGCCTTCGCCGTTTGGGACGCCATCGAACATGGTTGAGCCTGTCGTCGCCGCGCTCGGCTTCGGCGCGAATCTCGGCGACGCCGCCTTCGCTATCGCGCGAGCGATGCGCGAGATCGAACAGCGCGGAATTGGTCGCCGTCTCGCGGTCTCCTCGCTCTGGCGCACCCCGCCGTGGGGCAAGCAGGACCAGCCCGATTTTCTCAACGCCTGCGCCCTCTACGCGACGCGTTTCGCGCCGCAGGACCTGCTCGACGCGCTCAAGCAGATCGAGCGCGACCTCGGTCGGACGGCGGGCGAGCGCTGGGGACCGCGCGCGATCGATATCGACATACTCGTCTACGGCGAAGACGCGCTCGACTGGCCCGGCCTCGTCATCCCGCATCGCGAGCTTTTGAATCGCGCCTTCGTCCTGGCGCCGCTGGCTGAAATCTGCGGCGACCGCGAGATCGGCGGCGTGAGGATCGCAGATGCGCTCGCGCGTGTGGATCGCGCCGGCCTCGCTATAATGGATGAGGGAGACGGCTGGACCGGCCGCGGGAAAGGAATGCGAGACATGGGCGAGACGATCACATTGACCTGCAAAGACGGCGTGCGGATTTCCGCATGGCGCGCGCGTCCGGCCGGCAAGCCCAAAGGCGGCATGGTCGTGCTGCAGGAAATTTTCGGCGTGAACCATCATATTCGCGCGGTCACAGAGAAGTTCGCGGCCGCAGGCTACCTTGCCATCGCGCCTGCATTGTTCGATCGTGTCGAGAAGGGCGTCGAACTCGGCTATGGCATGGACGACCGCCCGCGCGCGATGGAGATACGCGGGCGCACCAAGATCGACGACACGCTGGCCGACGTCGCAGCGGCCATCGAGGCGGCTAAGGAAGGCGGCGCCGTTGGCGTGGTCGGTTATTGCTGGGGCGGCACGCTGGCCTATGCCGCTGCGGCGCGCCTGCCGGACGTGTCGGCGGCTGTCGGCTATTACGGCGGCGGCATCGCCGGCATTGCGGCGGAACGGCCGCGCGCGCCGCTCATGCTGCACTTCGGCGAACGCGACAAGCACATCCCGCTGAGCGACGTCGACAAGATCCGCGCCGCCCAGCCGGAGGTTCCGATCTTCGTCTACGCGGCGGACCACGGCTTCAATTGCGACGAGCGGGAGAGCTACGACGCGCCCGCCGCCGCCGAAGCCGAATTGCGCACGATGGAGTTCTTCGCGGCAGAACTGAAATGATGGGGAACCGGCGCTCGCCGCGCTATCGGCGGGCGCCGTTCATCGTTGCGCAGCCCGCATCACCACACCCGGTAGTAATAGCGCGGACGCCAGTAGTAGCGACGACGATAGTAGCGCGGGCGGTAATAATACCGTCGCGGCCAGTACCGCCGCCGGCGATAATAGCGCCTGCGCCGCCAATACGCCTTCTCTGGCTTGACCGCCTCGACATCCGCGTCCGTCGCGACTGCGGGCTCTGGCGCCGGCGGCGCGACGTCGGACGGTTTCGCCGCCGGCATCGCTTCGCTGGACGATGATTTGAGAAGCACGGCCGTGGCGGCAAGACCGCCGAACAGGCCAAGAAACGATCTTCTATCCACTTTCTCGTCCCCCTGATGGGTGGATCGACCCGCCGCAGCAAAATAGTGCGCGCCGCCTGGCGTACGCGCAAGTCTGGCGAGATCGACTGATGTGCGTTGGCGCACGCCTTCAGCCGATTTCCAACGGCCACGCGCGCTGCGCGGGCCGCATGCGTTCCCAGGCGCGCGACATTTGCAGCACGCCGAGATCGTCGAAGCGGCGGCCCGCAATCTGCAGCCCGATCGGCAGGCCCGACGACGTAAAGCCGCAATTGACCGAGGACGCCGGCTGTTCGGACATGTTGTAAGGGAGGGTGAAGGCGATGTGTTCGAAAGGTCGCTCCGGATCGTTGGTCGGGCTCGGCAGATCGGCGTCGAAGGCCGGTATGGGCGCGGTCGGCGAAAGCACGTAATCGAAGCGGCGAGTCGCGGCTTCCGTCGCTTTTCGGAGCGCCATGGATTGCGCAAACCCGGAATAGACATCCTGCCCGCTGAAGGGCGACGCGGATTCCGCCCATGCGCGGATGAAGGGCAGGATTTTCGCTTTCCGCTCCTCCGGCAGCGCGGCGATATCGGCGCAGGCACGTGCGCGCCAGAACCGGTCTTGCCCGTCGAGCATCTCACGGGTGAGGAACGGATCGAGATGTTCGACGATGGCTCCGGCGGCCTCGAATGCGCGCGCCGCCGCCTCCACAGCCGTGCGCACGTCCGGCTCGACGGGCAGCCCTGCGCCAGCCTCGAGATGCAGGCCGATCCGCAATCCCTTGACGTCGCGGTCGAGCGCCCGCCAGGCGATCTTCTCGTAGGGCAGGCTCATGTGATCGCGCGGGTCCGGCAGGCTCAGCACTTCCATGAACAGCGCGGCGTCTTCGACCGTGCGCGTCATCGGTCCGGCGACCCGGCCCTGAAAGGGCGGGTCGATCGGTATGCGCCCCAGGCTCGGCTTCAACGTGAAAATGCCGCACCAGCCGGCCGGCAGCCGCACCGAACCGCCGATATCGGTGCCGATATGAAGCGGCCCGTAGCCCGCCGCCGCAGCCGCTCCGGCTCCGGAGGACGAGCCGCCGGGCGTCTTGGTCAGATCCCAGGGGTTGCGGGTGAGCTGGTGAAAGCTCGATTTTGACGACGACAGCATGCCGTAGTCCGGCATGGTCGTGCGCGCGAAGATGACTGCGCCGCATTCGCGCGCGCGCGCAGCCGGGGGCGCGTCGGCCGACGAAGGGGCCAACTCGCTCGCTGCCGTACCCAGCGGCATCGGGACGCCTGTCGTCGCAATATTTTCCTTGATCGTTAACGGCACGCCGTCGATCGGCCCGAGCGGCGCTCCCTTGCGCCAGCGTTCTTCCGATTCCCGCGCTGTTTTGAGCGCGCTCTCGAAATCGGTCGCCCACAAAGCCATCACGCGCGGCTCGAGCCGCTCTATCCGTGAAATCAAGGCTTTCAGTGCCTCCACCGGCGAAAGGGCGCCGCTGGAATAGGCGGTCCGCAGCGCGGAGGCGGACATATCGGCTGGGTTCATCGGCGGTCTCCCGTTACGTCGCTATCCTACTGAATCGCCCGGGCAAATCGACACGGCTCAAAGGACGCGGAAGCAATTGCTTAATCAACTTGCGGCATTCTTTCTGCGGGCGCGGGCCAGATCTTCGCCAAGTGTTTCTCCCGGCTGAGAAATTATTATGGCTGTTGTTGCTATCGTCGACGATCGCGTCACGAACAGGAATATCTTTTCCAAGCTCGCGGCCTCGATTGCGCCCGATATCGAAGTCCATTCTTTCGGCAATCCGCGCGAGGCGCTGGACTGGCTGGCCGGCAACGCGGCAGACCTTGTCATCACCGATTACAAAATGCCCGAGATGAACGGCGCCGACTTCGTCCGCGCCCTGCGCGCGACGAACGGCGCGTCCGACATTCCCGTGGTTGTCATCACAGTCTATGAGGAGCGCTCGTTTCGGCTCCGCGCGCTGGAGGCCGGCGCGACCGACTTTCTGAATTCGCCGGTCGACCATCACGAATTCATCACCCGCACCCGCAATCTTCTCGCATTGCGCCGTCACCAGAAGCTGCTCGCCGAACGCGCCGACACGCTGGCGCAAGAGCTTGCCGACAGCGAGCGTTCCCGAGAGCGCGCCATACGTGATTCGATCGAGCGGTTGGCGCAGGTCATCGACACGCTTCCCGTGCTCATCAACGCGGTGGATCGGGAGGGGAAGACTCTCTTCGTCAACGCTTTCGAGACCGACTTCTTCGGTGTCGACCCCGTCGCCGCCGTGGGACGTCCGCTGACCGAACTCATCGGCAAGGCGAATGCGGACCGCAATCACACGCTCGACCAGCTTGTTTTCACGACCGGCCGCGCCCTGCCTGCCTTCGAGGAAAATCTCACCAGCGCCGACGAGCGCCGCCGCAGCTTCCTGACCACGAAGACGCCCTTGCGGGATCATACCGGCGCCGTCTCTGGCGTACTGACAAGCTCGCTCGACATAACCGCGCACAAGCGCACGGAAGAACATCTGCGCTACCTGGCGCATCACGATCCGCTGACGTCGCTTCCCAATCGAACCCTGCTTTCCGAGAAGCTGCGCAGCGCGATCGCTCGCGCGCGGCGCGGCGACAAGCTGTTCGCCCTTCACCTCATCGACCTCGATGGCTTCAAGGCAGTCAATGACGTCTATGGCCATTCGGTCGGCGATCGCTTCCTGCAGGCGATCGGCGCCCGTTTGCGCGAGGTTGTGCGCGAACGCGACACGCTGGCGCGACTAGGCGGCGATGAATTCGCCATTCTGCAGTCGGACGTCGGATCCAATTACGACGTTGCCGAATTCGCGGCCCGGATTTGCGAAGCGATCGCAGCCTTTGCGGATTCCGAAATTCCGCAGATGAAGTCCACGGCCTCCATCGGCGTCGCCATTCACCCCAACGACGGCGCAGACCCGGAAGAACTTCTGCGCAATGCTGACCTCGCCATGTACAAGGCGAAGGGGGAGGGGGGCAACGCCTATTGCCTGTTTGCCGCCGATATGCAGGCGCGCGCGCGCAGCGCGATGAGCCTCGAGGCCGACCTGCGAATGGCGCTCGCCAACGAAGAATTTGTCCTCTACTACCAACCGCAATTCGACATCTCGACGAACGTGATCACAGGCGTCGAGGCGCTGTTGCGGTGGAACCGCCCGGGTGTGGGAATCGTCGGACCCGGCGCCTTTCTGCCGCAGGCGGAGGAAAACGGCCTTATCATCCCGATCAACGAGTGGGTTCTGCGCAAGGCCTGCGAGGATGCGCGGCTCTGGCAGCGCAACGGATTTCCGATGTTCCGCGTCGCGGTCAACATGTCGCCAATCCAGTTCCGCAAGAAGAATGTGCCGCTGCAGGTCGCACGGGTCCTGTCCGAAACGGGGCTCGATCCACGCCGCCTCGAACTCGAGCTCACCGAAAACATCGTGATGCAGGATATCGACGCAGTCGCCAACGATCTGCGCGAATTGAACCGATTGGGCGTTTCGATTGCAATCGACGATTTCGGCACAGGCTATTCGTCCCTCTCCTACATCAAGAAACTGCCGGTCCAGCGCATCAAGATCGATCAGACCTTCGTCCGCAACATGACGCAGGATCCCAACGATTCAGCGATCGTGCGCGCGATCATCACACTGGGCCGCAGCCTCGGTCTGGAGGTGGTGGCTGAAGGCGTCGAGACGCCGAAGCATCTGCAAGGGCTGCGCGAAGTCGGCTGCGAGCTGGTGCAAGGATACCTGCTCGGTCGCCCCGCGCCTTTTGCAGAGGTGTCGAACCTCTTCGTTCAGCCCGGATCGCTGGCGAAGACCGCTTGATCGCCATGCGCTCCGAACCACTCTTTCTTGATCGCTCGTCGCAGGGCGATGGCCATCACGTCGAGAACGAACGCCAGATGGGCATCAACAGAATGGTCATTACGACCATACTGTTCGGCGCCGTCTCCATCTTCGGACGCGCTCACGATTCGTTCGGTTCCGGTTTCCTGGCGGGCGCCTATCTCGCCTATCTCTCGCTCGCAGCTGTCTTCTTCGCGCATGTTTCAATCTGGCCTCGCCCCCGTGCATGGAGGCGCGTTGCAGTCCTGTTGTCGGATATACTTTCGCTCAGCTATGTCGCCTATCATTCCGGGCCAGCCTATGTCGGGCTGCTGTACCCCGGATATTTGTTGATAATCTACGGTTTCGGGTTTCGCTATGGCGTCAAGTGGATCGTAGCCTCCGGCATTCTGTCGATTGTCGCCGTCGGCGTCACGGTGCGGCTGTCGCCCTTGTGGCGTGACAACGATCTTCTTGCGGGCGGTCTTATCGTCGGCCTCATCATCATCCCGGCTTATGCGCTCAATCTCGTTCGCAATCTCTGGCAAGCGAAGGCCAAGGCGGAGGAATCGGCGCGCGCAAAGAGCATGTTCGTTGCTGCGGTCAGCCACGACCTGCGCACGCCGCTCAATGCAATCATTGGTCTCGGCGACATTCTCGCAGCCTCGAAACTGCCGCGCGAAGAAACTGATATGGCGCGCATGATCGGCCAGGCCGGCAGATCGCTTCTTGGCCAGATAGATTCGATCCTCGATTTCTCACGGCTGGAAATGGGTCGTCAGCCCGCCGAACAGGCGCGGGTCGATCTATTCGAAATGCTGCATTCGATCCGCGAGCTCCTGGATGTTTCAGCCCAGGCCAAGGGCTTGCGTCTGCTGCTCCAGGTCGATGCGCCGACGCCTCGATGGCTCATGAGCAATGCGCGGCATATCCGCGACAGCCTCGTCAATCTTGTCGGCAATGCAATCAAGTTCACGCCGGCGGGTTACGTCGAGATCGCTGTGAGAGCGAAGACGCTCGGCGGTGGACGCGTGCGTGTGCGCATTGAAGTGCGCGATTCGGGCATCGGTCTCGGCGACGATGAGCGCGCGCGGATCTTTGACCGCTTTACCCAGGCCAATGAGGGCATCCGCGAGACCTATGGCGGTTCGGGCCTGGGTCTCGCCATTGCGCGCCAACTCGTACTGGGTCTGGGCGGCGAGCTGGGAGTTTCCAGCGCGAAAGGCGTTGGAAGCACATTCTGGTTCGAATTCGACGCGGATGTCGCCGGAGGTGAGGAAAGCGAGACGGCGAACCGTCGTAATGTCGACTATGTCGGCAGGGATTCCGACTTCGTCCAGATCGCGCGTTCCGTCGGATTGTCGCCGTCATTCGGAACGGAAATCGCCGACTGCCGCGACAGAACTCAAGATATCGTGATTGTCGACGCACGTACGCGCGGCGGCGGCCTATCTCCGGAGGCGACGAGCGCGCAGATCGAAACTGTCGGCCGAAGAGGCGCGATCTTCCTGGTCGATGAGGGGACAAAAGTCGAGTTGAGGTCGCGCGCCGGCGGCTCTTCCTTCGTCATGAACTGGCCCTGCGAGCCGCGGATCCTGCTGGATGCGCTCGTAGCCGTAGGCGGCGCGGCGACGATCGATCGTCCATCTCTGGAAGACGCGCGCGCGCCCGCGCGCAATCTCGCAATTCTGGTCGCCGAAGACAACAAGACCAACCAGAAGGTCATCGGAAAAATGCTCTCGCTCGTCGGGCGCAAGGCGACGATCGTCGACGACGGCCATGCGGCGCTCGATGTTCTTTCGCGCGAACGCTTCGATGTCGTGCTGATGGATATAAACATGCCGCGCATCGACGGGATTGAGGCGACGCGGCGGTTTCGCATGTTCGAACGCCCGGTCGGTCGCCGTACTCCAATTATCGCGCTGACTGCCGACGTCACCGACGAGACGCGCGCGCGCTGCCTGGCGGCCGGCATCGACGATTGCATCACCAAGCCGATCGATCTTCCGAAACTGCTGGCGGCGATCGACCGCCAACTCGATACCGACACGGTCGCTGCGCAGGCCGCCATTGGAACGGAGACTGTCGATCAGCCGCCACCGGTGGATGACGGAGCCGGCGACAGCCCGACAGATAATGAAGACATCAATGCAACCGCGCTTGCGGATCTCGAACGTCTCGGCGGCGAGGATTTCGTTCGCGAGGTCGCCAGTCAGTTCGTCGCTGACGCCGCTTTGATCCTCAAGGAACTCGCTGCGGCTGCAACGGAGGGCGACATCGAAAAGTTCCGCGACGAAGCCCATGCCTTGCGGTCATGCTCCGCCAATGTCGGCGCGCGTTCGATCTACAATCTGTGCCTTTCCTGGCGCGATATCAGCCCGCAGGAGTTCGCGGCCGAAGGCCTTGCCTGCGTCCGGCGGCTGGAGCGGGAATATGAGAAGGCGCGTATCGGCCTCGCGCCCTATATCGCTCGAGCGGCTTGATCATATCCGCAGCGGTCAGGGGGTCGGATAAGTCGTCGCCTCCAAAGCTTGCAGAAGATCGAGGATGAGGGGGTCGCGTATGTCGACGTGTTGTTGCGCCATCGACACGAACTGATCCGCTCTGTGGCATTCGAGCCGGGCGAGCGCCGACATCGCCGTTTCTGACGCGATCTGGGTCGGCGCGACGCGCCGTCGACGGGCGATTGACGCGCGCGCCACCCGCAGCCGAACCAGCCGTCGCGATTGCTCGACGGTCAAGGTCGTATTCACGTCGGTCGATGGAGCGAAGTCGAGCACGCCGAGTGGCATGTCCGGCTCCGTCTCCGGCTTCGCCGAACCAGAAACAAGAAAGCGCGCGGCGCGGGCCGACACGGCGTCGCGCGCCCGCTGCGCCAGCGCCCGCGGTTTGCGCAGCCAAACGAGCCCGCGCCTGCAATTGTCGCACGCGCCGCAAGGCGGGCCATCTTCCCCGAGATGCGCCAGAACGGCGCGCCATCGGCAATCGAACCCACGCGCGAAACTGGCGATTGTGGCCGCTTCTCTGGCGCGTGTCTCGTGCGTCAGGTCGATATCGGGCGCGCCATGAGCCATCCAGGCGGCGCGAGAGACGAAAGCAACCGCTTCCGCCGGTTTGCCGTCGCGTCCGGCGCGGCCGATCTCCTGATAATAGGCTTCGATGGAATGCGGCAGGTCTGCATGGCAGACGAAACGAACGTCCTTCTTGTCGATCCCCATGCCGAAAGCAATTGTCGCTACCATCACGCCGTCGGCGCGCGCGAGAAACTCATCCTGGTTCGCGCTGCGCGTGGCGGCGTCGAGCCCCGCGTGATAGGGCAGGGCCGGAACGCCATTGGCGGCGAGCGCGCGCGCAAGCTGGTCGGCTGCGGCGCGAGAACCGCAATAGACGATTCCGCTCTCGCCGCGATGGGCCCGGATAACTGTCGCAACATCGCTGAGCGCATGTCTCCGACGCCGGACGGAGATCGAGATGTTCGGTCGCCGAAACGAGTGAACGAACAGCCGCGGGCGACGATGGAACAGCAGCGCTTCGATGTCTTCGCGCGTTCGCGGCGCAGCGGTCGCTGTCGTTGCGATCGTCTGGGGCGCTCCGAAGCGCCGTGCGATCTCGCCGATACGGGCGTAGTCCGGTCTGAAGTCGTGGCCCCAGCGCGACACGCAATGCGCCTCGTCGACCGCGAGCAGTCGTGGACGCATGCGCGCGAGCATGTCGATTGTTTCATCCAATGCAAGGCGCTCAGGCGCCACGTAGAGCAGCTTGATCTTGCGCGACTCGATCATCGCGAGCGCGGTCGCATTGTCCTGCAATTCGTTGCCGGAATTGAGCGAACCCGCCGCGACGCCCCTCGCCTGCAGGGCTGCGACCTGATCGCGCATGAGAGAAATCAGCGGCGAAACGACTATGGTCGGCCCGAGACCTGTCAGTGCGGGCAATTGGTACAGAAGCGATTTGCCGGCGCCGGTCGGCATCAGCGCGAAGACGTCGTCTCCGGCCAGAACCGCTTCGATGATTTCGCGTTGCCCCGGGCGAAACCCGGTAAACCGGAAAACGCGGCGAAGGGTCGCTTCCGCCGTTTCGATGTCGGCTGTGGCGCGTCTACTTGGCACGGATGGAAAGGCCCGCGACCATAAAATACGCCTCCGTCGCGATCGCCGCCACCGCCTGATGCAGGAAGCCCGCCTCGTCGCGGAAGCGGCGGGCAAGCGCATTATCCGGCACAATGCCGAGCCCAACCTCGTTCGACACGACGATAGTAGGCGCACGGCGGGCCGCGAGCGCGGCAATCAGGCGCGCTCGTTCGGATACTACATCCACGTCCGCAAGCAGGCGATTGGTCAACCAGAGCGTGAGGCAATCGACGAGAACGGACGACCCCTCTGGCGCGTCGGCAAGGGCTGCGGCAAGTTCATGGGGCGCCTCGACTGTTCGCCAGCGCGTATCGCGTCCCGCACGATGCATCGCGATGCGCGCGCGCATCTCGTCGTCGAGCGCCTGCGCTGTCGCAATGTAGATCCATGGCCCGGGGAGCGCCTCCATGCGGCTTTCGGCAAAGCTGCTCTTGCCCGACCGCGCGCCGCCGAGGATGAAGATGATGGTTCCCGTTTGCCCCGCTGGCGGCGGAGCATGTCCATGATCCGGGGCGGGTCGATCCTTCTGCATGCAGGCGCTTCATATAGTACCGGCCGCCGTCGCGAAATCGGCCTCCCGTCCCATAGGCCTTCAGGCCTTCCAAGGCTCGCCATAGGCGGCCGCTTTCCCATATAAGCAAGAGATGAGCGATAAAACAAAGATCCGCATCTGCGTGAAATGCCGCGCCGCCGGCGATCCCAAGGGCCCAATCGAGGATCGCATGGGCTCACAACTCTATCGCGAGATGCTCGCTCATGCGGCGGATTCCGCCGATGTCGAGATCGAACCGGTCGAATGCCTGAAAGTTTGCGTCAGGCCGGTCACCATCACCCTGTCGGCGCCGGGCAAGTGGACCTACCTGTTCGGCGATTTTCCGCTCCGTTCCGCGTCGGAAATTCTCGATGCTGCGCGGCTGTACGCGCGCATGGCGGACGGCATCATCTCGAAGGAGGAAATGCCGGCCTCGCTCAAACTCGGCCAGATCGCACGTGTGCCGCCTGGGTGAGAGCTACGCGCCTTCCATCATCTCCCGTTCGCCAGCCGTCACATCGGGCATAATTCCGAACCAGTCGCGAAAGGCCGGGCGCGCCTGCTGGATCAACATGCCGAGCCCATCCACTGCGACATTGCCGCGCGCGCGCGCCGCCGCAAGCAGGGGCGTCTCCAGCGGCGTGTAGACGATGTCGTTGACGACCGCTTCGCCTGGCAGCGCGTCGAGCGCAATATCCAGCGGCGGCTGACCGACCATGCCGTTGCTGGTGGTGTTGACGAGCAGCGCGGCGTCGGCGAGCGCATCGCAACGTTCCTCCCATCGCAATGGCCGAACCTTCGGTCCGAATTCCGTGGCGAAGCCCTGCGCGCGTTCGAGCGTGCGGTTGACGACGCGCACCTCTGGCGCGCCGTCCTCGATCAGACCATAGACAACGGCCCGCGCCGCGCCGCCGGCGCCGAGCACGACCGCCGGCCCGCTGGAGGCGCGCCAGCCAGGCGCGCCGGCGCGCAGTGCTTCCAGGAAGCCGAAGACATCGTAGTTGAAGGCGGCCAGCGATCCGTCCGCCCGCACGACCACGCAATTCGCCGCGCCGATCGCGCGCGCGACGGGATCGACGTGATCGGCGATCCGCACAATCGCTTCCTTGTGCGGCAGGGTGACGTTGCAGCCTGCGAAATTCAGCGTGGGCAGGGCGCGCAGCGCGGCTTCCACCTTGCCGGTCTCCACCGGCAGCGGCGCGTAATAGCCCGGCAGACCAAAGCGTTTCAGCCAGGCGTTGTGCAGCCGCGGCGAGCGCGAATGCATGACCGGCCAGCCCATGACGCCGGCGAGGCGGAAGATTTGTGAATGCGACATGCGAAGGGATTAGCCGAGGCGGGCGGGCATTTCCAGCCGCAGAGCGCCCATGCGCGAGCGGGGATTGTCGAAGCCTGCATATGCATCTATCGTTAGCCATGACTTCCGGCGCGCTTACCCCTTCCATCTGCACGGCCTCGCGCGTCCGCAAGGCGAGCCGCCGCGTGTCGCAGATCTACGACCGGGAGCTTGCGCCCTACGATCTCACGGTCACGCAATTCGGCCTGCTCGTGCAATTGCGCGCCGCCCCCGGCGCTTCCATCGGCGCGCTGGCCGACAGCATGGTGATGGACGCCACGACGCTCTCCCGCAACCTGCGCCCTTTGGAGCGGCGCCAGCTGGTGGTGGCGGAGGCGGACAAGGAGGACGGCCGCGTGCGGAAGCTGAAACTCACGCCGCAAGGCCGCGCCACGCTGGATCGGGCGCTGAATGGCTGGCGCGCGGCGCAGGACACGATAGCCGCCGCGCTCGGCGCGGACGAGATGCGGGCCCTCAACGCCGCGCTCGACCGCGCGCTCGACAGGCTCGCCGACTGACAGCGCAGCCGCTTTCCAGAACTTTCCCGAGGTCGATCCATGCTGGCGCCCAATGCACAGAACCCGCTGCTGACTGGTCCGATCCTGCCGACCTTGATGCGTCTTTCGCTGCCCAACATGGGCGCAATGGTCGCGACCTCCCTCGTCGCCATCGCGGAAACTTCCTATGTCGGCGCGCTCGGCACGCCCGCGCTCGCAGGCCTCGCGCTCGTCTTTCCCTTCGTCATGCTGCAGCAGATGATGTCTGGCGGTGCAATGGGCGGCGGCGTCTCCTCGTCCATCGCGCGCGCGCTCGGCGGGGGCGAGGTCCAGCGTGCGTCCTCATTGGCGCTGCACGCGAGCTTTATCGGTCTTTGCGCCGGACTAGCGCTCGCCGCCATGCTTTTCGCCTTTGGTCCGGCGCTGTTCGCGGCGCTGGGCGGACGCGACGCGGCGCTGGCCGAGGCGATAGCCTATGCGCGTGTCTACTCAGTCGCTGTTCTTTTCGTGTGGATGACCAATACGCTCGCCTCGGTCGTACGCGGCTGTGGCAACATGCGCGTGCCCTCCGCGACCATATTCGTCGCGGCGATCGCCCAGATCGTCGTCGGCGGCGCGCTCGGTCTTGGTCTTGGCGGCTTGCCGCGCCTCGGCATGGCGGGAGTGGCCACCGGCCAGGTGGCTGCCTACGGCGGCTCGGCGGCGTTCCTCGCCTGGTTCCTCCTCGCAGGTCGGGCGCGCGTCAAGCCGAAGCTTACGGCTTTCGCGCCGGACGGCGCCTTGTTCCGCGACATCCTGCGCGTGGGCGGCCTCGCCTGCATCTCGCCGATCCAGACGGTCGCGACCGTCCTCATCCTCACCCGGCTGATCGCGCATTTCGGGACGTCCGCGCTTGCGGGCTACGGCATTGGCTCGCGGCTCGAGTTTCTCCTCATTCCCATCGCTTTCGCCATAGGCGTCGCCTGCGTGCCGATGGTCGGTATGGCCATCGGCGCCGACGACGTGCCGCGGGCGCGCCGAGTCGCGTGGAGCGGCGGTCTCGTGTCGGCCGTCATGCTCGGCGTGGTCGGGCTGTTCTTCGCCATCTTCCCGCATTTGTGGTCGCGCATGTTCACCAGCGACGCGGGCGTGCTGGAATCCGCGCGCCTCTATCTCGTCTGGTCGGGCCTCGCCTATTTTTTCTACGGCCTCGGACTTTGTCTCTATTTCGCTTCGCAAGGCGCCGGAAAGGTGCTTGGGCCCGTGATCGCCGGTACGGTGAGGCTCGCCGTCGTCATCGCCGGCGGCCTCTGGCTCGCCTCCTGGGACGCGCCGCAATGGATGATGTTTGTCGTTGTTGCGCTGTCGATGACCGCCTACGGGCTGGCGACGGCGGGATTCGTGTGGATCACGCCGTGGGGGAAGAAGGCTTAGGGCCGTCCGCGGCGCATCTTTCCACAGGTCGGAGCACGCCGCTGTACGGCCAGATTGCATTCAATACGAAATGCAGATCTTCCCGAAATGCCCCGCGCCCTTCATGCAGCGCAGCGCGTCCGGAACCTGATCGAACGCGAACGTCCGGTCGATCACCGGCTTCATGCCGGCCTTGTCGATCGCCGCAACCATGCTCTCGAACATTTCGCGCGAACCGACCGACAGTCCGATCATCCGCAAATTCTTGCTGAACAAAGTCGGCATCGCGATCTGCTGAGAGAAGCCGGAGAGTACGCCGATCACCTCGATGCAACCGCCGATCTTCGCTGCTTCCAGCGACTGGTTGAGCGTGCCGGCGCCGCCGACCTCAACCACATGATCGACGCCCGCGCCGCCGGTCATCTCCAGCGCCGCTTTCGCCCATTCCGGAGTGGTTTTGTAGTTGACCGTCGCGTCCGCGCCCAAGGCTTTCGCGCGTTCGAGCTTTTCGTCGGACGAGGAAGTCGCGATCACCCGCGCGCCGGCCATTTTGGCGAATTGCAGCGCGAAGATCGATACGCCGCCCGTGCCCTGCACGAGCACGGTTTCGCCGGCCTTCAACTCGCCTTCCACCATCAGCGCGCGCCATGCCGTCAGGCCCGCGCAGGGCAGGGTGGCGGCTTCCTCGAACGACCAGCCTTTCGGGATGGCCGAGACGGCCTCCGATTTGGCGACGAATTCGTCCTGCAGCACGCCGGGTAGCGGCCCGCCGAGCGGCCGCGCGCGCTTGGCCGCGTCGGGCCGTCCGTCGATCCAGCCCTCGAAGAACATCGGGCACACACGGTCGCCCGCCTTCACACGTGTCACGCCCCCGCCGACGGCGATCACTTCGCCCGCGCCATCGGAGAAGGGAACGAGCGGCAGGCGACGCGTGCCGCCCATGCCCTGCACCGTCAGCAGATCGCGATAGTTCACCGAAGCCGCGCGCATGCGAATGAGAACCTCGCCCGCACCGGGTTGGCGCGCTTGCGTCTCAACCATCCTGAGATGGTCGATGCCCCATTCGCCCTGAACTTCCCACGCGCGCATGAAATCACTCCGCCGCGGCGGCGTGCGTGACGACCATGTTCGCCATGCGTCGCGTGATGATGGACTCGGCGTCAGCCATGATGCGGTCGACGAGCTCCTTCACCGTGGGAATATCGTGGATGAGCCCCTGCACCATGCCGGCTGACCAGATGCCGGCGTTGATGTCGCCGCTCTCCAGCCCGGCGCGGCCGCGCACGCCCGTGACGAGATGCTTCACATCCTCGAATTTCGCGCCGCGCTTCTCAGCTGCGACCACCTCGTCGCTGATCGCATTCTTCGCGACGCGCGCGGTATTGTGCATGGTGCGGAAGATCAGATTGGTCGCGCGTTCGTCGTTGGCGACCATCTGCTGCTTGAACGCCTCGTGGATCGGCGCTTCCTTCGTGGCGCAGAAGCGCGTGCCCATGTTGACGCCGTCCGCGCCGAGCGCCAGCGCCGCGGCAAGCCCGCGCCCGTCGCCGAAGCCGCCGGACGCGATCATCGGAATGGTGATCCTGTCGGCCGCGCAGGGAATGAGGATGAGGCCGGGAATGTCGTCCTCGCCCGGATGGCCCGCGCATTCGAAGCCGTCGATCGAGATCGCATCCACGCCCATGCGCTGCGCGGAAGCCGCGTGCCTCACCGCTGTGCATTTGTGAATGACCTTCACGCCGTTCTTCTTGAAATCGTCGACATGTTCCTGCGGCTTGTAGCCCGCCGTCTCGACGATCTTCACGCCGCCCTCGATGATCGCGCGGCGGTATTCGGCATAGGGCGGCGGATTGATCGACGGCAGGATGGTGAGATTGACGCCGAACGGCTTGTCGGTCATCTCGCGGCAGCGCTTGATCTCCTTCAGCAGATCGTCGGGCGTCGGCTGCGTCAGCGCGGTGATGAAGCCGAGCGCGCCGGCGTTGGCGACGGCCGCGACCAATTCCGCACGCCCCACCCATTGCATGCCGCCCTGCACGATCGGGTGCTGCACGCCGAACATTTCGGTGAAGCGGGTCTTGAGCATGGCATGTTTCCTCTCAGCTTGGTGTCTTCTTCTCCCCGCTTGCGGAGAGTCAGGTTCCCGTGAATTTAGCGGCGCGCTTCTCCAGAAAAGCCGCAACCCCTTCCCTGAAATCCGCGCTCGCGCCGGCCACGCGCTGCATGCGGAACTCGAGGTCCAACTGTTCCTCGAAACCATTCTCCGTCGAATCCCAGTAGAGCCCGCGGATCAGCGCCAGCGCCTTCGTCGGGCCGGCGGCCAGTTCGATCGCGATTTTCATCGCCTCGTCCAGTCCCTGCCCGTCATCGACGACGCGGTTGATCAGCCCCCAGGCAAGCGCCTTTTCCGCCGGCAGTTTTTCGCCGAGCAGCGACAATTCCATCGCGCGCGCGACGCCGATGCGGCGCGGCAGCAGCCATGTCGAGCCGACGTCCGGAACGAGCCCGATGCGGCGGAACGCCTGAAGAAAATAGGCGCTGCGCACAGCGATCACGATGTCGCCCGTCAGCGCCAGCGCCATGCCGCCGCCGGCCGCAGCCCCATTGACCGCGGTTACGATGGGGCAGTGCAAGCGACGCAGCCGCCGCAGCAGCGGATGCCAATGCGTCTCCAGGACAATGCCGACGGGCTTGGCCTTGCCCGAGCCGCGGTCCTTCAGATTGGCGCCGGAACAGAAGGCAGTCCCGGCGCCGGTGATGACGAGGCAGCGCACGCCGCTGGCTTTGTCCTCCACAATGTCGAGCGCCGCCAGAATGTCGTCGAGCATCGGCTCGCCGGCGGCGTTCATCACGTCGGGATCGTTCAGCGTCAGCAGAGCGACGAAATTGTCGATCGCCAGTCTGACGCGCGCGAACTCCATGTCACGCGCCTGTGAATTTTGCGGGGCGCTTCTCCAAGAAAGCCGTCACGCCCTCCTTGAAGTCCGCACTCGCGCCCGCCACGCGCTGCGTGCGGAATTCGAGATCGAGTTGTTCCTCGAACGTGTTTTCCGGGCTGTCCCAATAGAGACCGCGGATCAGCGCCAGCGCCTTGGTCGGGCCGTTGGCCAATTCCTTCGCCATCTTCTTCGCTTCGTTCATCAGTTCCGCATCGTCGTAGACGCGGTTGATCAGGCCCCATTCCAGCGCCTTCTCCGCCGGCAGCTTTTCGCCGAGCAGCGACAGTTCCATCGCGCGCGCCGTGCCGACGAGACGCGGCAGCATCCAGGTCGAACCTGCGTCCGGAACAAGGCCGATACGGCGGAACGCTTGCAGGAAATAGGCGGACTTGGCAGCGAGCTTCAGGTCGCCCATCAGCGACAGGCTCATGCCGGCGCCGGCGGCGGCGCCGTTGATCGCGGTCAGCATCGGGCAATGGAGACGGCGCATGCGGCGCAGGATCGGATGATAGTGGCTCTCGAGCACCGAGCCTGCGCCGCCGCTCTTCGACGTCGACGTGTTGCGGCCCTGAAGATTGGCGCCCGCGCAGAAACCCTTGCCCGAGCCCGTCAGAACGACGCAGCGCACGCCGTTCGACCTGTCTTCGATGAAATCGAGCGCCTCGATCAGCCCTTCGAGCATGTCGACGGAAATGGCGTTCATGACCTCGGGATGATTGAGCGTGACGACGGCGACGCCGTCTTCGGTTTCGACCTTGACCTTGTTGAAATCTGGCATTGGCGTTTCCTTGGTTCGCAAAATCTTTGTTGTTGTCCCTTCTCTCCGTGAAACGGGGAGAAGGTGGCGCGACGCGCCGGATGAGGGGCCCAAGCCGGAACAACGCGCCCGGCTGATTGTCCCCTCATCCCAGCCCTGTCCCCGCTTCACCGGGAGAGGGAGTTTGTCCCTAAAGTCCCATCTCCGCGAACATCTTCTTGCGCGGGCCGATGAAGCCGAACAGATAGGCCGCGACCTTGCGCATCTGGATTTCTTCCGAGCCTTCCGTGATGCGGTAACGGCGGTGGTGGCGGTAGATGTGTTCGAACGGCTTATGGCGCGAATAGCCGATGCCGCCGTGCACCTGAATGGCGCGGTCGGCCGCCTGTCCGCACAGCCGGTTTGCCCAGTAATTGCACATCGAGACCTTGTCGGAGAGCTTGTGCTCCAGCCCCGCGCGCTCCGTGCGGTCCATTTCCCACGCTGTCTTGCGGATCATCAGGCGCAGCATCTCGGCCTGCGTCGCAAGCTCCACCAGCGGGAACTGGATCGCCTGATTGGTCGCCAGCGCCTTGCCGAACGGCTTGCGCTGGCGCGCGTATTTCACGCTCTCCTCGATGCAGAACACCGCTGCGCCGAGCGACGACGCCGCCTGCCGAATGCGGTTCTCGTGCACGAAGCACTGCGCCAGCGCGAGCCCGTGGTCGAGATCGCCGAACAGCGCATCTTCAGGAACCCAGACATTCGTCAGCGACAGACGCGGATGGTCGGTCGGCATGTTGAAGGTCCACATATATTCCTCGATCACCAGGCCTTCGCTCGGCACGGGCACGAGGAAGCACGAAATGCCCTTGGCGTCGCCATCCTTGCCCGACGTGCGCGCAAACAGCGCGCAATGCGTGGCGTGGTGCATGCCGGTGATCCACATCTTCTCGCCGTCGATGCGCCAGCCAGCCTTGCCGCCGCGCGACTCCGGCACGGCCCGCGTGCCCATATGCGTGGCGTCCGAGCCGTGCGCGCCTTCCGTCAGGCCGAAGCAGATGCGCGTCTCGCCCGTGAACTGGCCGGGGATCAGCGCCTTCTTCTGATCGTCGCGCCCGTAGGTGTCGAGCATGATGACGACGGGAAAATTACCGACGACCGAATGTTCGTTCTGCAGATCGTTGTGCAGGCCCAAACCCTGCGCGGCGAAATGCTCGCGGATCGCCGCCATCGCGAGATTGGAGCCGTCCTTGCCGCCGTATTGCTTGGGCAGCGCGAAGCGTAGATGGCCCGCCTTGTCGGCGACGTTCTTGGCCTCGCGCAGCAGAGCTTCCCATTCCTTGCGCGGCAGGCCGCCATTCTCGAAATCCGTCCGCGCCCATTCGCGCCGGTGATCGAAGAATCGGATGTTGTCGTCGCGATTCTCGATCGGCTTGATCTCGCGTGCGACGAAAGCGTCGAGTTCGACGAGATAATCGGAAATGTCTTTGGGAAGTGCGAAGTCCATGGGCGTTTCCTATTTGATCTGGGTCTTCACTTATGTCGTCATTGCGAGCAGCCCGGAGGCGAGGAAGCAATGACGACGTGCTTCATGTCGTCTCCCGTCCCGCCTCGCGCCTGTAGGCGCCATATTGCGGCTGGTCGACGGCGAGTTTGGCGAGCGTCGTCGCCCATAGGTGATCTTTCAGGCCGGGCGTTTCGAGCGTCATGGCGCCGTCGGCGATCTGCAGCGACAGTTCGGCGTTGAGATCGGCGAGCATGCCCTCACGCCCGAGCAATTGCGTGAGCCGCGCAAGTTCGGCCGCGTCCGCCGCAGGCTCCAGCGCAATCTGGCGCGCGATCAGGTCGAGCGCATTGCAGGACACGCGCAACTGAAAGGCGTGATGCCCGCTCAGCGTCGGCATGAGTTCCGTGCGTAAAAAATGCGCGACGGCGGCGAGCAGGTCGGATGGCGCGGGCTTGTCCTGCATCTTGTCGCTCCTCACGCGCCGCGCGGCGCCAGCAGCCGCATCAGGTCGATTTCGTTTTCCGACGTGCGCCGCGCGATCATCGACAGTTCGACCGGCCGGTCCGACTGCTGCGCGCGCGCGCCCATGCCGATGCACATCACGCCCCAGCGCAGCGAGCCCAGCGCCTCCCAGAAGCGCAATTCTTCAGGCGCGACCTTGCCCCCGCCGCCCGCCGCATAACCCGCGATCAGGTCTTCGCGCTCGCCAAAGCCGCCGACCGGCTTGTCGATCACGCTGAACCGCCACGCGCCGGTGCAGACCCAGCCGAGATCGCGCAGGGGATCGCCGATATGGGCGAGCTCCCAGTCGAGCACGGCGGAAACGCCGTCGGGCGTCACCAGCATGTTGCCGTTGCGGAAGTCGCCATGCACCAGCCGCGCCGGCGCGTCGGCGGCGGGCATGCGCTCGCCGAGCCAGCGGAAAGCGAGTTCGAACACGGGCCGCGGTTCGCTGAAGCGGCGGTAATTCTCGAACATGGCCGCGATTTCGTCGGCCGGACTTGTGCGCGGCAGGTCGGGCAGCGTGGCCGGGTCGATCGCGTGAATGCGCGCCAGAATCTCGCCGACCTGAAACGCCAGTTTCGGCCTTATCGCGGCGAATTGTTCGTCGCGCACGATCCTGCGCCCCAAGGCCTCGCCGTCGATGTGGCTCATGAAGAAGCCGCGGCCGAAATCATCGTCGGGTTGCACGACGTAATACACATGCGGCGAGGGCACGCCGGCGCGCTCCGCCGCCTGCATCAGCGCGGCTTCGGTTTCGAGCGAAATTTTCTCGACGATCGGAACCCCGGCCGGCGCGCGACGCAGGATCATGCGCTGCGGTGCGCCACCGATGATCGGCGTCAGCGACCACGTCTCCTGGCTCGCGCCACCCGACAGGCGCGCGAGTTTGTCGATGCGCTCGACGCCGGGCGCAAAGCGCCGCACAACCGCGAGCACGCGGTCGGCGAAGGGGATTTCGTCTTCCCTCGATTTTTCAGAACCGGGTTTCGGCATTTTCGACGCCGCGCACGACGCGCCGGCAGTGGCGCTCTCCCCTCCCCCTTGTGGGGAGGGGCAGGGGAAGGGGGTCGCGTAATCCTGCGAGATTTATTCGTGTCGCTGTCAGCGTCGCGAGATCGCGCGACCCCCTCCCCAACCCTCCCCACAAGGGGGGAGGGGTAGACCCGTGTCGCTCGCCTTATAGCCGCTCCACGATCGTCACGTTGGCGAGGCCGCCGCCTTCGCACATCGTCTGCAGACCATAGCGCTTGCCGCGAGTCTCCAGAGCATGCAGCAGCGTGGTCATCAGCTTCGTGCCGGAGCCGCCGAGCGGATGGCCGAGCGCGATGGCGCCGCCGTTGACGTTGAGGCGCGACGGATCGGCCTTCGTGCCCTTCAGCCAGGCGAGCGGGATCGGCGCGAAGGCCTCGTTGACCTCGAACAGGTCGATGTCGTCGATCTTCATACCGGCCTTTTCCAGCGCCTTGTTGGTGGCGGGAACGGGCGCCTCGAGCATGATGACGGGATCATGACCCATCACATACATGTGGTGGATGCGCGCCAGCGGCTTCACGCCCAGCGCCTTCAGGCCCTTTTCGTTGACCACCATCACGCCCGACGCGCCGTCGCAGATCTGACTCGACGTGGCCGCGGTGATCATGCCGCCTTCCTGCAGCAGTTTCACGCCCTTGATGCCGTCCAGCGTCGCCTCGAAGCGGATGCCCTCGTCAACGTTGTGCGTCTGCTTCTCGCCCTCGACCGTCACCTGAACCGGGACGATTTCCTTCTTGAACTCGCCGGCCTGCGTCGCGCGGATCGCCTTCTGATGACTTTCGAAGCCAAAGAGGTCGAGTTCGTCCTTGGTCAGCCCGTATTTCTTGGCGACCATCTCGGCGCCCGGAAACTGGCTGAACTGAACGCCGGGATAGCGCTCCTCCATGTTCGGGCTTTTGTAATTGCCGAACCCGTGCTTGGCCGGCAGCGCAGCCGCCAGCCCCATCGGCACGCGCGACATGCTTTCCACGCCCGCCGCGATCACGATGTCCTGAAAGCCCGACATCACCGCCTGTGCGGCGAAATGCAGCGCCTGCTGGGAGGAGCCGCACTGGCGGTCGACAGAGGTGCCCGGCACGCTTTCAGGCAGTCTGGACGCAAGAATCGCGTTGCGGCCGATGTTGACCGCCTGCTCGCCGGCCTGGCCGACGCAGCCCATGATGACGTCGTCGATCTGCGCGGGATCGGCGCCGGCCCGCTCGACCAGCGAGTCGAGAACCTGCGCGGCGAGATCGGCCGGATGCCAGCCGGACAGCCTGCCGCCCTTGCGGCCTCCCGCCGTGCGCGCGGCGGCGACGATATATGCCTCGGCCATGTTCAACTCCCTGATCGTTTGTCTTGTTCGGCGTCTTGTCCGGATTGTCGGACAGTTTATCGGCGCGTCACCGATTTAGTCAATCGACTAACTAAAATCTTGCCCGCGTGCCCACCATGCGATAAATGCAAGGGGCAAGCGTCGCGACAAGACGCACTCAGGTTGGAAACATCGGGAGGTATCGTCAGCAATGGCCTATGAACACATTCTGGTCGAGCGCGAGGGCCCGATCACCATCGTCACGCTCAATCGTCCGCATGTGTTCAACGCGCTGCACAAGCCCGCGCATTTCGAACTCGAGGACGCCTTCGACAAATTCTCCGCCGACCCCGATCAATGGGTCGCGATCGTCACCGGCGCCGGCGACAAGGCGTTTTCGGCTGGCAACGATCTCAAATATCAGGCGGCTGGCGGCGAACGCGGCTGGGGCAAGAGCGGTTTCGGTGGGCTCGTGTCGCGCTTCGATTGCGACAAGCCGATCATCGCGGCCGTCAACGGTTTCGCCATGGGCGGCGGCTTCGAGGTGGCGCTCGCCTGCGACATCATAGTCGCGGCCGAGAACGCCGTCTTCGCGCTGCCCGAACCGAGCGTCGGCCTCGCGGCGATGGCCGGCGGCCTGCTGCGCCTGCCGCGCACCATCGGCATGAAGCGCGCGATGGGCATGATCCTGACCGCCCGCCGCGTTTCCCCGCAGGAGGGCAAGGAACTCGGCTTCGTGCACGAGGTGACGCCGACAGGCCAGGCGCTGCATGCGGCCCGCACCATCGCCAATCACATCTGCACGCTGAGCCCCATGTCGATTCGCGCCTCCAAACAGGTTGCGATCCGCGGCGCGGAAATGTCGCTGGCCGAAGCTTTGAACGCCCAGATGGATTTTCCTGCGGTCAAGGCGATGTTCGGCTCGGCCGACCTGATCGAAGGCCCCAAGGCCTTCGCGGAAAAGCGCAAGCCCAACTGGACGGGCCGGTAGTTCATCGACCCGTCACAGTAATCGCGCGTTTCCCTCCCCAAAAAGGGGAGGGGAGACCGACGCTTCCGTTCGCACGTTCTCGGAGGAAACACGCTTCATGACCAAAGCCACCGGCCCCCTCGCGGGCGTACGCATCGTCGAATTCGCAGGCATCGGGCCGGGCCCCTTCGCCTGCATGCTGATGTCGGACATGGGCGCTGATGTCATCGCCATCCAGCGGCCGGGGCAGGGCCGCAATCACCCCGGCAATTTCGTCAATCGCGGTCGCCGCACGATCGAACTCGATCTGAAAAAGCCCGCGGACGTCGCCACTGCCAAGGCGCTTGTCGAAAAGGCGGATATTCTCGTCGAAGGCTTCCGTCCCGGCGTGATGGAAAAACTTGGCCTTGGTCCGGACCAGGCGCTGAAGTCGAACGCCAAACTCGTCTACGCCCGCATGACCGGCTGGGGTCAGGAAGGCCCGCTCGCGATGGCCGCCGGCCATGACATCAACTATGTCGCCGTCACCGGCGCCCTCGATTCTTTCCGCGCGCGCAAGGGCGGCTTGGTATCGCCGCTCAATCTCGTCGGCGACTATGGCGGCGGCGCGCTCTATCTCGTGATGGGCGCGCTGGCGGCTCTCATACAGGCGCGCGCGTCGGGCAAGGGGCAGGTGGTCGATGTCGCCATGTGCGACGGCGTCGCGAGCCTCATCACCATGTTCCATGCGCTGACTGCGATGGGCGTGTGGACGAACAAGCCGGGCGAGAACCTGCTCGACGGCGGCGCGCCGTTCTACGGGCCGTTCGAGTGCAAGGATGGCAAGTTCTTCACCATCGGCGCGATCGAGCCGCAGTTCTACGCCGAACTGCTGCAGCGCGCCGGCATCGACGATCCCGAGTTCAAGGATCAGAACGACAGGACGAAATGGCCGTCGCAGCGCGAGAAGATGGAAGCCATCTTCAAGACGAAGACGCGCGAGGAATGGACGAAGCTGCTCGAAGGCACCGATGCCTGCGCGATGGCGGTCTATTCAATGGACGAGGCCAAGAGCCATCCGCATCTCGTCGCGCGCAAGACATTCGTCGAGCATGCCGGCGCGGTGCAGCCAGCGCCTGCGCCCCGGTTCTCTCGCACGCCCTCGCAGATCCAGTCCGCGCCGATGGAAGGCCGGATCGAGCCTGCGGCGGCGGTGGCTGCGTGGAGTTGATGACGCGGCGATGAGTCCGAGGCCGTCATTGCGAGCGAAGCGAAGCAATCCATCCCCGGATTTATCAATAGGGATGGATTGCTTCGTCGCTTCGCTCCTCGCAATGACGGGCGGCATTTTTCACACTTAATCCAGGCCAACGAAAGGAACACCACATGGATCTCAACGGACTTTCCGTCTTCGTCACCGGCGGCGGCTCGGGCCTCGGCGCCGCCACCGCGCGCCTCATGGCGGCCAAGGGCGCCAAGGTCGCCTGCTTCGATCTCAACAAGGACAATGCCGAAAAGGTCGCCAAGGACATCGGCGGCCTCGGCATCGGCGGCAACGTCGTCAATGAGGACGAAGTGAAGGCCGCGCTCGACGCCGCGACCAAGGCGAACGGCGTGCCGCGCGTTCTCATGAACTGCGCCGGCATCGGCAACGCCATCACCACGGTCAACAAGAACGGCGCCTTCCCGCTCGACGCCTTCAAGAAGATCATCGACGTCAACCTTATCGGCTCGTTCAACGTGCTGCGTCTGGCCGCCGAGCGCATGTCGAAGGAAGCGCCCCTCGGCGAGGAGCGTGGCGTCGTCATCAACACGGCGTCGGTCGCCGCCTTTGACGGTCAGGTCGGCCAGGCCGCTTACTCCGCCTCCAAGGGCGGCATCGTCGGCATGACCCTGCCGATCGCGCGCGACCTTGCCCGCTTCGGCATTCGCGTCAACACGATCGCGCCGGGCCTCTTCCTCACCCCGCTGATGCAGGGCCTGTCGGAAGAAGCGCAGCGCAGCCTCGGCGCGCAGGTGCCGTTCCCGCCGCGTCTGGGCGATCCCAAGGAATACGCGATGCTCGCGGTGGCGATCGTGGAGAACCCGATGCTCAACGCCGAAACGATCCGCCTCGACGGCGCGATCCGCATGGCGCCGCGTTGATCTGACGATTGCCGGGCGCACTTCCTTCTCCCGCTTGCGGGAGAAGGTGGCCCCGCGAGGCGGGGTCGGATGAGGAGCGTGCCGTTCCTCGATTGACTCTCGCAATCGCAGCGCCCTCGCCCCAAACCGAAGTCGGCAACAGCCGACTTCGTGTCGAGCCTGCTGAGCAGGCGCCACGCTCTCCCGCTCCGCGGGAGAGGGATAGCCGCGGCCAGATCCGAGGAAACTCCAATGAGTGAACCCGTCCTGAAGATCGAAAAGCGCGGCCCTGTCGACTGGGTCACGCTCAACCGGCCGGACGCGCTCAATTCGCTCAATCCCGAACTGGTCGACGCGCTCAACCATTATTTTGAATCGCTCGAGCGCGACTACGACACGCGCGTCGT
This sequence comes from Rhodoblastus sp., assembly GCA_047605445.1. GTDB lineage: Bacteria > Pseudomonadota > Alphaproteobacteria > Rhizobiales > Beijerinckiaceae > JAJXWB01. The sequence goes on from JASGFP010000020.1 coordinate 35,081, forward strand.
CGTGTTGCGCGGCGCGGGGAAGAATTTTTGCGCGGGCCTCGACATCAAGGCGAGCGCCAAGCGCAATTCCGAAGGCGGCTACGGCGCCGATACGCAGGCCTCGCTCGACGGCCAGCGCCGCATCGCCAATATCGTGATGAAGATGCGCCGCTGCCCGCAGCCCATCGTCGCCTGCGTGCAGGGCGCCGCCGCCGGCGGCGGATTCGCGCTGGCGCTTGCCGCCGACATCCGCATCGCCACGCCCAATGCGCGCATGAACTGCGCTTTCATCAAGCTTGGCGTCGGCGGCTGCGACATCGGCTCCTCCTATTTTCTCCCGCGCCTCGTCGGCGTCTCCGTCGCCTCCGAGCTCATCCTCACGGGCCGTTTCATCCAGGCGCAGCGCGCGCTCGCCGTCGGCCTGGTCTCGGAGATCGTGGAAGAGGCCGATCTCGAAAAGGCCGCGCAATCCTACGTCGACGATCTGCTGCTGACCGCGCCGCTCGCGCTTCGCCTGTCGAAGGAATGCCTCAACATGAGCGTGGACGCGGGTTCGATCGAACAGGTGGTCGCGATGGAGGATCGCAACCAGATTCTCTGCGTGAAGTCCGAAGATTTCCGCGAAGGCATCGCCGCCTTCCTGGAGAAGCGCAAGCCGAACTGGACGCCTTCGACGAATTGAGAAGAAGATGGTCGCGCGGCGCCTGCGCCGCCGCGACAGATTGGCGTGCGTCAGCCCTTGGGCCTGCTTCCGATGACAAGCGCGATCCCGCCCAGGATGGCCAGCGAGCAAAGCGCGAGGCGCAACGTGATTGTTTCACCGATCATGAAGGCGCCCGCGACAGCCGTGATGACCGGCACGCTGAGTTGCACCGATGCGCCCTGCGCCGGCGAAAGGCCGGGCAGCGCCGCGTACCAGATCGTGTAACCCAGACCCGAAGCAATCGCGCCCGAGAGGATCGCATAGACGATTCCGGAAGCTTCGCCCTTCAGGCCGAACAGCGCGGCTGCGGCCAGCAGCGCGGCGGCCATCGGCAGAGCGCGCAGAAAATTGCCGGCGGTGGCCGCCAGCGGATCGACCGCGCCGCGCCCGAACAGCGAATAGGCGCCCCAGGCGACGCCCGCCGCGAGCATGAGACATGCGCCGACAATGGGCGGCGCCGAGACGCCGGGCGCGAGCAGCGCGGCGAGCCCGCCGAGCGCGGCGACGAAGCCGATCCATTGCAAGCCGGCAAGGCGCTCGCCGCGCACGAGGCCGGTCGTCACCATCGTCGCCTGCACCGCGCCGAACAATAGCAGCGCGCCCGAGCCGGCCGACAGCGAAATGTAGGCGAAGGAAAAAGCCGCCGCGTAGGCGAACAGCGCAAGTCCCGCGCGCCATGAGCCGCCCACCGCGCGCGCGCGGCCCGAGAGCGCGAGGATCAGCCAGAGCGTGGCGACGCCGGACGCGATGCGCACCAGCGTGAAGCTCGCGGGATCGATCGCGCCATGCGCGAGCGCCAGACGGCACAGAATGGAATTGGCGGCGAAGGCCAGCATGGCGACGGCCGTTAGGGCGATCGTGCGCAAGGACGGCAAATGGCTGGCCGAACCGCTCATTTCTCGCGCTTTTCGAGAAGCAGCCGCGCCGCCGCGCGGTCCGCCTTGCCGGTCCGGCCGGCCGGCAGCGCATCGACGAAATGAAAGGCGTCCGGCGTCTTGAACCGTTCCAGCCGATCCTTCGCCCATGCGCGCAAATCCGCTTCGCCGAGCTGGGGATCGCGCGCGACGATCATCAGATGCAGGTTTTCGCCGAGCCGGGCGTCCGGCGCGCCGAAGGCGAGCACGGCGGCGACGCCTTGGTGTTGCGCGAACAGGTTTTCGATTTCCAGCGGCGCGATCTTGTTGCCGCCGCGCGAGACGACGTCTTTCGAGCGGCCGACGAGTTGCACGGCGCCGTCCGCGCGGATCGTTGCGAGATCGCCCGTGCGGAAATAGCCGTCGGCGAAGGCGGCGGCCGTCTGCGCGGGATCGTCGAGATAGCCGGCCATGATGGCGGGCGTCCTGATCTGCAATTCGCCGACGCCCGCCGTCAGCCCGAGCGCCGGCTGTTCGGCGATGCGGAAGGCGACGCCTTCCGTGGTTCGACCGATCGTTCCGCGTAAAGAGAATTGGTCTTGGGGACCGACGCAGAAATCGCAGGATCCGGTTTCGGTCAATCCGAACAGATCGAACACGCCCGCTTGCGGAAAGAGCGCGGCGATCTTGTCCGCCAGCGCCGGACTGAACGGTTCGCCGCCAGTGAGAATCTTGGCAAGCCTCGGCGCGCGCACGCTGTGGTCGGCGACGATGGCGCGCAGCAGCGTCGGCACCGCCGCGAGAATGGCGATCTCGTCGCCATGCGCGGTCAGCGCCGCAGCGGAGAATTTCGGCGCGAGTTGCAGGCGCGCGCCCGACAGGAGGCTGAGCAGGCTGACCCAGATGCCGAAGATGAAGGTGAGTTGCAGCGGCACTACCACGACATCGCCCGGCGACGGCGCGATGAGGCGCGCGAGCGCGCCGAGCTTCCACACGAGACCTGTATGCGTGACGACGACGCCCTTCGGCTGGCCGGTGCTGCCCGAGGTGAAGACGATGAGCGCCGCGCCGTCCAGCAGCGGGCGCGCGGGCGGCGGCGCAGCGCCGATGCGCTCGATCGCCTCGCCACGAAGGG
>JASGFP010000021.1:0-36790 GCA_047605445.1 Rhodoblastus sp.
CTCTACGCGGGCTTTGCGGGCGATGCGCCGCGCGCCGGCGAATGGTTCGAAGCCGGCGACCGCGCCGAGGCGCGCGCCGGCGGGTTCGCGCTCCACGGCGCGCGCGAGGCCGTGATCGGGGCGCGCTCGGTCTGGGCGCTCGAGGATGCGCTGGCGGCGTCGCCCTATATTCTTGCCGCGATGGTGAGCGGCGATGCTTCCGAACGGCTGACGGCGATCATCTTCGCCGATTACGACAGCCTCGTGCGCCATGCACAGGCCAGGGCGATCGGGTTCACGCACTACAAGAGCCTGATGGAAGCGCCGGAGATACGTGCGCTGATCGCCGACGAAGTGGCGCGCACGGCGGGCGCACTCGAGGGCGCGGGCATCGCGGATTTCACGATCGCCGACCGGCCTCTGGGCGCGCGCGATCCGTTGCTGGGTCCGGCGATGAACTTGCGCCGCCGTCTCGTTCACACCAGTTTTTCGGCAAGGGGAAGCTGACAGCTTCTAAAAGGGAGGGAATAGCGTAATGAAGAAACTTGCTCTCGCATTCGGCATGGGCGTCGCCGCCGGCGCGCTGGCCGTCTCGCCTGCGCTCGCGCAGTTCAAGACGCAGGGCGTCACCGACACGGAGATCGTCGTCGGCACGCATATGGACCTGTCGGGACCGATCAAGTCCTGGGGCATCCCGTCCTCGAACGGCGCCAAGCTCGCCGTCGAACAGATCAACGCGGCCGGCGGCATCAATGGCCGCAAGCTCCGCTACATTCTGGAGGACGACGCCTACGATCCAAAGAAGGCGGTGCTCGCCACACAGAAACTGATCGAGCTCGACAAGGTGTTCTCGATTGTTTCGCCGATGGGCTCGGCCACGACGCTCGCGCCTCTGCCGATCGTACAGGCGGCCGGCATCACCAACCTCTTCCCGGTCACCGCGGCGGAATTCACCTACGCCATGGATCCCAAGAAGCCCGAGGACAGGCTGAAGTTCAACATCTTCTCGCCGTACTACGACCAGGCGCGCGTCGGCATCAAATACATCACCGAGAACAAGAAACCCAAGAAGGCCTGCATCATCTATCAAGACGACGAGATGGGCAAAAACTTCACCGACGCCTACAAGGATCAGCTGAAGGCGATGAATATCGCCGAAGGCACGATGGTGTCGTTCAAGCGCGGCGCCACTGACTTCTCCTCGCAGGTGGCGCGCCTCAAGGCCGATGGCTGCGACTTCGTCTCGCTCGGCTCGGTCGTTCGCGAATCCGTGGCGATCCTGACGGCCGCCAAGAAGTCCGACTACAATCCGATCTGGGTCGCGTTCTCGCCGACCTACGTTCCGGATCTGCACGATCTCGGCAAGGACGTCGCCGACGGCGTCTATGGCGTGGGACAGCTGGAAATCTTCTACGAAGATACGGCGACCGGGAAGGTCAAGCAGTACGTGGAAGACTACAAGAAGATGTTCGGCGTCGCCCCGAACCTGCAGACCACGTCCGGCTATAACGGCATGATGACCTTCGCGCACTACGCCAAGCAGTGCGGCAAGGATCTGACCACCGACTGCCTGGTCAACAAGATGGAAACGGGCGAGCCTTATCAGGACATTTTCGGTCAGGCTCCGATCAAGTTCTCGAAGACAAACCATCTCGGCGCCGAGGAACTGCTCGTCGCCCAGGTGCAGAACGGCCGCTGGAAGGAAATCGCCAGCAAGCAGACCTACAAGTAAGAACTCCCGATCTGGCGCTATCGGGGGCCGGCGCTCGCGCCGGCCCCTTTTTGTTGCGCCCGCGCCGCGGGCGATCACGCGGACGTTGACGCAAACGTGACTTCTGGTTGACCGTTTCCAGCCGTATCGCTCGATGAGAGGGAAGCGCCTTCTCCAGGAGCGTCGTCATGAGCATGAGCAGCCAGGTTTCGACGCGGTCGCTGGTCTTTCCCGCCGCCCGCACATTCCGCAATTTGTTCATCGGCGGCTATTGCGCGCTGATGGCCTGGGAGATCTGGGCGCGCACGCTCACCGCCTGGGTGGTGGGCGGCCCGCTGGAGCCGCCAGAGCTCGTCCGCTCGCTGGTGAGCCATTGGACCGGGTACGATCTGCCCGTATCGACCGCCACCTTCATCCACTATTGCGTCGGCATCTTCGGCTACCCGATCGCCTATTATGTCGTCTCGCGCAACCTGAAGAACTGGGGCCCGATCCTCGACGCCATCGTTATCGCGCTGTTCACGATCGCCGTCGGTTGGCGGATCAAGACTTTCGGCTTCGACATCGGCGAGGCCGTGTTCTGGCTGATCGTTGCGCTGACGACGGCGACGCGGCTCGTCAACCCTTCAGCGTTGCACCGCGACGCGCTGAGCTGGGGTTCTTTCACCTGGTTCAATGCGCTCGGCATCATGGCGCCGCTGGCTGGCCTGCCCTTCCTGCTGCTCGAGGGCGCGGCGCTTCTGTCTTTCATGAGCTGGGCCGGCCACGTGCTGTTCGGCTATATCGCCGTCGTCATTTTCGAGCGGCTGGAAGCGCGCTGAAAGGGAGGCGACTGCGATGATCGTCGACCGCTATTCCGGCGCGCATACGACCGGCAATGCAACAGCCGTGGCGGCTTTCGAGACGGCGGTGTGGAATGTGCTCGCCCACCGGCCCTTTGGCGCGCAGGCGCTGGACAAAGCCCTGGCGCAAGATCCCGACATGGCCGCAGCGCATGCGCTGCGCGGTTTCGCCGGCGTGATGCTGGCGCGCCGCGAGACAGTGGCGGCTGCGGCCGGCGATCTTCGCCGCGCGCAGGCCGCGCTTCGCGCCAGGCCGGGCAGCGCGAGCGAACGCGTTCTCGTCGCCGCGCTCGAATGCGCCGCAGCGGGACGCCTGCGCGCCGCCGCCGAAATTCTCGACGAGCGCGTGGCGAGCGCGCCGCACGATCTTCTGGCGTTCAAGCTGGCGCATTCCCTGCGTTTCATGGGCGGCGATCCCGCCGGCATGCGCGCCTGCACGGAGCTGGCGGCGCGCCGCTGGACGCCGGACAGGCCGGGCTATGGTTTCGTGCTCGGCTGTCACGCATTCGCGCTCGAGGAGACCGGAGACCTGCGCGAAGCCGAGCGGCTCGGACGGCGCGCGCTGGAGGCGGAGCCTGCGGACGCCTGGGGGCTCCATGCGGTCGGACACGTGCTCGAGATGCAGGGCCGCGCCGATGAAGGCGTCGACCTGATCGAGGCGCGGCGCGCGGACTGGTCGCGGTGCAACAATTTCGCCTACCACATGGCCTGGCATCTCGCGCTGTTCCACCTTGCGCAGGGGCGCGCCGATCGCGCGCTCGAACTCTACGACCGGGAGGTGCGGCCCGCCCCGACCGACGATTTTCGCGACGTCGCCAACGCCGTCTCGCTGCTCTGGCGGCTGCGTCAGGAAGGCGTCGACGGGGGCGGACGGTGGGGCGAACTCGCCGATATCGCCCGCCGCCGGCTCGACGACACGACCCTGATCTTCGCCTCGCTCCACCATCTGCTGACGCTGACGGCGGTCGGCGACCACGCGAACGCGGCGCGCGCCGTCGCCGAAATTGTCGCCTGTGGGCGCGACACGGCGACCGACCAGTCGACTGTTGCGCGCGGCGTCGGCGCCGATCTCGCTCGCGCCATTCAATCGCTCGGGCGATCGTCGCCGACGCGCGCGGATGTCGAGCGGCTTGCGCGCGATCTGACGCCGCTCGGCGGAAGCCGCGCGCAGCGGGATGTCTTTACCCGCACGCTGGCGCTGATCGCAGCGCAGGCCGGCGAGCGCCAGCAGCTCGAAAGCGTGCTCGCCGCGCGAATGCGGCTGAGCCGGGAAGACCGGTTCAGCCAGCTGACGCTGGCCCTGCTCGGCGGCCGGGCGGCGCGCAGCGCAGCATGATCGTCCCGAAGCCCGTTGTCGCGCCGCGCGATGATGGACGACCAATTGCCTGATATTCTGCGCCGGCTCTACCTCGCAGCTGACAAGGGAGTTGCACAATGCGCAAGATCGCTGTCGCCCTGGCGCTGTTCATGTCCGCGCCGACCGCTCCGGCGCTGGCCGAATATGCGAATGTCGCGGATCTTTCGGCCGCCGTCATGCCGGCCTTCGTCGACATCTACACGCGCGGCGTGGCGAAACCCGAAGCCGACAGCGGCATGCCGCAGGGCATGACGACGCTGATCCAGGACGAGGTGGGGTCCGGATTCATCGTCGACGGCAGCGGGCTGATTGTCACCAACCGGCACGTCGTCGAAGGCGCCTATTCAATCTTCGTCACGCTGTCGACTGGCGAACACGTGCCGGCAAAGCTCGTCGGCAAGGCGCTGACGTTCGACATAGCCCTCCTAAAAGTCGATGTAGGACGGAAACTGCCGAGCGCCACGCTCGGCGACAGTTCGAAGCTGAAGATCGGTCAGGCTGTGGTGGCGGTCGGCAATCCGCTTGGCTTTTCCAGTTCGGTCTCCGCCGGCGTGATCAGCGCATTCCATCGTCAGGCCGGGCTTTCCGCCTACGACGACCTCATCCAGACCGACGCCACGATCAACCAGGGCAATTCCGGCGGGCCGCTATACGACATGGACGGCGCGGTTATCGGCGTCAATCAGGCGATCTATACGCGCAACAAGGGCGGCTCCATCGGCATCGGCTTCTCGATTCCGATCAACGACGTCAAATTTCTCGTCGACAACGTCTTGAAGACAGGCAAGCCGAATTTTGGCTGGCTCGGCGCGACCGGACAGTCGCTGACGGCGCAGATGGGACGCGCGGCGGGCGTTTCCGCCGACAAGGGCGTGATCGTTTCCTCGCTGATGCCAAACGGCCCCGCGGCGCGCGCGAAACTCGAGGTCGGCGATATTCTCGTGAAGCTCGGCGACAGGCCGATCGAGGGCACGTCCTCGCTCAATCGCGCGGTCGCGCGTTCGGCCGGCCAGACGTTGCCGATGGAGCTTTTTCGCGACGGCGCGCGGATGACCGTTCCCGTCGCCATCGGCGAATGGCCGCGCGAAATCTGGGAATCGAAGATGGACGCGGCGCCGAAACTCAACGATTACGCCGATTTCGGAGTCGCCTTCGTCGATACGCCCGATGGGCCGAAAGTGAAGACGATCGTCGAACGGTCTGTCGCGTGGAGCGCGGGCCTGCGCGAAGGCGACACGATCAAGCGCGTCGGTTCGCACCGCGTCGCCTCCATCGCGGAAATGGGCGGCGTCATCGACGAGATGTTCAATCGCAAGGGCAGGACTTCCGCGCTGCTTCTCGTTTCCGGCCCCGGCGGCGATCGCTGGGTGGATGTGGCGATCGCAGAATAGGCGCGACTGGCCACGCCAGCGCGGAACGCCGCCTGATTGACGAGGCAAATCGCTTCGTGCGACGCTTTTGCCCGACAGGTTGCGTCGTTCACGACGCGCCACGCAGCGACAAGACTGCGCACGGGAGGCCGGAATGAGGGCAGGTTTGGGCCGGGCGGCGACGCTCGCCTTTCTTTTGGCTATTGGCGCATCGGCGACAGCCAATGCGGATCCGATCAAGCTGCGCGTCGCCGATTCCTTTCCGAAGGGGCATTTTCTCATCAAGCTCGTCATCGAGCCGTGGATGGAGGGCGTCCGCAGGCGCACCAACGACGCCGTCGTGTTCGAGCATTATCCCGCGCAGCAGCTCGGCAAGGCGTCGGACATGCTGCGCCTCACGCAGACCGGCGTCGCCGACATCGGCTATGTCGCGCCGGCCTATGCGGCTGAGAAAATGCCGGTGTCGGAAGTCGCCATGCTGCCGGGCGCGTTCTCGCATACCTGCCAGGGCACGCTCGCCTACTGGAAGGCGGCGCGCAGCGGCGTTATCGCGGAGCAGGACTACGACAAAAACGCGATCCGCCTGCTGATCGCGGTGAGCCTGCCGCAATATCGCATCTTCACCGTCAAGGCGCCCGTGCGCGATACGGGCGACGTGGCGGGCCTCAAGCTGCGCTCGACCGGCGGCGCGCAGGATCTCACCTTGCGCGCGATCGGCGCCGTGCCGGTGCGGATGGCGGCGCCCGACGCCTACGAATCGCTGTCGCGTGGAACAATGGACGGATTGCTCTTTCCGCTGGACAGCGTGGTCGCCTATGGCGCCGACAAGCTGGTGAAATATGCAACCGACGGGCTGGGTTTCGGCAGTTTCGTCGTCGCGTATTCGATCAGCGACGCCGCCTGGAAGAAGCTGCCGGCGGACGTGCAGAAGGCGATGGTCGATACGGCCGAGGAGGTCGTGCCCAAGGCGTGCGAGCAGATACAGGCCGCCGAAGAAGAGACGAAGACGCGCCTCGCCGGCGCAGGCATGACATTCGAGACGCTGAAACCCGATGCGCGCGCCAAGTTCGCGGGCGAGATGAAGGGCGTCGCCAAGGCGTGGGCCGATCAGCTCGACGGCCGCGGCAAGCGCGGTTCGGACGCGCTCGCCGAATATACGAAGCTGATCGAGACAATCCCGGCGAAATAGAATGCCGGACGCCGCGGGAGGGCGCGTGCTCAATTCTGTGTTCAAGGCGCTCGGCGTCGTCGACCGCATCACGTCGTCGATCGGCGCGGCCTTTCTTTTTGTCATCATGATCGTCGTCTTTGCCGACGTGGTGATGCGCTATCTGTTCAACAGCCCTTTCTCCTGGGCCTATGACCTGATCGCGCTCTATCTGATGGCCGGCGTGTTCTTTCTCGTTCTGTCAGACGCCTACGCCTCGCACGCCCACGTCAATGTCGACATCGTGCAACAGCGTCTGCCGCCGGCCGGCATTCGCGTCACCGAGCTCGTGACCTGCGCGGTCGGCATCGCGGTCTTTTCGCTCATCGCGTGGTTCGGCTGGCAGCGCGCGTTCGATTCTTTCCACGCCGGCGACGTGATGGCCGGCGCCATCCCGTGGCCAATGTGGCCTTCCATCGCACTCGCGCCGCTCGGCGCAACGTTTCTGGCCCTTCGGCTCTGCGCCACATTCTGCGGTCATTTGCTGTCGCTCGTCACCGGCCGCGATCTCGTTCCCCTGCCCGCTTCGCACGTAAGCGCTGAAGGCGAGACATTCGAATGATCGTCCTTCTGTGCCTCGTCATCCTGTTCGGCCTGCTCGCGCTCGGCACGCCGGTCGGCTTCGCCATGGCCGGCGCCGGCTCGCTCGGCCTCTATCTCACCGGCGGCATGCCGATGCTGAGCGGCATCTTGCAGACAGCGCCGCTTTCGTCGGTCACATCCTACGAACTCATCACCATCCCAATGTTCCTGCTGATGGCGGAATTCGTGCTGATGAGCGGCATCGCCGACGACCTGTTCCGCGCGACCGCCGCCTGGGTCGGGCGCGTGCCCGGCGGGCTCGGCATGGCGACGGCGCTCGCGGGCGCCGGCTTCGGCGCGATCTGCGGCACGTCCACAGCATCTGCGGCGACGCTCTCCTCCACCAGCCTGCCGGCGATGCTGAAGCAGGGCTACGAACCGAAGATGGCGGCCGGCGTGGTCGCCATATCCGGCACGCTCGCCATGCTCATCCCGCCGTCTGTCGCATTGGTCATCTACGGCCTGCTGGCCGAGGTGAACATCGGCGCGCTGCTGATCGGCGGCGTGCTGCCGGGCATCGTCGTCACCATCACCATCATGGCGACCGTATGGTTTCTCGCCTGGCAGGATCCGAGCCGCGCGCCCGCCGGCCCGCGCGTGCCGCTCGCCGAAAAATTCCGGATGCTGCGCATCGTCGGTCCGATGCTGGTGCTGTTCGGCATGGTCACCGGCGTGATCTATTCAGGGATCGCCTCGCCAACCGAGGCTTCGGCGCTCGGCGCCTTCTGCGCCTTCTGCCTGACGATCTGGATGCGTAAAATGTCGTTTGCCGGCCTGCGCCGCGCGCTGCTGCGCGCCGCGCACGGCACATGCATGATCTCGATGATCCTGCTCGGCGCATACATCTTCGGCTATTTCTTCACGCTGGCGCAGGTCACGCAGACGCTTGTGGCCTGGGTCGGCAGCCTCGAAGTCTCGCGCTGGATCATCCTCACGCTGATCCTGTTCGGCTATATCGTGCTCGGCTCCTTCATGGACCAGATCGCGATCCTCGTGCTGACCGTGCCGATCGTGCTGCCGCTCATCAAGTCGCTCGGCTACGACCCGCTGTGGTTCGGCGTCATCAAGATCGTGACGGCGGAGGTCGGCATGATCACGCCGCCGGTCGGGCTCAATTGCTACGTCGTCGCGCGCTATTCGGGCCGGCCGGTCGCGGAAGTCTTCCACGGCACGATGCCGCATTTCTTCGCGCATCTCATCGCCATCGCCATTCTCGTCGCGCTGCCGGACATCATTCTCTGGCTGCCGCACAAGATGGGCTATTGAGCGCGGTCGACGCAGAACGAGGGAGGGGAAAATGAAATCGAGCGCAAGGCTGGCCGCACTCGCAGGCGCCGCTTCGATCATGGCGACCGCCGCGAGCGCGCAGGACAAGATCACGCTGCGCCTCGCGGACACGCTGCCAAACGGCCATGTCATTCACGAACTCGCTGGAAAACCTTTTGCCGAACTCGTCACGAAACTGACGAATGGTCAGGTGCAGTTCCAGCATTTCCCGGCCGAACAGCTCGGCAAGGCGAAGGACATGGCGCAGCTGACCGTGGCCGGCGTCGCCGATGTGGCTTATGTCGTGCCGTCTTATTCTTCCGACAAATATCCGCTGACGGCGGCGGCGGAACTGCCCGGAATTTTCCAGACGCAGTGCCAAGGCTCGCTCGCCTATTACAAGATCTCGCACAACGGCGGCATTCTGGAGACGAAGGAATTCCTGCCGAACGGGCTGCGTCCGCTGGTGACCATCGCGCTGCCGGCCTATCAGATCCTGCTCGGCAATCCGCGCCCGATCGCTTCGGCGGCCGATCTCGCGGGCCTCAAGATCCGCACCGCCGGCGGCGCGATGGATCTGATGATGCGCGCAATCAAGGGCGTGCCGGTGCGGATGGCCGCGCCGGAAATCTACGAATCCATCACGCGCAACACGATCGACGGCATCGTGCTCTCCTACCAGAGCTCAGTGTCCTACGATCTCGGAAAGCTGCTGAAATCCGGAACGTCCGGCATGAATTTCGGCACGGCCGTTTTCATCTACGGCATCGGCGAAAACAAATGGAAATCGCTGCCCGAGAACGTCCGCAAGGCGATGACGGAGGCCGGCGAGCAGACGACGCGCGAAGGCTGCAAGCGCTTCGAGGAGGGCGAGAAGGCCGCCGCCGCGAAGATCCAGAGCCAGGGCATGAAGGTGATTTCCTTTGCCGGCGCCGACAAAAAATTCTTCGACGACGCCTTCGCCAGCGTCGCCGACGAATGGGCGAAGGAGACGGACAAGCGCGGCAAGCCGGCGAGCGAGACGTTGAAAGCCTTCAAGGCCGCGCTGGAGCCCGTGCGCTGACAAGCGAAGTCAAACAGCAAGCGCGCAGGGGGCCGCTGGCGGGCGTCAGAATCATCGACCTGACCAGCGTGATGATGGGCCCTTACGCGACCATGATCCTCGGCGACTACGGCGCGGACGTCGTGAAAGTGGAAAGCCCCGATGGCGACATCGTGCGCGCAATTCCGCCGATGAAGAACCCCGGCATGGGCGCGATGTTCCTGCAAGGCAATCGCAACAAGCGGTCTATCGCGCTCGATCTCAAGATGCCTGCGGGCCGCGACACGTTGCTGCGGCTCGCCGATACGGCCGACGTTGTCGTCCATAATGTGCGGCCGGCCGCCATGGCGCGGCTGAAGCTCGGCGCGGACGATCTGCTCGCGCGCAATCCACGACTGGTCTATGCCAGCCTGCACGGCTTCGGCGAAAGCGGGCCTTACGCGGGCCGTCCCGCCTACGACGATCTGATCCAGGGCCTGACCGCCCTGCCCGCGCTCGTCGGCCAGATCACGGGCGAACCGCGCTATGCGCCGGCGACGCTCGCCGACCGCATCGTCGGCCTCAACGCCGTGCACGCCATCCTCGCGGCGCTGATCCATCGCGACCGCACGGGAGAGGGACAGTCGATCGAGATACCCATGTTCGAGACGATGGCGCAATTCGTGCTTGGCGATCACATGGCCGGCCGCAGTTTCGAGCCGCCGCTCGGGCCGCCCGGCTATTCGCGCCTGCTGACGGAACATCGGCGTCCGTACCGGACGCGCGACGGCCATGTGTGCGTACTGATCTACAACGACAAGCACTGGTCGTCCTTCTTCGAGGCGCTCGGCGATGGCTACGCGCAGGCGCGAGATCCGCGCTTTCGCAGCCTCGCAGGACGCGTCGAGAATTACGGCCTCGTCTACGAATGGCTTGCCGACCTTCTCGCGACGCGCACGACCGCCGAATGGCTCGCATTTTTCGAGAGGGCCGATATTCCCTCCGGACCGATGCACGACCTCGACGCGCTCATCGACGATCCGCATCTCGCCGCGGTCGGACTCGTGCAGTCTGTCGAGCATCCGAGCGAAGGCCAATTGCGGCTCGCAGGCCCTGCCGCGACATGGAGCAAGACACCCTCGTCGATCGACGCGCCGGCGCCCCGCCTTGGCGAGCACGGCGCCGCCATTCTGCGCGAGGCCGGGTTCAGCGACGCCGAAATCGACGGGCTGATGCGCGGCGGCGTTCTGGGCGCGCGCGACGAGACCTGAACGAAGAACGATCGCCGCTGGCGGGCGGCCTTCTCCACATCCGCTCCCTGCAGGAGGTCGATCAGCTTCTGCTCGACTATTTTCTAGTGCGGCACGAATGGCGCGTGCACCAGCGTCTGCAGCGGTGTGTAGAACTTTGGGCGCGGAGCGCGAAATGGTCCAAGGATTTCTACGTAATTTGTACGAAGACTTACATTGTCATGTCTCATCGATGCCCGGCGTAATCCATATGTCAAAGACCGCTGCGTCTCGCCTCATACTCTTTAGCATTTGGTATTCTGGCGAATTCCAGAATTCATGAACGGATTCTATCGAAGGAAATGAAAATATTGAAACACGTCGGTCGGGGCCGCGCCCTTCGAGAACTTCCATGCTTCCACCCCTTACGATTGGCCTTCCACCATATCGTATAAATAATGGATTCACTGCTTCTCGATATCGCTCCATTACATCTGCGTTGAGAACAGTACTTTGCATGATCATATATGCCGTCACAATTACACCTCTACTTTCCAGCGTCGGAGTAAGTTTTCTACTCTGAGGCAGCGCCGCTCAAGTCCCCTGCTCGCGTGGCCGTCAAATCCAGAGCCGCAATCAAACTCTGCGCCGACGGTGCGCCGAAATCAATTCGGGATACCATTCGTTGACAATGGCATGCCAACGCCTTTAGCATGCCGGGAAAGACAATAATCACCGGGAGAGAGCAATGCGTTTGCGAACGCGCCGTCTGGCCGAGACCAGTATGGCGAGGACTCTTGGCCGCACTCCCACAGGCGAGACCAAGTTTGGAGTCGAGCAACAGCGGTTCCAAGCGTCAGGCATCCAGAGATGACTTCATCGACGCCGGACGCCGTTGGACGCGCGACTTTCAAACCGTCCGTGGGCTTTGCCACGCTGACGCTCGAAAATCCCGCCCGCATGAACGCGATCTCAATGGCCATGTGGGAGCAGATCGGCCAGGCCGTTGAGCGCTACGAGCAGGATGACAGCTTGCGCTGCCTCGTTATCCGCGGCGCGGGCGACAAGTCGTTCGCATCAGGCGCGGACATCTCGGAATTCGACAGCCTTCGCACAGGAGATGCAGCCAAACTCTACGACGTCGCCGCCAAGGCCGCCATGGACCGGCTGGAAGCAACGGCGAAACCAACAGTCGCCGTGATCGACGGCTATTGCCTGGGCGGCGGCGTCGCCCTCGCACTATGTTGCGATATTCGTGCGGCATCCGACGATGCACGCTTTTCGATCCCGGCTGCGAGGCTGGGTCTGGGATACGACTACGTCGGCATCAAGCGGTTGGTCGACATCGTCGGGCCGTCCCGGGCGAAGCTGATCTTCTTTTCGGCGCGACGATTCGGAGCCGACGAGGCGAAGGCCATGGGTCTCGTAGACATGGTCGTGTCGAAGTCCCGTCTGGCCGATGAGGCAAACGCTCTGATCGCAAACATAGCGGACAATGCGCCTTTGACGATTGTGGCGGCTAAACGCGCCATCGGCGCGACGCAGATGGCGGCCTCGCAGGAGGATATCGAAGTCGCCGAAGCCATGGCCGCGGCTTGCTTCGAGAGTGAGGACTATGCGGAAGGGCGCCGCGCCTTTGCGGAGAAGCGTCAGCCGAGGTTCACCGGCCGTTGATCGAAGGGATGAAGCAGGTGCCAAGTCTGAAGACGCTGCTACAAGGCCGGTCGTCCGTATTCGCCCCGGTGGTGTTCGATCCGCTCAGCGCGCGGCTTGCTGAAGAAGCTGGCTTTTCGGCTCTGTATCTCGGAGGAGGCACGCAAGGCTACTTAAAGGGTGTAACCGAGGCAAACCTCACATTGACCGAGATGATGCGCCTCGGCCTGGACATCCGCACGGTTTGCACAGCGCCGCTGATCCTCGACGGTGCAGGTGGATGGGGTGATCCAATGCATATGCGCCGGACCATCCAGATGACGGAGGCGGCAGGCTTCGCCGCGATCGAGATCGAAGATCAGCTGCAGCCGAAGCGCGCCCATCACCATATCGGAATCGAACACAGCATCCCGGCGGAACTGATGGTGGCCAAGATCCAGGAGGCCGTGGCCGCGCGCCGCTTTGACGATCTGGTAATTATCGCGCGGACGAATGCGGCGCGTCGAGAGGGTCTCGATGAAGCTTTGCGGCGTGCGGAGCTGTATCGCCGCGCCGGCGCGGACATGATCTTCGTACTGCCCAAGACGCCTGACGAGGTGCGCATCATCGGCGAAAGACTGGGAGGGCCGCTGATGTACATGCTGGTTGGCGCCGGCGTGGCGTCGATGGAATACTCGATGTCCGATTTGAGCGGACTGGGTTATCGCCTGGTGGTGGACCCGACGACGCCGTTCCTCGCCGCCTACGCGAGTTTGCGTAGGTCATACCGCGACATGGCGGCGGGAAAGGACGATCAAGTCGTCTCAAGCGCTGGGGGCTATGCAGCGCTCCAATCAGCCATTCACGAAACGATCGACCTTGAAACCTTGCTGGGCATCGAACGACGGAGCGTCGAGAGAGGCGAGCCGTAACGCCAGACCACGGCCGATAAATAGAAAACAGCAAAACGGGAGGAATTATGCGGAAACTATCGACGATCGCAGTCGCTGCCGCGCTGTGCGTGGGCCTGGCCACCGGAGCGTCCGCTCAGGATATCAGGGTCGGCACGATCTATCCAATGAGCGGTCCAGCCGGCCCGAGTGGCGTTGACGCCGCGGCGGCTGTCCGGGTTCAGATCGAACTCCTCAACAAGAAGGGCGGCTTGCTCGGACGCAAGATTGTGGTCTCCCAGAAGGATGACGAAAGCACGCCAGCCGTTGGTGTGAGCCGAGCCAATGAGTTGGTCGGAGAGAAGGTCGATGTCATCTTCGAAGGCCGCAACTCACCGGTTGCGCTGGCAATGCAACCGATCATTTCCGCAGCGAATATCCTCGACATCACTTGCTCGGCCAAGGCTGAGGCAGTGCTTTCCGGAAAGGGCAATGCGCAGGCCATTCGCATCATCAGCTCGAATGAAATCGATGCTGACGCGATCGCCAGCTACGTCATTGACATCAAGAAAGCCAGCCGCGTCGCCATCATGGTTCAGAATGACGCCTATGGTAATGACTTCAGACAGCTGATCGAAACCCGCCTGAAAGCCGCAGCGCGTGCAATCGATGTCGTGGCCTCCGAGAAGTTCCCGTTCAAGTCCACCGATTTTCGCGTGCCGCTCACTGCAGTGAAGGCCGCCAATCCCGACGTGGTCGTCGTGATCAATGCAGCGACTTCCGGAATGTCGGCATTGATCGAACAATACCGTCAGGCTGGGATTACTGCACAGTTTGTCGCGGGCATAGCTCTGCTGACGCCCGAAGTCGTAAATACGTCGAAGGCTTTGCTCAACGGCGCCGTGAGCGGCTCCGGCTATCTGCCGGATCTGGCGCCGCTGAAGGACATTGCGTCGGCCCGGGAATTTTATGAGGCCTATCGTCGGGAAACCGGGCGGGAACCTGGGGAAGAGGCCGGGACGGCGGCTCAAGCTGTTAGCGTATGGGCAAGCGCGGTGCGCAGCACGAAAAGCCTGGATAAAGCCGTCGTCGCCGAGGCCATTCGCGGCAAGACTGTAAAGGATACGAACTATGGCGACGTCCAGTTCGCCGCGAACGGTCAGATGTTGACCAAGCCGAGCCTCTTCCGCGTCGTGGATGGCGCCACTTGGAGACTCGAGCTTGTCAAGTAGTCAGCCCCTGCCGGCTACAACGCCCCCAAGTTTGCGACTTATCGACATAACGGTGCGATATGGCGCGCTGATTGCGTTGAGCAATCTCAGTTGGAGTGTCTCCGGCGGGGAAATACTCGGGATCATAGGCCCGAACGGGGCGGGCAAAAGCTCATGCTTCGCGGCTGTGACCAACTCCGTGAGCTATAGCGGCAAGGTCGTACTCGATGACGAGGACGTCTCATGCGCGCCGACCAACGAGCTCGCACTACGCGGCTTGCGCCGGACCTTTCAGCAGAACAGTTTCTTCGGCGATCTGACGGTTCTTCAGAACGCCGAAGCGGCTCTGGTCACAGTCCATGGCACGCCGCTCTATGAAGCGGTCGTGATGCCCTGGCGTGTCGACAAGCGAGTCCGCGAAGCCCAAGTCGCGGTGCGGACATTGCTCGACGATTTCGGGATTGGTCCAGAATATCATAACAAGCTGCCATCGGCCATTCCGTACGGTGTGCAGCGCCTGCTGTCGATCGCGCTCGCTTACGCCAAGGGCGCGCGCGTGCTTCTCGTCGACGAGCCGGCGGCGGGCGTCGGCGGCGACGACATGAAGCATCTGGCCGCTCTGCTGCTCCGGCTGAAGGAACGCGGTGTGGCGCTCGTCGTGATCGAGCATCACATGGATCTGATCATGTCGATCGCGGACCGCATCGTGGTGATCGAATCCGGAAAGCATCTCGCGGAAGGGTCCCCGACGACAATCAAGGCCGACCCGCGAGTCATCGAGGCGTATTTGGGCCGCACCGAATGAAGCCGAAGCTCGCCGCCGAAGATCTTCACGTTCATTACGGAGGCAGCATCGCGCTCGACAAGGTGAGCATCGACGTGGCTCCTGGCCGCATGGTCGCGGTGGCCGGACCGAACGGGGCGGGCAAGAGCACACTGGTCAATGCGCTGGCTGGATGGTCGCGTGGCAAGCCGCGCGTCACCGGGAAGATCTTGCTGGATGGCGAGAATATCCAGGGTCGACAGCCGAACCGGATCGCTAATCTCGGCTTGCAGCACGTTCCCGAAGGCAAGAACGTGTTCGTTGAGCTGACCGTGGCGGAGAACCTTGCTCTCGTGCGCAGTCCGCGCGACGAGAAGGGACGCCACCTCTACAACCTCGATCAGGTCTGGACACTCTTCCCGCGGCTTCACGAACGTCGTTCTCACAAGGGCGGTCAGTTGAGCGGCGGCGAGCGGCAGATGCTGGCGGTGAGCCGGGCGCTGCTGTCTGGACCGAAGGTGCTGCTTCTGGACGAGCCATCGGTCGGCCTGGCGCCCCGCCTCATCATGGAGTTGCTCAACGTCGTTCGCCGGCTTGTGGACGACGGTCTTCCGGTTCTTCTCGTCGAGCAGAATATCCGCGCAGCACTGGAGGTCGCGGACGAGCTCTACCTGATGGAGCGCGGGCGCATCGTTGCGCAAGGCGATGCGGCGTCGATGCGGCGACATGAGCAGATCGTGGACGCGTATCTCGGCGGCACAGGCCACTAAGGGAAACGATGAATATCGTTCAGCAAATCATCAACGGCCTCGTGATCGGATCTGGCTATGCCTGTGTGGCGCTCGGGTGGACGGTGCTGCTCGGCGCGGCGCGGCTGGTCAACTTTGCCCACGGGCAGATGTACATGCTCGCCGCGTTCATTTGCTGGTTCATCCTTACGCGGATGGGGCTGGCGTTTCCATTGGCCGCGGCGCTCACCATCGTCAGCTTCATCGTCATCGGAATCGGGCTGCAGTTGATGATGAACCGGCTGGTGATTACCCAGAATCTCACCAGCCTGATGATCGTCACGCTGGGCATAGGGTACATACTTCAAGGCGGCGCCGGCATGCTTTTCGGAGGCGCGCCGCAGACGTTCCGTTCCGGGTTGAGCAAGATTGAGTTTCGTTTCGATTCCGTATGGTTCACGGCCCAGGATCTGCTGGTGCTCGCAATGGCGCTCGCCCTCTACGGAGCCGTGTGGTTTTTTCTGAACCGGACCTCGCAAGGATCGTCGATCAGGGCGGTTGCGGAGGATCCCAAGCTCGCTCAGCTTTTTGGCATCGATCCCAGGGTGGCGTATGTGCTGATCTTTGTCATCGAGTCGATACTCGTCGCAACGTCCGCCATCCTGGTTGCGCCACGGAGCCCCATCCTGACCAGCATGGGGTTCGATGAGGTCATTATCACCTTCGTCGTCGTGGTGCTGGGCGGCGTCGGCAGCGTCGGCGGGGCGTTGATCGCGTCGTTTGCAATCGGACAGTTCACCGCCCTGTTCGGCGCCCTGGTTTCTCCAGCCTATGTGACGGCTGCGATCTTCGGTGTCCTCATATTTTTCCTGATCGTTCGGCCTAAGGGATTGAGTCTGCGATGACCGTTGCCTCGAGTGAACGAACGTCTGATGGACGGACTGTCGCCGCGTCGCATCACAAGGCGCTCCAACTGACGATATGGGCTGTTGGCGGCGCGATCGTTTACGCTCTGCCGGCATGGCTCGGCGGATCGCCGCTCGTCTACCAGACTTTCGTCACCATCGCGATCTTTTCCGTCATGACGTATGGCGTCGACCTGGTTCTTTCGTACCTCGGCGAGGTCAGCCTGGGGCACACGATTTTCTGGGCGATAGGGGGTTATACTGCCGCGATCCTTTCAACGTCCTTCAATGCAAACGGATGGCAGACAGCCGCCGTAGCGGTCGTGTTGTCGGTCGTGGTCGCGTGCCTGCTCGGCTGGGCGACCCTGAAGATGCAGGAATTCGTGTTCTCGCTCGTCACTTACGCCGCGGCCGTCGTCGCCGCGGAGGTGACGTTCAACACGGATGCGTTGGGAGGTTCGGACGGTTTCGTCGGGATTCCACAACTCGAGCTTCCCTTTGGATTTGCGACATTCCACGGCCAGTCAAGCGAGCAACTATGGCCGATCGCATTCGGCTTGCTTCTGGCAACCGTGCTGCTGTTGCTTCGTTTTCGGAGTTCCCGTCTGTGCTTGTCAGCTTTGATGGTTCAGATGAACGAACCGCTGGCCCGAGCCTCGGGCCTGAGTATATCGCGCGTGAGATTGCAGGTATTCGTTCTGTCAGCGCCGATCACGGGTTTGGCAGGCTGGTTGTACGCGTACCAGAGAGCATATGTCGGACCGGACATGTTCGAGACCTACTTTCTCGTTGTCATGCTGACAGCCATCATCGTGGTCGGACGACGCGTTTTGTTCGGTCCAATCATCGGCGTGTCGTTGATCCTGGCGCAGCAGAACTTCTTTTCGATCGGGGGCGACGGCAACAAGGTTGTCCTCGGGATCGTGCTCGTCGGGATCCTGATCGGCTGGCCGAAAGGGCTGGTGGGGTTGATCGAGTTGGTGCGTGGCCGCCGCGCGGCAAGGCGAGGCGAAGCCGCCTAGAGATGTGGCGACCGTCTTCGCGAGCCCGTCGGGCAGGCACGAAAGCGCAAGTCAAGACAGCGTTTGCGAGACCGCAATCAGGAAATCCGAGGATTCCGGCTTCAGCAATTCCATATGCCACCGCATCAGCCGATGCGCTTCGTCGGCATCGGAGTGGATGATGGCGTTGGCGATCGCGACGTGCTCCTCGGCCGACCGAGCCAGTCGGCCAGGTAGTCTTATCGAGAAGCCGCGATAATGCGCCATGCGCCGCCGTAGATCGAAAATGGATTGCTCCAGGAAGCGATTTCTTGTCGCGGAGTAGATGACTTGATGGAATTCCAGATTCACGGGGATGTAGGACTCGACGTCGCCTTGCTCGGCCGCGCGTGACCCTTCGACCGCGAGCTGACGCAACCGTGCTCTCGCCAACTCCTCCATGCGGCGGGCCGCGAGCCGGGCGCACAGCGCCTCGAGGTCGGCCATGAATTCGTATTGTTGCAGGAAGTCCTGCAGGGTCATGGAGGTGACGAAAGATCCTTGATTCGGACGCGCCTCGACCAGTCCGATCGAAGCAAGTCGATTGAGGGCCTCGCGGACCGGCGTCCGCGAGACATTGAGCCGGTTCGCGATCTCCCGCTCGTCAAGCCTCTGACCTGCCTTGTAATTGCCGCTGGCAATATCGTGTTCGATCGCCCGCTGCACCCGTTCGCGTTGTCCGATCGCGGGCAATGCGTCGTCGGGGATCTGCTCTAATTCGCGTGGCGCGGACATCGATGAATCTCAGGGAGGAGTGAGGTCGGGTTTTAAACGCCTCTTGGGTGGCTCTCAACAGAAATATAATGGTATGCATTGACTTACTTTTGGCATGCGATATCGTTTTGGTTCAAGATCGGCAAAAGCCGGCTGGATCAGGAGGAAAGTCATTGCCATACGTGTCATCCGGTTCGGTGCGCCTCCACTATGAGGAGGTAGGCAAGGGACAGCCCATCGTTTTCGTCCACGAATTCGGCTCGGACGCGCGCGAATGGGAAATGCAGCTGCGCTGGTTTTCAAGAGAATTTCGCTGCATTGCCTTCAACGCGCGCGGCTATACGCCGTCGGATGTTCCCACCGACGGCAATGACTACGGGCACTTTCATGCGGCCGACGATATTGCTGCGGTCGTTCGCGGGCTCGGACTCGGCAAGGCGCATATCGTCGGCCTGAGCATGGGAGCCTACGCGGCGCTCCTCTTTGGAATCCGGCATCCCGAGCTGGCGCGTTCGCTGGTGGTGGCTGCTTGCGGGTCCGGCGCAGCGTTATCGCATCGGGAATCATTCAAGATGCATGCGGAGACCATGGCCGACGCTTTCTTGCAGAAGGGCTCGGCCCATGTCGCGCAGGAACTCGGCAACAGCGCGACCCGGATTCAACTCCAGAACAAGGACCCGCGCAGTTGGGACGAATTCGTCGCGCATCTGAGCGATCATTCCCCAGAGGGCTCGGCCATGACGCTACGCCATTATCAGGCACAGCGGCCCTCGCTCTACGATTTCGAGGCGGATCTCGAAGCTATGACGATCCCCGTCTTTCTCGCGGTCGGGGATGAAGACGAACCCTGCCTCGATATCAATCTCTACCTGAAGCGCACCATCCGCTCGTCCGCGCTGTGGGTGGCGCCGCGTACGGGGCATGCTGTCAACCTTGAAGAGCCTGCTGCCTTCAACAGCGCTGTGCAGAGCTTTCTGTCCTCGGTCGATCGTGGATGCTGGCCAATGCGCGATCCCCGGAGCCTTGTGACGGGCCTGGCGAACCCGGGCGTGCAGAAACAGCGCGTTTAGGTTTCCTTCGAGGCGGTCATGAGCTCAACAATCGTGCTTCTAGGCCTGGTTACGGGGCTAGCTCTCGCGAGCATATACATACTGATTGCGGTCAGCTTCACGCTGATCCTCGCCGCGAGTGGCGTGTTCAACTTCGTCCAGGGCACGGTCGTAATGGTCGGCACCATCCTGGCGTTTGTCTTCGGCGTCAGCCTGGGATGGCCTGTTTTGGCGAGCGCGGCTGCGATCTGCCTCATTGGCGCAGTCGCGGGCGTCCTAACGCATTTGATCGCGGTCGCGCCGCTGCACGGCCGGACCAAATCTTTCGCGCACTCGACCATGCTGTCCACCATCGGCCTGGGTTTGGCCGCAAACGCCATCGCGGCTCTTCTGTTTGGCGCAGACGCGAGACCGGTTCCGCCCTATGTCAGCGACGCGCCGCTGCTTCTTGGCAGCCTCCCGCTGCGGCCGACATACCTCCTCGTAATCTTCGTTGGCCTCTCGCTGACCCTGCTCATTGAGGTGGTCGTCCGCAAGACGGTGCTGGGATCGGTCTTCCGGGTGACGCTGGAAGATCCGGAGGGTGCGCAACTGCTCGGCATCAACACGCAAACTGTCATTCTGCTTGTTTTTGCGATCGCGGGCGCGCTGTCCGGCGTCGCTGGCTTTCTTGTGGCGCCGATCATCTCGGCATCGGCCTTCACTGCGCAGGAGATGGCTATCTACGGTTTCGCCGCGATGGCTATCGGCGGTTTTGGCAGCTTTCTTGGGGCGCTGGTCGGCGGGGGCATCGTTGGCATCCTGACCGGCGTGCTGCCTGCGATCGCCGCGCCTCAAGCGACCCTCCCGGTGATCTGGGTCGTGGTGGTGACAATCCTCGTCGTCAAGCCTTCCGGACTCTGCGGTACGGCGGGATTGTTCGGATCGGCCAACTTACGTGAAGTCTGAGATGCGCACAGACTCTCTGGGCGAGGCCGACATGACCAACGGCCGACTTGTCGACCTCGACTTGAACCACTCGTCGGGGCGTAGGGTCTGGTCTGCCGCCCCGGTAGCCTTGGTTGTGCTGTTCGGCCTTCTGCCGTTGATTTCTCAGGGTTCGTACAGTTTCGCGCGCTATGGCGTGGCGATTGCCTACATGATGACGGCGGTCGGCCTGAACTTGGCGATCGGTTACACCGGAGAGCTCGTACTCGGCCACGCCGTGGTGATGGCCGCTGGCGCATATGGCGCGGGCATGCTGAGCGCTCACGCCGGTTTCTCCTTCGTTCCCGCCGTTCTGGGCGGCGTGGTCGGGGGCACGATGGTGGGCGCCGCGATCATGCTTCCAGGACTTCGCGTGCGCGGCTGGTACCTGGCGCTGATCACGATGTTCGCTGTGCTGGCGTTCTCTCGAGTGGTGATTCTGGCGGAAGCATGGACCGGAGGCGAATTTGGCCTCACCGGCATTCAGCCGCCAATCATCCTCGGCTACGCGCTGCCCGACTGGGCGCTTTATGAAATCAGTCTGGTTCTGCTCGCTCTTGTCTGCTTCCTCGTCGCAAACCTCGTCAGGTCGAATTGGGGCTACCAGTTTCGCGCCGTTCGCGATCTGGGTTCGATCTCGCGGGCCCTTGGAATCCGTCCGGGGCGGGTGCGCTTCGTCGCCTATGTCCTGGCGTCGATACCTGCGGCGCTAGCCGGAACTTTGCAGGCCTTCACGGACGGGTTCGTCAACGCCGATTCTTTCGGCATCAACCTCACCCTACTCCTGCTCACGGGCGTCATGCTGGGTGGCGCAGGCACTTTATGGGGTCCGCTGCTCGGTATGGCGCCCTTGATCGCATTGAGTTTCTGGGTCGGACCTTTCAGCGCATTCAATGCTGTTGCGCTCGGCGCAGGCTTGTTGTTCTCCGCGTTGGTCGTGCCCGACGGCTTCATACCGCTGATGCGCCGGTGGTCGGGGGCCGCAGCGTCGCAGTCGAGCGCCGAGGCTGAGATCGCGCTGCCCGCCGCGAGCATCGCGCCAATTGTCGAACGCGTTGCGGTCGGCCCGGACCTGCTCAGGGCAAGCGGCATAGTGAAGTCCTTCGGCGGGCTGCGCGTCCTGCGAGGGTCCGACCTGATAGTGCGAAAAGGCGAAATTGTTGGCCTGATCGGGCCGAATGGATCGGGAAAATCCACGCTCTTGAATGTTCTCTCCGGGTTTCTTACGCCGGACAGCGGCAACGTCAGTTTCGGCGGCAAGGACGTCACGGGCTGGAGCGTTGACGAACTCGCCCTCGCCGGAATGGGCCGCACCTTTCAGGTGCCGCATCTGATCGACGAACTCACCACGCTCGAAAACATAGAAGTCGGCCTTGTTGCCCGATACAGCCGGCTGCTTCCTGCGATCTTCCGGCTTCGATCAGAACGCTCCAACAGCGGAAAGCGGCGCGCGGCCGCGCTGAACACTTTCTCCCTCATGCAATTCGCCCCGGCGATCTTGAACCGGCCCGCCGCCGAACTCTCGCTCGGCCTTAAGCGGATTGTCGAAATCGGCCGGGCAGTAGTGGCCTCCCCAACCCTGCTGTTACTGGACGAGCCGGCCGCGGGGCTGAATGAAGACGAGCGTCAGATGTTGGCCCAACGGCTTCGCGAGATGGCCGGACGTGGCATCACCATATTGGTCGTCGAGCACAATGTGCCATTCGTTCTCGGGCTATGCGACAGCCTGGTCTTGCTCGAGAGTGGTGCGGTTACGTGCCGCGCAGACCTCAAGGAGGAACTGCCCGGGCGGTTGAAGGCGTATCTTCGTCACGACATTGAGCCCATCCTCGCGGATGCGGCGTCATGAGTTTGAACATCAGGAATTTGTCCGCGTGGTATGGGCAGGCCAGGGCGCTGAACGACGTCTGCCTGTCCGTCGATCCGGGACGCGTCGTGGGCATTCTCGGACACAATGGGGCCGGCAAGACCACGCTGATGCGCGCCATCGCGGGTCTACATAGCCAGCGCCAAGGCGAGATTGAGTTCGCCGGCGCATCTATCATAGGTCTCAAGCCGTCAGAGATCGCGCTGAAAGGGCTGTCCCTGCTGCGGGAAGGCAGCCGCCTTCCCGCTTCCCTGACGGTCACGCAGAACCTCGTGCTCGGCCAGCGCCTGGCGCACGCACGCGGTCGCGCGCCGCGGGATATCGCGCAGGTCTGGGAATGGTTCCCAATGCTGGAGCCTCTGCAAGCCCGACGCGCGGGTCTGCTCAGCGGAGGGCAGCGGCAGGCGCTGGCGCTTGCAAGCTGCTTCATCTCGGCGCCGAATCTCCTGTTGCTCGATGAGCCGTCTGCCGGCCTCGCGCCGCCGGTCGCGCGCGAACTGTTCGGCTTGATCGGGCGCATCGCGCAGACGGGTCTACCGATCCTGATAGTCGAGCAACATCCCGGCTGGCTGATCGGGCTGACCAGCGAGGTTTATCTGCTCGAAATCGGCGCGATCGCGTCGCATGGATCAATCGAGAGCCTTCTGTCGCCCTTGGACAATCAGGAGCCCAAACCATGAAAGTCTCACGTCGCGTTGTCCTTTCCGGACTGGTGTCTGCGCCGGCCGTATTGAAGTCCGGCGTCACCCTCGCTGCTGACAAGCCATTCCGGATCGGCGTGGTTCTGCCCCAGACGGGACTGGCTTCGCAGTATGGCGACTTTGCCTATGCAGGGCTGGCCGTCGGCGCCGCGGAGGTCAATAAGGCAGGAGGGATCCTGGGGCGTAAGGTCGAACTCGTCGTACGCGACGATGCGACCAATCCGGGACGCGCCTTGTTGGCGGCGAAGGAGCTCGTCTCCGAGCAGAAGGTCGATCTGCTCTATCCCGGGATCATCAGCGGAACGACGCTTGCGGCGCTTCCGTTTACGACGTCGCAACGTGTCCTGACCATCAGCAACGGCGCCAGCCCGCAAATCGGCGATTCCGCAAAATTTCCGTACAGCTTCCAACTAAGCGATCTCGCCACCAAGCGCGTGCCTGCGATGGCTGCGGCGATGAAGAAACTCGGCGGAACCAAGGTCGGCATTCTCGTGAGCACGAATCCGCCGCAGGTCGCATTGGGCGACGCGCTGGCGGCCGAGCTGCCGAAAACCTACGGAATGCCGGTGGCGGGTTACAAGCAGCATTCCGGCGACGCAAAGGATCTCACCTCGCAGCTGCAGGCATTGCGCGAAGCGGGCGCCGACATAGTGGCCTTCAGCACGGTCGCGCGCGAGGGTGTCCGCGTGGTCATGCTCGGCATGCAGACGCTGGGATGGAAGGCGAAGGTGGTGGGTGAGCCTGCCGCCCTGTACGGCGATCTGACCGAACAGGTGCCCGCGGCCGTCCACGACCAGTTCTTCGCCGTCAATTACCGGATCGGTACGCAGCTGCCGTCGAGTTCGCCTGCGCGAGACACGTTGATCGCGGCGTTGCGGAAGATCGGGCCGATCCAGAATCTCGCGATCAGCGCCGTCTCGCGCGACGCCCTGCATCTGTTCGCCTGGGCCTGCGCGACTGCGCAGTCGAGGTCGGGCTCAATCGAGGCCGATTCCCTCAAAAATGTTCTGGAGGGGATCGGAACCGTCAAACTCCCGGATGACGTTTCCCTCGTCGTGGGCAATCCGAATTATTCGGGAGCCACGCACACCACCGAGAACGCTGACTACAGCAAATTCTGGGGACTCGTCCGTGTCAGCAGACCGGTCGACGGCGCCTATGAGGGCGAAGCTCTCGAACTTGCATCGTAAAGCCTGGCAACTGAGGTCACATGTCCGATCTTCCTCTCTCACATATCCGTGTGCTTGACCTCTCCCGCGTGCGGGCCGGTCCGACCTGCGTAAAATTCCTGGGAGATTTCGGCGCCGACGTCGTCAAGATCGAGCGCACGGACGGCGAGGGCGATCCTATGGGCGACAATCGGTTCTCGTCCGATTACGTCAACGCTCAACGCAACAAGCGCGGCATCACGCTCGATCTGAAGCGGCCGGAAGGCGTTGCGGTGCTGAAGAAACTGGTTGAGACGGCGGATGTCGTCGTCGAGAATTTCCGGCCCGACGTCAAGCATCGTTTGGGGATCGACTACGAAAGTCTCTCGGCGGTCAACCCGCGCCTGGTCTACACTTCGATATCGGCCTTCGGAGAGACCGGCCCCTACAGCAAACGACCGGGTTTCGATCTGATCGCACAAGGTATGGGCGGGTTGATGTGGTTGACCGGATATGCGGGCAAGGGGCCATTGCGTATCGGGACGTCGCCAGCCGATCTCTCAGCCGGCATCTTCGCGGCAATGGGGACGATGATCGCGCTGCTGGAGCGCGAGCGTTCGGGCAAAGGCCAATGGGTGCAGTCGAATCTGCTGGCGTCGCAGATCATGCTGCTGGACTACCAGGCCATGACCTGGCTGATGGACAAGCGTTTGCCTCAGCAACGCGGCAACGATCATCCGCAGATCGTTCCGACCGGCGTCTATCGATCGAAAGACGGCTATTTCACGCTCTCGACCGTTGGCAACGACAGCTATCTGCGCCTCTGTAAGGCCATCGACGCGCCCGAGCTCGGGACCGATCCCCGGTTCTTGACCGCTCCGCTGCGCGAGCAGAATCGCGACGCCATGAACGCAGCGATTGAGGAAGCTACGTTGAAGCGGACCTCGGCCGAATGGGTTGAAATTCTCAACGCTACCGGCGTGCCGGCAGGCCCGATCTACAAGCTCGACGAAATGTTTCTCGATCCGCAGGTCAAGGAGACGGGAATTGTCCAACCGCTCGATCATCCGAAACTCGGCAAGATTGATATCCTGGGACAGCCAATCAAATTGAGCCGAACGCCAGCGACATTTCGTCGGGCGCCTCCCGAACTTGGCGAGCACACGGATGAGGTTCTGGCGGAGTCGGGCTTCTCCGCTGAAGAAATAGCAGAGCTTCGCGAGGAGCACATAATCTAGCCCGACGAGTCAGAGGGGCGACGAAATTGAGACTAGCTCGTTTGTGCATTGCTGCGAGGCGGAAGGTTATTGGCTCCAGTCGGCCGCTAGCGGACATTCTCTAAGCTGCCGCCCACCTGTTCGAGGCCCTCATCGTCCATCCGCGCTGCCAGAGGCGTTGCGTCAGGCAGTTCAGCTACACGCGCATCGGGCGCGACCTCATAGCTCATTCGACAAGACAAACAATATGCCGGGATGCTCTCCCGGCCAGCTTTACGGGCCTCGCCGAGCGTTCTCATTGGTTGCCGATTTTGCATGTGCGCCGGCGGGCCCGGAGCGACCCCGCCGGCCTCCGTCAGTGACTGATCATCCAGGGACGAGCGGAGGGGAAACTCTTGGCGCCGCCGACATTGGCTGCCTTCGATTTCCCTATCCCGCCGCTGCAACAGGCGCACCCTGCGCCGTGCGCAGACGAGCGGCGCGGCGCGTGGCGGCTGCGCTCGTTGGTCTCGTGACCGCTGCGGCTGGCGGCGTTCATCAGCGCCAGCCGCGGCGCGGTCAGCACGGCCCGCGGCGTCGAGACGCCGCAATCCGGGCAATCGCAGGGCTCGCGATATTCCGCCATCGGCCGGAGCGCGGTGAAAGGTCCGCACGCCTCGCAAAGGTAATCGTAGACCGGCATGGTCGCCTCACTTGTCCTGAACGATCGGCATCTGCACCGAGCCGTCGATGAACTTCTTCGGCCCCGCCGCGCCGGGCGAGATGTCGAAGTCGAAGATCTGCGTCGGCAGCCACAGCGTCGCGCAGGCGTTGGGCACGTCGACGACGCCCGAAACGTGGCCCTGCACGGGCGCAGTGCCGAGGATCGAATAGGCCTGTGCGCCGGAATAGCCGAATTTCTTCAGGTATTCGATCGCATTGAGGCAGGCCTGACGATACGCGACAGTGACGTCGAGATAGTGCTGCTTGCCCTGCTCGTCGACGGAAATGCCTTCGAAGATCAGATAATCGTTGTAGTTCGGCGTGATCGGGCTCGGCTTGAAAATGGGATTCTTGATCCCGTATTTCGACATACCGTCCTTGATGAGGTCGACCTTGATGTGCAGCCAGCCCGCCATTTCGATGGCGCCGCAGAAGGTGATCTCGCCATCGCCCTGGCTGAAGTGCAGATCGCCCATCGAGAGGCCGGCGCCCGGCACGTAGACGGGGAAGTAGATCTTCGAACCGCGCGAGAGATCCTTGATGTCGCAATTGCCGCCGTGTTCGCGCGGCGGCACGGTGCGCGCGCCGGTCGACGCCGCCTTGGATTTCGCTTCGCCTGTCAGCTTGCCCATATGGGCGGTGGGGCCGAACGGCGGATTGGCGAGCCCTGGCACGCGCGTCGGATTGGTGGCGATCAGCGCCGCCTCGCGCGAATTCCACGTCTCAAGCATCTTGGGATCTGGCAGACAGCCGATCAGACCGGGATGGACCAGGCCCGCGAAGCGCACGCCGGGTACGTGACGCGACTTGGTGAACATGCCCTCGAAGTCCCAGATCGACTTTTGCGCCAGCGGGAAGTGATCAGTAAGGAAGCCGCCGCCGTTCTGCTTGGAGAAAAAGCCGTTGAAGCCCCACTGGCTGTCGGGCTTGGCGCCAATGTCGAGAAGCTCGACGACGAGAAGATCGCCCGGCTCCGCGCCTTTGACGCCGACAGGGCCCGACAGGAAGTGGACGATCGACAGGTCGATGTCGCGCACGTCCGAAGCGTCGTCGTTGTTCTTGATGAAGCCGCCGGTCCAGTCATAGGTCTCAATGATGAAATCGTCGCCCGGATTGACCGTAACCGCCATGGGAATGTCGGGGTGCCAGCGATTGTGCACCATCTCGTTGTCGTAGGCGGATTGCGTCAGATCGACCTTGATCAATGTATCAGCCATGACTGTCTCCTTTTCGCGGTTGTTTTTCCGGGTCACACCGAGAGGAAGCTGGCGACCTTCGCCTCGTCGATCGAGGCGCGGTCCTCTGAATGGACGACCTCGCCGTTCTCGAGCACGAGCACGCGGTCAGCCATGTCGAGCGCGAATGACAGAACCTGTTCCGACACGACGATCGACAGGCCGCGCATGTCGCGGATCTTTTTCAGCGTGCGCGCCATCTCGCGGATGATCGAAGGCTGGATGCCTTCCGTCGGCTCGTCGAGCAGAAGCACCTTGGGCCGGCAGGCCAGCGCGCGGGCGATGGCGAGCTGCTGCTGCTGGCCGCCCGACAGATTGCCGCCCTTGCGATGCTTCATCTCGAGCAGCACGGGAAAGAGTTCGTAGATGTCGTCCGGCACGTTCTTCTCGCCGGTGACGGTGAGGCCGGTTTCGATGTTTTCCTGCACCGACATGGTCGGAAAGATCATGCGGCCCTGCGGCACATAGCCGAACCCCTTGGCGACGCGCTGGTAGCTCTTGAGCTGGGTCAGGTCGTCGTCGCCGATGCGGATCGAGCCGGCTGTCGTCTTGGCGATGCCCATCAGCGCCTTCATGAGCGTCGTCTTGCCCATGCCGTTGCGTCCCATGATGGCGACGATCTCGCCGGGCGCGACGTCGATAGTGACGCCGTGCAGCACCTCGCTCTGACCGTAGGCGACGCGCAGGCTGTCGATTGCGAGCATGTTCGCCTCCTTCAATGGCCGAGATAGACTTCGATGACCTTCGGGTCGTTCTTGACATGCTCCATCGAGCCTTCCGACAGCACCTTCCCCTGATGCAGCACCGTGACGCGGTGAGCGATGTCCTCGACGAATTTCATGTCGTGCTCGATCACGAGCACCGAACGGCCCTGGATGATCTTGTGCAGCAGCTCCGCCGTCTTGCGGCGCTCACTGACGCTCATGCCGGCGACCGGCTCGTCCAGCATCAGCAGTTCGGGATCCTGGATCAGCAACATGCCGATCTCCAGCCATTGCTTCTGCCCGTGGCTGAGGAATTCGGCGCGGTCGTCGAGATGATCGGCAAGGAAGATCATTTCGGCGATCTCCTCAATGCGGTCGCGGACTTGCCTGTCGCGCTTGAAGGTCAGCGCGCCGAACACGTCGCGCCCGCGCGGAAAGGAGATTTCCAGATTCTCGAACACGCTAAGATCGTCGTAGATTGACGGGTTCTGGAACTTGCGGCCGACGCCGGCTTTCACGATGGCGTTCTCGGTCATGCGCGTGAGATCGCGGTCGCGGAACATGATGGAGCCCGACGTGGCCTTGGTTTTGCCGCAGATCAGGTCGAGCACCGTGGTCTTGCCGGCTCCGTTGGGGCCGATGATGACGCGAATCTCGTTGGGATCGACATAGAAGGAGACGCCGTCGACCGCCTTGAAGCCGTCGAAGGAGACGGAGAGATTGTCGACGTAGAGGATCGCTTCACTGGCTGCGGGATCGGTCGGCATGGTTCACTCCGCCGGTGTGTGGTTGAGTGGGGTCTTGCCGTTGGCCGAGGACTTCGACGGCAGGAGCTTTCCGAGATAAGGCGCGATGTAATTGGTGTAGAGCCCGGCCAATCCCTCGGGGAAAAATAGCACGACGGCGATGAACAACGCGCCGAGGCCGAACAGCCAGAGTTCGGGGAAGGTCTCCGACAGCGACGTCTTGGCGAAATTGACGATCAGCGCGCCGTAGACCGAGCCGAGAATGGAGAGCCGGCCGCCGACGGCGGTGTAGATCACCATTTCGATGGAGGGAACGATGCCGACGAAGGAGGGCGACATGAAGCCGACCTGCAGCGTGAACATCGCGCCGCCGATCGCCGAGATCGCCGCCGCAAAGCAGAAGGCGAAGATCTTGAAGTCTGCGACCGAATAGCCGGAGAAGCGGACCCGGTCCTCCTTCTCGCGCATGGCGACGAGGATGCGGCCGAGCTTCGACTTCGTCACATATTGCGCGAGCAGAATGACGCCGAGCAGCAGGCCGCAATTGAGGAAATAGAGAATGAATTTCGCATGGTCCGTGCGGATGTCCCATCCCATCAGCGTGCGTAGGTCGGTGATGCCGTTGATGCCGCCGGTATAGCCCTGCTGGCCGACGATCAAGATCGTCAGGATGAGCGCTACGGCCTGCGTAATGATCGCGAAATAGACGCCGCCGACGCGTCGCTTGAACATGGCCGCGCCGATAATGAAAGCGAACAGCGTCGGGACGAGGATCACCGCGATGACGGTCAGCGACAGGCTGTGAAATGGCTTCCAGAACCACGGTAGTTCGGTGAGCTGGTTCCAGTCCATGAAGTCGGGGATGCCGGGCGTCGACTGGATCTTGGTGTTTGCGACGCTCGATGATTCCAGCTTCAGGAACATGGCCATGCAATAGCCGCCGAGGCCGAAGAAGATGCCCTGGCCGAGGCTGAGAATCCCACCATAGCCCCAGCAGATCACCAGGCCGACCGTGACGAAGGCGTAGGTGAGATATTTGCCGACGAGATTGAGCCGGAACGAGTCGAGAAGCGCGGGGAACACGATCAAGATCAGCGCCGCGAAGATCAGGAACCCGATCAGCTCCTGCGTCTTGAAGAAGGGGTTTTCGCGCTTGGCGTTGGTCTCGTTCATCGGCGCACCTTCGTCGCAAACAGGCCCTGGGGACGCAGCATCAGGATGACGACGACGCCGATCAGCGTGGCGACCTGCGCCATCGAGCCCGAAGTGAAGAACTCCAGCGTCGAGCGCGACTGCGAGATGGTGAAGGCTGAGGCGATCGTGCCGAGCAGGCTCTGCGCGCCGCCGAACACCACGACCAGAAAGGAATCGACGATATAGAGCTGGCCGGCGGTCGGCCCGGTCGATCCGACCATCGTGAAGGCGGAGCCGGCGACGCCCGCAATGCCGCAACCAAGCGCGAAAGTGCCCCGATCGACGCGCTCCGTGTTGATGCCGACGGCGCCCGCCATCACGCGGTTCTGCACGACCGCGCGCACCTGCTGGCCCCAGCGCGACTTGTACATGAGCAGCGCCACGCCGAGCGTGATGAGCAGCGTGAGCGCCATGACGAACATCCCGTTGATCGGAATTTCGATGGAATCCGTCGCCTGCCAGGAGCCGAGCATCCAGGGCGGCAGATCGACGCCGACCTCGCGCGCGCCGAAGACGGAGCGGTAGACCTGCTGCAGAACGAGGCTGAGGCCCCATGTCGCGAGCATCGTGTCGAGGGGACGTTTGTAAAGACGGCTAATGAGCGCCCATTCGACCAGCGCTCCGAGCGCGGCCGACGCAAGAAAGGCGACAATCATGCCGACGAAGAAATAGCCGGCGAGCAGGCCCGGCGCCCAGGCCTCGAAGACCTTGGACGTGAGATAGGTCATGTAGGCGCCGAGGATCATGAACTCGCCGTGCGCCATGTTGATGACGCCCATCTGGCCGAAAATGATCGCCAGGCCGAGCGCCATCAGCAGGAACACGGAGAACAGGATCAGGCCGGCGAAGCCCTGCATCACGAAGATCGAGCCGAGCTGGCTGATCGTATAGTCGCCGATCATATTCTTCTCCGGAGTGGTCGTTCGCGTGAAGAAGAGGCGGAGCGACCCGAAATCGCTCCGCCGCCGCGCTTACTGGTAGCCCTTGGGGAAAGGATTGGGCTCGACCAGATCGGCGGTCTCGAAGATCACGTCGTACTGACCATCTGCGCGCGCACGTCCGACGCGCGTCTTCGACCAGAGATGGTGGTTCTCGTGGATGCGCACATAGCCTTCCGGCGCGCCCTTGAACTCGACGCCGGGCGAAGCCGCCGCGATCTTGTCGATGTCGAAAGAACCGGCCTTCTCCACCGTGAGCTTCCACAGCCACGGACCGAGATAGGCCGCCTGTGTCACGTCGCCGATGACCGTCTTCTCGCCCCACATCTTGTGGAACGCCGAAACGAAGGCCTTGTTGTTCGGATTGTCGAGCGACTGGAAATATTTCATGCAGGCGTAAGCGCCGGCGATGTTCTCGCCGCCGATGCCGTCGATCTCGTCCTCGGTGACGGAGATCGTAAGCAGCGTCTGCTTTGACAGGTCAATGCCGGCGGCCTTGAGTTGCTTGTAGAAAGCGACGTTCGAGCCTCCGACGATGATCGCGTAAATCACGTCCGGCTTGCTCAGCTTGATCTTGTTGATGACCGAGTTGAACTGCGTGTGGCCGAGCGGGAAATATTCTTCGCCGACCACCTTGGTCTTCAGCACGTTCTCGATGTGCTTGCGCGCGATCTTGTTCGATGTGCGCGGCCAGATGTAGTCGGAGCCGAGAAGATAGAAGGTCTTGGCGCCCTTCTCCTTCGCAACCCAGTTCAATCCGGCGATGATCTGCTGCGTGGCTTCCTGGCCGGTGTAAATGACGTTCTTCGACTGCTCGAGGCCCTCGTAGAAGGTCGGATAGTAGAGCATGCCGTTATATTGCTCGAAGACCGGCAGCACAGCCTTGCGCGAGGCGGAGGTCCAGCAGCCGAACACCGACGCGCACTTGTCGTTGACGAGCAGCTTCTTGGCCTTCTCCGCAAACGTCGGCCAATCGGAGGCGCCGTCCTCCTGGATGAACTTGATCTTGCGACCGAGCACGCCGCCAGCGGCGTTGATCTGTTCGATGGCGAGCTTTTCGGCTTCGACCGATCCGGTTTCGGAAATCGCCATCGTGCCTGTCACCGAATGCAATATGCCGACCGTGACCTCGCTGTCGGTAACGGCGAGGCCCGTCGTGTTGACTGCCGCCTGCGCCCAGGCGGGACGGCTGAGTAGGCCGACAGCCGGCACAGCCGCTAGGCCGGACAAGACATGACGCCGCGAAAATCCGTCTGAATTTCCGGAGTTGCTGGACATTGCGCCTCCAACTGAGGTTTGCGAACCGGCTGGTTCGATGGGGCGATGTTCGGTTGGATTCCGGCGCGGCTCATATACGCGAAAATGCGTATTCGCCTACGCAGACCGACGCTTATGCTGCGATCATGAGCTCATCCCGTTCAGCGATGCACAAACTCCCGGCGCCGGGAAAGCGCGACGCGCAGCAAGCGCGAAATTTGGGCGCAAATATCAGCCTCCCGCCGCGCATCATTGCGGCGCGACACGTCATGGACGCTTGGCCGGTCGTCTGGGACATCGACACATGAACGCTCCGCAGCGGATCGTCCGGGTTCGCCGTGACTACAACAAATGGGTGGCGAACCAGACCCTCGAGGACTACGCGCTGCGCTTCACGGCCGAGAAGGCGCGGCGCTGGTCGGCGATCCGCGTCGGCAACACGGCGATCTCGGCTGCATCCTTTCTCGCGCTGGAGGCGATAGGCGGCGCTGTAACGCTTACGTACGGCTTCACCAACGCGGCGCTGGCCATCCTGGCCGTAAGCGTTCTCATATTCCTTACCTGTCTGCCGATCAGCTATTATGCGGCGCGCTACGGCGTCGACATAGACCTCCTGACGCGCGGCGCAGGTTTCGGCTATCTCGGATCGACCATCACCTCGCTCATCTATGCGAGTTTCACCTTCATCTTCTTCGCCATCGAAGCTGCGATAATGGCGAAGGCTCTCGAAGCCGGGTTTGGCGTTCCCGAAGCCGTGGGCTACCTGGTCTGTGCTTTGGCGGTGCTCCCGATCGTCACGCATGGATTCACGTCGATAAGCCAGTTCCAGATGTGGACGCAGCCGATATGGGTGGGCCTCCACATCCTGCCGTTCGTCGCCGTTCTTGCGCAGGATTCGTCTACGGTCTCGGCCTGGACGCATTTCACGGGACGGCTCGGCCCGCTCGACGGCGCCTTCGATTTGCGCCTGTTCGGCGCGGCCTCCGGGGTGGTGTTCGCGCTCGTCGCGCAGATCGGCGAGCAGGTCGACGTTCTTCGCTTCCTGCCGCGCCCCAAACCTTCGCAGAGGCGGCAATGGTGGCTTGCGCTCACGAGCGCCGGCCCGGGCTGGATTGTCATAGGATCGGCCAAGCTGCTCGCCGGATCGTTCCTCGCGTATCTTGCCTTCAAGCGGGGCGTACCGCCGGCTGAGGCCGCCGACCCCACGCACATGTACGTTGTCGCCTTCGGCTACGTTGTGCCGCAGGCTACGATGGCGCTGGCGCTCGCAACGATCTTCGTCATCGTCTCGCAGCTGAAGATCAACGTGACGAACTCTTACGCAGGGTCTATCGCGTGGTCGAATTTCTTCTCGCGCCTGACGCACAGCCATCCAGGTCGCGTCGTCTGGCTCGTCTTCAACATACTGATCGCCGTTGTGCTCATCGAACTCGGCGTCTACCACGCGATCGAAGGCATACTGGGGGTCTATTCGCACGTCGCCGTCGCCTGGATAGGCGCAATCGTCGCAGATCTCGCCATCAACAAGCCGCTTGGGCTGAGCCCGCCCGGCATCGAATTCAAGCGCGCATATCTGTACGACATCAACCCGGTCGGTTTCGGCGCCATGTTGTTTGCGTCCGCCATTTCGGTCGCCGCCTACACCGGGTTGTTTGGCGCAACCGCCCAGGCCATGTCGTGCTATCTCGCACTGGTCCTCGCGCTTGCGGCAGCGCCGGCGATCGCCTTCGCGACACGCGGGCGCTATTATCTTGCGCGCACCGCAGAGGCTACGGCTGCTACGACAGGCGGCGTTCACACGTGCTGTGTCTGCGAACACGAATTCGAGGGGCAGGACATTGCGTGGTGTCCTGCCTATGTGGGCAATATCTGCTCGCTGTGCTGCACGCTGGACGCTCGCTGTCACGACCTCTGCAAACCTCAGGCGCGCATTTCCAATCAATTGCGCGCGTCTCTGGCATATGCGCTGCCCGGGCGCGATCTGTCGTTTCTGGGGTCCAGCATCGTCCGTTACGCCGGAATTTTTGCGCTGATCCTCGGCCTTCTGGGCGGCGCGTTGTCGCTGGTCTACTGGCAGGCGCGTTTCGAGGCGAACATCCCGAGCCTGCTTATCGGACCGCCGCTTCTCAAGGCCTTCGTCATCCTGGCGCTGGTCGCCGGCGTGATCGCCTGGTTCTTCGTTCTCGCGCAGGAAAGCCGAAAGGTCGCTCAGGAGGAGACAGGGCGCCAGACGGCGCTGCTCATAAACGAGATCGAGGCGCACAACAGAACGGATATCGAGCTTCAAAAGGCCAAGGAGGCCGCGGAAGCCGCCAATCTCGCCAAAAGCCGCTACGTCGTCGGCATCAGCCATGAATTCAGGACTCCGCTGAACGCGATCCTCGGATATGCGCAATTGCTCGAACGCGCGCCGCCGGCGCCTGCCGCGAGCCCGACTGCGTTGCGCACGATCCGCCGTTCCGCAGAACATCTGGCGAGCCTTGTGGACGGGCTTCTCGATGTCGCGAAGATCGAGGCGGGGCGCCTTGAATTGCATCGCGAGCATGTGCGGCTTCCCGTCATGCTGCAGCAGATCGTCGACATGTTTCGTCTCCAGGCCGAAGCGAAGGGAATTGGTTTCGTCTACGAGACCAGGGGCGTCGTGCCGCGCTGGGTACGGATAGACGGCGGCAGGCTGCGACAGATCCTGCTGAACCTTCTGTCCAACGCGGTGAAATTCACGGATTCCGGCGAAGTGCGTTTCACGGCGACGTTCCAGGCCGACATGGCGGTTTTCCAGGTCGAGGATACCGGGCGCGGCATTCCCTCCGCCGATTTCGAGCGCATCTTCCGTCCGTTCGAGCGGTTGGATTCCGATGGCGCGCGCTGGGCGCCGGGCACTGGCCTCGGGCTGACGATCACGAAACTCATGACGGAAGTGCTGGGTGGGGAAATCTCGGTGCGCAGCCGCGTCGGCGAGGGCAGCGCCTTCTCGATCAAGTTTTACATGCCGGAAACGCCGCGCCCTGCAGCCCAACCGAAAACCGACCATACGACGACGAAGGGTTACGACGGCCCGCCCCTGTCGGTCGTCGTCGCCGACGACGAGGCCGCCCATCGCGAACTCGTCCAGCAATTCCTGACGCCGCTCGGCTTCCGGGTGGCCGTGAGCCCGGACGGCGATTCATGCATCAAGGCGGTCGAGGAGATGCGTCCGAACATCGTATTGCTCGATATCAACATGCCCGGGATGACCGGCTGGCAGGTGGCGCATGAGATCCGGTCGCGCTTCGGACGAAAGATCTCGATCATCATGCTTTCCGCCGACGCTGAGACGGAGCTCGGAGGCGAGCCCGTGCGCTCGGCTTACGACGGCTATCTCGTGAAACCGTTCCTGCTTTCCGACCTCCTCGATCGCATCGCTGCGGCGGCGGACATCGTCTGGAGCACTCAGCCAAAGCCGCGCGAAAAAAGCCCCGACATTGCTCCGGCGGACTTTCCGGCGGACGATCTGCGGGCTCTCGCAGAAATAGGACATGCACGCGGCGTAGTCGCGCTTCTCCGCAAGCTGGAGGCTGATCACCCGGAGCAGAACGACCTGATCGCGCAGCTCGACGCCTTCGCCGTGCAAATGGATTTCGCGGGCCTTATCCGCAAGATCGACAGCCTGACTTTCGCGGACGCCGAACATGATGGGTAGCGTTATCCTTATTGTGGACGACGATCCCGGCACGCTCGCATTCCTGTCGGACGCGCTCGAGCCGCAGGCGCTGACTGTCCTGGTTGCACGCTCGGGAGAGGCGGCTGTCTCTATTCTCGCCCGCATGACCCCTGACGTCATTTTGCTCGACGCGATCATGCCCGGACTCGATGGTTTCGAGACATGTCGACGCATCAAGCGGGTAGATCGCCTTTCTGGAGTTCCGGTCATCTTCATGACCGGCCTCAGCGACACTGACCATGTCGTTCAGGGATTCACCGCTGGGGGCGTCGACTATGTGACGAAGCCGATTATCGTCGAGCAATTGCTTGCGAGGCTGCGCACCCATGTTTCCAATGCGCGTATGGCGTCGCGCGCGCGCTCAGCGCTGGATGCGTCTGGCAGGCATCTGTTTGCGATTGACGCACAGGGAGTGTTTCTCTGGGGCACTCCCAAGGCTCGCGAATTGCTGGGCTTCAGGGACGAAGTGGCGCAGGAGAATACGACAGCCGCCTTGCGCCAGCTTGCGCTCGCCGGCGCCGACAATGCAGCGAGAGAATCCGAACTCCGGCTCGCCGACGGCACCCGTTTGCGCGTATCGAGCCTCGGGGCAGCGAGCAATTCCGAATTTCTGTTTCGCATCACCGAATTCGACGAAGAAGGCGTCGGCGGCGCCCTGTCGCGCGCGCTGGCGGTAACGGCGCGCGAAGGCGAGGTTCTGCTGTGGCTGGCGCGCGGCAAGTCCAACGCCGACATCGCCTCGATCCTGAGCGTCAGTCCCCGGACCGTAAACAAGCATCTCGAGCAGATCTACAAGAAGCTCGGCGTTGAGAATCGCGCGGCGGCTGTGCGCGCCGCAATGCAGGTCATAGAGTCCTTGTGAGGACGCGTCAGGCGCGCGCGGCGGCGATCGGAAAACCGGGACGGAGAGCGTAACGCG
>JASGFP010000022.1:0-36732 GCA_047605445.1 Rhodoblastus sp.
CTTCGGATCCTCGGGCGCGCGCCGCTTCACCTCGTCCGAGGCGCGGCGCTTCGCCTCCTCCTGCTCGCGCCGCGCGGCTTCCTCGGCCGCGCGCTTCTCGTCGTCGTGACGGCGATCCATCCTCAGCCGCCGGTTGAAGAAGGCGCGTTCGCGAATATCGGCCTCCAGCGCTGCGTTGCGCTCGACCTCGCGCGCAACGGCGCGTTCGGCGAGCGCGGCGACAAGGCCGTCCGCATTCACGCTGCGCGCCGGCGCCGCAGGCGCGCCAGTCCACGCTAGCTCGATGCGCGGCGCGCTCGACCAGCCCGGCGGCCTGGCGCTTTCGAGCGATTCCCGCACGTCCATGTCGCCCGTGCGCAGATCGAAAACGCCGGACAGGCGCGCATCTACATCGCCGAAACGCAGCGCCACGGGCGCCAGATTCACGCGGCCGGTCGCGATCGTCGCTTCGGCTGCGAACCGCGGGGGCGCCTGCGCTTTCGTGTCCAGCGCGCGCGACAGATCCGCGACGAGCGCCTGCGGCGCGAGCGGCGTCTCTGATTTTTCGGCTTCCGCGACCGTCTGCGCCAGCGCCTCGGGCGCGGCGCGCGCAATCCGCGCATCGTCGAAATTCAACCGCGCAGAACCGGCGAGCGATGCGACGAGCTCCGCCATCGAGCCGCCGGCGCCCGAAAGATCGAGCGCGCCGTCGACACGCGCGGAGAACGGACCTGCCGCAACGCCGATATTCTCGCCGCTGAGCCGCGCTTTCGCCAGCGCCGCGCCCTCTTCGCGCCGCAGCGCGATTTCGCCTGCGATGCGCCCCTCGCCGAGCCTCATCGCCATGTCGCGCGCAACAAGCGATCCCGGTGCGAGCGAAAGCCGCATTTTGGCGTCATGCGCGACGATCTCGCCACCGAGAGCCAATCGCGTCACATCCACAGCGATGTCAGCCTTCGGCAGGTCGAAGCGCGCGGCGGCGAATTTCAGTCTTGGCCAGAGCGCGCCGCTGGGCGCCGGCTGCGCCGGTCCGAGAACGAGCGCCACGATATCCGGCGCCGCGAGACGATCCAGGGCGAGCGCGCCGCCGATCTCGCCCTGGTTCGAGCGCGCAAGAGCGCCATTCACTTTCACGCCTGCAATCTCGGCCGCGATCGCATCGAGCGACAGACGATCGCCATCCATCCGCATCTGCGCACGGCCGCGCAGCGGCGCCGAGATCGAAAGATCCGGCGCGCCGAAAGCAAACAGCGGCGCCAGACGCGCGATGTCGGCGCTGTCGGCCGTCAGCGCGCCCTCTGCGCTCGCGCGGTCGAGCGCAAGAAGGGTTTCGCCGTCGAAGCGCAGCGCAAGACCGGCGAGGTCGAGGCGGGCGCGCGTCTTCAGCGGGCCGCCTATCGCGCCCTCGCCCTGCGCTTCGAGACGCGCGCCGCCAAAACCCTTGAGCGGCAGGACCGACAAGCCCGCCTGTCGCAACAGGCCCGCCGCTTCGGGCGCCTGCATGGCGAGCCGCGCCTGTATCCGTCCCGCGCCCGCCGGCGCAGCCTGCACGCTCATGCGGGTTCCGCCGGCCTCTCCGGACAGGTTGAGCTGTGTGAAAGCGCCGCTCGCATCGCTCGCCAGACCGAAGGCGATATGCGCCGGCGAAAAGGCGGAGGCGCGCACGGCGAAAGCCTCGCTCGCCGGCCCAGGCGCGATCCGGCGCACGAGCTGGGCGAGATCGGCGAGCCTGTCGGCGTCGAGTTTGAAATCGAAACCGCCGCCCTGCGCCGTCGCGCGGCCGGAGCCGGCGAGGTCTGCGCCGCCGAGATTGGCGATGGTCAATTCGTCGAGCGTCGCAACGCCGCCCGCGCGCGAAAAGACGAGCCGCAGCCGGCCTGTTTCCGTCGAAGCCGCGCCGAGACGCGCGACGCGCAACGCCGCAGCGTCGAGCGACAGCACGAGTTCGTCCTGCGACGAGATCGCCGCGAGCGCACGCAGATCCGGCAGGCCGTCGACGTCGATGACCGAGGCCGAAAGGCGCGCGTTAAGTCTGGCTGCGGCATCCGGCGTTGCGGCGCGCCAGTCGATCGCGCCGGAGAGTTTCGAGCGGTCGATTTCGAGCGCGCGCGCATCAAGTGAAAGGCCATCCGCGCCAGCGCGCACGCGGCCGTCGTAGGCAAGCCGCATGACGTCGCCCGCAGACAGCCAGCGCGCGGCTTGCGGCGCGACGGGCGCGGTATATTTGGCAAACTTGGCGGCATCGCGCGTGTCGAGCAGCAACGCGCCGTCGAGCGTTTTCCCGCCGACGTCGAAAGCGCCGTCGAAATGCAGACGCGTGCGGCCAGGCGCTTCGGCGTCGAGCGTGTAGTGCGGCTTTGCGCCGGTCTCTCGCGCGACGGCGGCCACGACATTGGTCAGCGTATCGCCGCCGATCGCGACGCTGTCGGACGCAAGCGTCGCGCGCAAATCGAGCGCCGGCGCAATCTGCACAAGATCGACGCCGCCATAGGCCTTGTGAAAGCGGTCGAGATCGAGGCTCGCCGCCTTCAGCCGGGCGTCGATGCCGCCGCCGCGCGACAGGACCGCCGCGCCGGTGAAATTGAGCGCATGATCGTCGTCGCCGATGCGTGCGTCGATGCTTTCTGCGTTCAGCGCCGCGCCGGTCGCAGACACCGCGAACGAGATGCGCGCAGGCGCGCCGCCGACCGCCCCCGTCGCGACCGCCTGCCCGGCGAAGCTTGGCGCGCCGTCCGCAAACGCAAGATCGCCGGCCGCCTCGACATGCGCTTTCGTCGCGCCATCGTCCAACGCGATCTTGCCGCGCAGCTTTCCGTTCTCCAGCGCGCCGGTGGAAAAGCTGAACGCGATCTCGCGGCCGTCCCGCCACACGCCCTGCGCGCGAAAGGGCCCGGCGAGCGTATCGGCCGCGCCGCTCATCTCGACATGGTCGAACGTCATGGGCGCCGCGCCCGCGACGCGCACGCGCGCGTCCTTCAACCGGAAACCTGCAACAGCGACGCGCGCATCCGCTGCTCCCGCCACGTCGAGCGCCGCGGGATCGAGCGCGACGTCGGCGTGGTCGAGCGCGATCTCGGTGAACTCGAAGGCGCCGCGCAGCAGCGCCGGCGCCGAAAGTTCGAGCGCGGTTTCGCGCGCGCGCAGCGAAAGGCCAGGCCGTTCGGCGAGGAGCGCGCCGGCGGTCAGGCGCGGCGCAGGCAGCAGCCGCAGCCGCACTGGACCTTCGAGCGCGACAGAACCGCCGAAACCCGCGCCGAGCTTGCGCGCGAGCGTGGCGCTGTGCTGCGTCCAGTCTATGAACGGCGGCGCGACGAGCGCGGCCGCCAGCGCAACCACGATGCAGGCGGCGACGATTGTAAGGATTTCGCGCAAGGGCCCTCGTTCGATTCCGCCAGCAGTCTAGCGCAATTCGTGGCCGGCGAATGGCGTCACTCGCGCGACGAAAGCGGCCGCGCCACAGCTTCCAGCGACCGCCGTTCGGCCGCCACGCCCCAGCGCAGCATCGCCAGGGCGGCGCCGATCATGCAGACGGCGCCGAAAAGGTAGCCGGCAAACAGCGCCGTGCGCGAGCCTGTGCCGATCAATTGCCCGAACATGTAGGGCGCGGCGACGCCGCCGAGCGCCGTGCCGAAGGCGTAGAACAATGCGATGGCGAGCGCGCGGATTTCGACGGGAAAGATTTCGCTGACCGTCAGATAGGCCGCGCTCGCCGCAGCGGACGCGATGAAGAAGACGCAGGACCACACAATCGTCTGCTGATGCGCATCGAGCGCGCCACGCCAGAACAGATAGCCCGCGACGGCGAGCGCCACGCCGGAGGCCGCATAGGTCGCCACGATCATCGGCCGGCGCCCGAGCGTGTCGAAAAGCGGCCCGAGAATGAACGGCCCGAGCACATTGCCGAGCGCGAAAGGAATGAGATGCCAGCCGACCTGATCCGGCGGCACGGCGTAGAACCGCGTGAGGATGAGCGCATAGGTGAAGAATATGGCGTTGTAGAAGAACGCCTGCGCGCCCATCAGCGCGAGGCCGACGAAGGAGCGCGTGCGATGCGTGTGCACGATGGCTTCGTAGACGTCGCGCAACGGCGTATGCGTGCGCGCGGCGAAGGCGAATTTCGGCGCATCGCCCGAGTCCTCGAGCTTGTGGCCGTGTGCGCGAAATCCGTCCTCGATGTCTTCGACGATCGCTTCCGCTTCGTCGGGCCTGCCGTGGATGGCGAGCCAGCGCGGGCTTTCCGGCAGGAAGGCGCGCAGGGCGAGGATGACGAGGCCGAGCGCCGCGCCGATGAAGAAGGCGAGACGCCAGCCGAGATCGGGCGCAAAGCGCTGGGGATCGAGCAGCACGATGGAGGCGGCGGCGCCCATCGCAGCCCCGATCCAGAACGTGCCGTTGATGGCGAGATCGACGCGTCCGCGATAGC
This sequence comes from Rhodoblastus sp., assembly GCA_047605445.1. Lineage (GTDB taxonomy): Bacteria > Pseudomonadota > Alphaproteobacteria > Rhizobiales > Beijerinckiaceae > JAJXWB01. The sequence goes on from JASGFP010000022.1 coordinate 4,403, forward strand.
GCGCCGGCATAAGCTCCTGAATGGTCGAATTGATCGCGGCATATTCGCCGCCGATGCCCGCGCCGGTCAGCAGGCGAAAGACGCAGAAGCTTGCGAGATTCCAGGAGAAGGCGGTGGCGGCGGTGGCGACGAGATAGAGCGCGAGCGTGATGAAGAACAGCTTCTTGCGGCCGAGCCTGTCGGTGAGCCAGCCGAACAGCAGGGCGCCGACGACCGCGCCCGCCAGATAGAAACTGGAGGCGAGGCCGACATCCGCATCGCTGAATTGCAGGCTGGGCGAGGCCTTGAGAGCGCCCGCAATCGCGCCGGCGATCGTCACCTCGAGCCCGTCGAGCACCCAGGTGACGCCGAGCGCGACGGCGACGAGCGTGTGAAAACGGCCCCACGGCAACCGGTCGAGACGATGGGGAATATCGGTTTCGATTGTCGCGGGCATGGCGTCTCCCGGCGGGAAACCCGCGAGCCCGGCGAAGGTTGCCTATCGCGACAGGCTGAACCAGGGCCGCAGCCGCGCGCCGGCGGCTACGCCGGCCATGGCGCAGATCGCCCAGACGAGCCCGTGCAGGCTGCCCGAGGCGAGGCCCGAGAAGAAGGCCCCGATGTTGCAGCCCGTGGCGAGGCGCGCGCCGACGCCCATCAACAGCCCGCCGAGCACGGCGGCGAGCAGCGAGCGCGCGGGGATGCGCCATTGCGGCGCATAGGCGCCGGCGAGGCCGGCCGCCGCCGCTGCGCCGAGCATGAGGCCGAAATTCATCACCGACGTGGCGTCGGCGAACAGGCTTGCGGTCAGCGCGCCCTCGCCCTGCCAGAACGGCCATGCAGCAACGTTCACGCCCATCGCCGCGGCGAGCTTGGCGCCCCAGAGCGCAAAGCCGTAGGTGACGCCCCACGGCCGCCCGGCGAGCGCCAGCGTCGCGATATTGACCAGCGCCAGCGCAACCGCGCCGCCGACCAGCGGCCACGGACCGGACAGGAGCGAGCTGCGGGAAAAATCCTGGGCCAGCGGCTCGACGGCGGCATGGCGTCTGCGCTCGATGGCCAGAGCGGCGGCATAGCAGGCCGCAAGCGCGAGCAGGCCGAGACAGAGGGCCATTGCGCCGCCGAAATTTTCGACCAGCGACAACCCACCCATGGCCGGCCAGCTTCGCCAGGCGAGCGGGTCCGCCGTCGCCGCCAGCGAACCCGCGATGAACGCGGCAAGCGTCGCCGCCATCCGCGTATTGCCGCCGCCCGCCGTATAGAGCGTGCCCGATCCGCAGCCGCCGCCGAGCTGCATGCCGACGCCGAACAGAAAGGCGCCCAAGACAAGCGCAGGGCCGACCGGAAAGACGAAGCCCGAGACATCGGCGCCGAACAGCGAGCCCCGCGCGAGCGCGGGAAAGAAAACCAGAATGGCGAGCGCCAGCATGACGAGTTGCGCCCGGATCGCCCGGCTGCGCCTCTCGATCAACATGCGCCGCCACGAGAAGGCGAAGCCGAAGGAGGAATGATAGAGCGCGACGCCGGCGAAAAAACCGACGGCGGCGAGCGCCGCCTGCCGCCATCCGGCTTCGCGCGCGGCGAGCCCGGCCAGAACCAAAAGGCCGGCCAAAGCCGGCCCGACGACGACTAGCTGCAGGTCGTGTGTCTTCGGCTGCGCCGCCGCGCCCGGCGCGGCGACCGGCGCCGCATCGTCCCAACCCGCGAATTTCTGCATCGCCCTCTGGCCCTGCGCGCCGTAACCGGCTCCGCTATAGCGCGCGCAGCGTGCGGACGCAGTCACAATCGCGCGACAGCGCCGCGAAACTTCAGGCGTCCAGCACCTTGCCGGGGTTCATGATGTTCTGCGGATCGAGCGCGCGCTTGATCGCGCGCATGACGTTCAGCGTCTCGGGCGAATGCTCCTCGCGCATGTATTTGATCTTCGCCTGGCCCACGCCATGCTCGCCGGTGCAGGTGCCGCCCATTTCCAGCCCGCGCCGTACGAGACGCTCGACGAAGCTCTTGGCCTTGGCGACCTCGTCCGGATCGCGCGGATCGAACAAGGGACCGGTATGGAAATTGCCGTCTCCGACATGGCCGACGACCGGCGCGATGATGCCCATGCGCGCGGCGTCCTCGATCGTTTCCGTCACACAATCCGCCAGACGCGAGATCGGCACGCAGACGTCGGTCGAAAAGCCCGTCATTTCGGGCTTCGGCTTCAGCGTCTGATGCGCCCAGTAGACATCGTGGCGCGCCTGCCAGAGCTTCGTCCGCTCCTCCGGCTTGGTCGTCCAGTTGAACGGGCCGCCGCCATGCTCTTCGGCGATTTCCTTGAAGCGCGTCGTCTGTTCCTCGACGCCTTTGTCCGTGCCGTGAAATTCGAGGAACAGCATCGGCGCTTCGGTCAGGCCGAGCTTGGCGTAATTGTTGAACGCGCGCACCGTCAGCGCGTCGACGAGTTCGATGCGCGCGATCGGCAGGCCTGACTGGATCGTCTGGATCACCGTATCGCAGGCCGCCTTGATCGAGGGAAACTGGCAGGTCGCGGCCGAAATCGCTTCCGGAATTCCATAGAGCTTCAGCGTGATTTCGGTGATGATGCCGAGCGTGCCTTCGGAACCGACGAACAATCGCGTGAGATCGTAGCCGGCTGAAGATTTTTTCGCGCGGCGCGCGGTCTTCACGATGCGCCCGTCCGGCATGACGACGGTCAGCGACAGCACATTGTCCTTCATCGTGCCGTAGCGCACGGCGTTGGTGCCGGAGGCGCGCGTCGCGCACATGCCGCCGATGGACGCGTCGGCGCCGGGGTCGATCGGAAAGAACAGGCCGGTGTCGCGCAGGTAATCGTTCAGCGCCTTGCGCGTGACGCCGGGCTGCACGACCACGTCGAGATCTTCCGGGTGAACGTCGAGCACCTGGTTCATCTGCGACACGTCGATGGAGACGCCGCCATAGGGCGCGTTGGTGTGGCCCTCGAGCGAGGTGTTGGTGCCGAGCGCGATCACCGGCACGCCGCGCGCCGCGCAGATTTTCACCGCGTCCGACACGTCTTCGGTCGATTGCGCGAACACCACGGCGTCCGGCGGCTGGTTCGGCGTCCACGAGAGATTGTGCCCGTGCTGCTGGCGCACCGCCTGCGACGTAACGAGGCGATTGCCGAAGCGCGCGGCGAGTTCGCCCACGGTCGCGTCGATTTCGGCTTGCGGCGGACGTTGCGTCAGCCGCGCGATGGCGGGATCGTGTTCGGTCACTTGAGCTCTCCCGAGTTTCTTGCTTGCCCGCAATCTATCGCCGCGCTTCGGGCGCGTCGAGGCAAATGGACCGCGAGCCCTCAGGCTCGCAATCCCGCGAAGAAAGCCCGCCTTGGAGCGAAAGGTCCAGCGGCTACTTCTTGATCCGCAGCGGGCCCATGAAATCGCGCTTGCCGACCGGTACGCCCTTCATGCGCAGGAGGTCGTAGGCGGTGGCGGCATGGAAATGCAGGTTGGGCGTCGAAAAGGACATAAGAAAATCCTGCGGGGTGAACGGCAGCTTCGAGTCGCGGAACTCGAAGAACATGTCCTTGCCTTCCAGCGCGTCGATCTCCTCGCGCGTCACGGCTTTGAGCATCGTGCGGGCATCGGCCACAATCTGTTGCAGGCCTGCATAATCCTTGGGCCCGTCCATGCGCGGCGAGAAGGTTCCCTTCTTCACGCCCTCGATCGCGCCCTGCGAATGATGCACGACGGATATGACCTGAAAGCGGAACGGCAGCATGTCGGGGTAGAGCCGCGATTCGACGATCTCCTCCAGCGCATCTGGCTTGTCGGCGAAATGCGCGCGGCCCTTCTCGAGGAAACCGGCGACGCCCGTCACCGCCTGCAGAAAATTGGCGATGCTGACGTCGTACAGAGAAATGGCCATGGCGCGCTCCTTGCTTTGCGTTTCCTGATCCCGGCTTTTCGTTTCGGGCGTGGCGTCACGCTAACCGCTCACGCGCTGAACACAAGCGATCGGCCACATTGCACATATGACTTTTGGGACTGTCGGACCCGCCGACGCCGGTGTAGCGCGGCGATATTTCATTCGGGACATTTTCATGCTTGGACCAGCCGATATCGCCGACTGGGACGAAGACGAAAGCGATCGTCTGCGCGCCCAGATCCGCCTCCTGCCCATCATGCGCCGCTTGTCGGACGAGCCCCGCGCCGCACGCGACATCCTGGGGCCGTCGCTTGCGGCGCGGCTCGACAGTTTCCGCCGTGACGGGCGCCGCCCGGTTCAGGAATTGCGCCGCCTGCTCGACGACCTGCGCAGCGCGCGCGGGTAAAGCGCGCGTTTCAGGCGGGCTCCGCGTCGCGCTTCTCCGCCGCGCTCGAGAGCCGCGCGCGCGCCACCTCGGCGTCCAGCGCGAGAATAACCAGACGCCGGTCCAGCCCGTTCTGGATCAGCGTGCGCAGCACCGGCCTCTGCACGCCGGCCACCGCCACGCGCACGCCGCGCTTGTGCGCCTTTTCGAAGAAGCTGATGAGCGCATGGGCCGCCGTCTCGTCGATGAACGGCACGCGCGAAAGATCGAGCACGAAGCCACGCGGCTTCTCGCCGATGCGGTCGAGAACGGAGGATACGAAGCCCGCCGCGCCGAAGAACAGCGGCCCGCGCATCGACAGCACGGCGATGCCGCGCGCGTCGAAATCATGCGCGCCATCCGATCCGCCGACCGTATCGGGCACGTCGTCGTCGACCAGCCGCGTATGGGTCGCGGCCTCCACCACGCCGGCCATGCGGTGCATGAACAGGAGCGAGCCGAGCGTGACGCCGGCCGCGATGGCCTCGGCGACGTCGCGGAACACCGTGAGACCCACCGTCACGAGAAATATGCCCGCCTCCGCCCAGTCGCGCCGGAAGATCGCGCGGATTTCCTCCTTCTCGATCATGTTCCACGAAACGATGACGAGAACGGCGGCGAGCGCGGCCAGCGGCACATAGGCGACGAGCGGGCCTGCCACCAGCATGAAGACCAGCACGAACACCGCATGAAGCATGCCCGCCACAGGCCCGTGCGCATGGGCTCGCACATTGGTCGCCGTGCGCGCGATCGTGCCCGTGGCGCACAGGCCGCCGAACAGCGCCGAGGCGATATTGGCGTAGCCCTGCGCGACGAGCTCGCAATTCGAGCGGTGCCGCCGCCCCGTCATGCCGTCGGCGACCGCCGCCGACAGCAGCGATTCGATGCCGCCGAGCAGCGCCATCGCAAAGGCCGCCGGCGCCACGTCGATGATCTTTGCGAAAGACAGGGCCGGCAGGTGCGGCATGGGCGGCGCGCTCGGCAGCGCCCCGAAGCGCGCGCCGATCGTCTCGACCGGAATATTCAGCGCGAAGGCCGCGACGGAAACGGTGGCGACAGCGACCAGCAGCCCGGGAAAGCGCGGGTTCCAGAATTGCAGCGACAGGATCGCGCAGAGCGTCGTAACCGCCACCCCCAGCGCCGCGGGGTTGAAGGTCGCATGAGCCGCCCACAGCGCCTCGACCTTCGGCACGAAGGCCGCAGGCTCGCGCAAGAGCGACAGGCCGAACACGTCGCGCATCTGGCTCGCCATGATGATGACGGCGATGCCGGCGGTGAAGGCGACCAGCACGCTGTGCGGGATGTAGCGGATCAGCGAGCCGAGCCTGAGATAGCCGAGACCCAGCAGCAGAAAGCCGGACATGATGGTCGCCACGAGGAAGCCGTCGTAGCCGTGCGTCTCGATCGTCTTGGCGACCAGCACGATGAAGGCGCCGGCCGGCCCGCCGATCTGGAACCGGCTGCCGCCAAGCGCCGAGATGAGAAAGCCGCCGACGATGGCGGTCGTCAGCCCCGCCGCCGGGCTCGCGCCGGATGCGATGGCGATGGCCATGGACAGCGGAATGGCGACGACCGCGACGGTCAGCCCCGCCAGCGCATCCTGCCGCAGATTGGCGAATGTGTAGCCTTCGCGCAGGACGGTGAGCAGTTTGGGAGCAAACAGATCCCAGAATTGCGGCGCCGCCGGCGCGCCCGCAGCGCCCGTCATTTTTCGTCTCCGACTCAAATGCTTGTTCGATGACGCTAGCACGCCGGCGCGCGATCGACGCAAGCGGCCGATGGACGCATGTTCGCGGGGGCCCTTCAGCCGGAGAACCCGCCCTCGTCCAGAAAAGCCTGCTCGTCAGCTGTCATGGGCCGCCCAAGGATCGGATTGCGGTGCGGAAACCGCCCGAACCGCTCGATGACCTCGCGATGGACGACGGCGAAGGAAACGCCCTCCTCATCCCCCGCCGCGGCGCAAAGCGCCTCGCACCGCTTCTGCAGAGCGATATTTTCGGCATGCATGAAAGGCAGATAGAAAAACCGCCGCAGCGGCGGGCGGAATGCGCCGTCGAACGCCCGCGCTATCGCCTTCTCGGCGATGTGCAGCGCGAGCGCGTCTGTGGCGAACGCCCGCGGCGTGGCGCGGAACATGTTGCGGGGAAACTGGTCCGTCAGCAGGATCAGCGCCAGCGTCCCCTCGGCGGTCGCATTCCACTCGGGCAGGTCGCCGCGCGCGGCGATTTCATGGATGACGAGAAAGCGGGCGCGCGTGAGGGCGTCGAAATCCGGATCGACGTCGAACCAGCGCTCCGGGCCGGCCTCGAGCCAGAAATCGATGATGGCGCGCGGCGCTGGGATCATGCGGACCGCTCCTATTCCGCCGCCTGCCCGATCGGATGTTTCTCGGCGTCCAGCCAGCCGGCTGGCGCATAGGCCGCCATATTGCCGAGATTGGCGATCGGCAGGTGCAACTCCGGCGCATGCAGGATTTCGAGGAATTCCGCGTGGTCGGGATGGTGCGGGTCGCCGATGAAGGCTTCCTCGTACTCGCCTTTCGAGAAGACGTCGCGCTGCCGATACATGTTGAACATCACGCTGTCGGCGCCGAAATCCTGCCCCATGCGCACGAAGGCCGGCATTTCCCGGTAATTGGCGTTCTGCACCACCATCGAGAACATCAGGTGCTGGATTTCGCCAGCCTCGCGCTTGGTCTTGATGAAGGCGAGATTTTTCAGAAGCCGCGCGAAATTGCCGGGCCGGCGCACATTGGCGTAAGTGTCGGCCTCCGCCGCGTCGATCGAAATCTGCACCGCGCCGACATGGCCCGACAGGTTGAGATCGCGCCAGGCGCGCTCGTCGAACAGCTGGCCGTTGGTGTGCAGGTGGATTTTCAGATCCTTGTAGTCGTCGCTCGCCGTCAGTTTCTTGATGAGATTGCGGAAGTGGTTGGAGCCGAAGGCGTCGCCCGAGCCGGTGATGATGACCTCGCCGGCGTCCTTGAGCATCGGCAGCAGCGATTTCTCGGTGAGATCGTCGAGCTTGGCCTGCCGCGCCTTGTTGGCGACATAGATGCCCGACCGGCAGGAGGGACAGGCCAGGTTGCAGGACTTGTCGTGGGAGAGCACGACCTGCAGCGGCGGCGGCTTCACCGCACGGCCCTTCTGGTGATGCTCGATGAACTCCCGCGCCTCGTCTGTATCGCGCGGTTCGAGCTGGCGGCCGGCGATGAACGGGCAATTGACGTGATCACAGTACGAATACGACCCGTCGATGATCGAATCCCGGATCTTGTTGGCGATGTCCGAATGCCAGACATCCTGGTGGTCCTCGTCCAGCCGGCCGATCGGCGTCGGCAGGTAGACCGGGCAGCAGGCGAAGACGAGGCCGGTGTGCGTCGTCTCCATCGTGTTGAAGGGACGGCGGCAGAAATGCGTCTTGAGATAGGCCTGCGCCGCCTCGTCCTGCGCCTTGGACTGGGCGTAAGCGCGGCGCTGGCGCAGTTTCAGGATCAGATTGTTGTTGACGAACGAGGCCACCGCGTCCGCCCGGTCGCGCCCGATGAAATCGAGCACGGCGGGGCTCGCCGCCCATTGCAGCAGCCGGCGCGGCGAAAGCGCACTGGTCTTGTTAGCCGTCTCGTTGCTGGCAGCCATATACGCCGATCGTCTCTTCGCGTCGCCGAGGCGAAATTGCGCCGCCCGCCCGTATGCCGGACGGGTCTGACCGATTTGCGGCAAGATATAGATCGGGCGGCCCGGATTGCAAAGGCGAGCGGCCCGCCGCCCGTGACAAAGCCGCCCTTGCGCCCCACATTGGCTCCATCCCGAATCGCCCGAGGAAAACCCGAGATTGCCGCAAGCTTCGCAGCCGGATGACGATTGGCCGCAAGACCCCGCCCCCCTCGACGACGCGCCCGCCCCGGGCGGCGTTCGCGAGCGGGCGTTGGCCTCGCGCGCGGCCCCTTGGCTGACGACGCTCAACCCGGAGCAGCGGGCGGCGGTCGAATCCATCGACGGCGCCGTTCTCGTGCTGGCCGGCGCGGGCACCGGCAAGACCCGGGTTCTGACCACCCGAATCGCCCACATTCTCGCGCTCGGCAAGGCGCGGCCTTCCCAGATTCTGGCCGTCACCTTCACCAACAAGGCCGCCCGCGAGATGAAGGAGCGCGTCGGCGCGCTGGCCGGCCCCGTGGCCGAGGGCATGCCCTGGCTCGGCACGTTCCACGCGATCTCGACGAAGATCCTGCGCCGTCACGCGGAGCTGGTCGGCCTGAAGTCCAACTTCACCATCCTCGACACCGACGACCAGATCCGGCTCTTGAAGCAGATCATCCAGGCCGAGAATATCGACGACAAGCGCTGGCCCGCCCGCACGCTGGCCTGGCAGATCGACGCCTGGAAGAACCGCGGCCTGACGCCCGACAAGGTTCCCGCCGGCGAGGGCGAAAGCTTCGCCAACGGCAAGGGCGCGAAACTCTATGCGGCCTATCAGGAGCGGCTCAAGACGCTGAACGCCGCCGATTTCGGCGACCTGCTGCTGGAAACGCTGCGGCTGTTCCGCGAAAACCCGGACGTGCTGCGCGGCTGGCAGGAACGCTTCCGATACATTCTCGTCGACGAATATCAGGACACCAACACCGTCCAGTATCTCTGGCTGCGGATGATCGCGCAGGGCAGAGACAACGTCTGCTGCGTCGGCGACGACGACCAGTCCATCTACGGCTGGCGCGGCGCCGACGTCGACAACATCCTGCGGTTTGAAAAAGATTTTCCCGGCGCGAAAGTCATTCGTCTCGAGCGCAACTACCGCTCGACCGGGCATATTCTGGCCGCCGCGGCCGGCCTCATCGCCCACAACAAGGATCGCCTCGGCAAGACGCTGTTCACCGACGGCGACGATGGCGAGAAGCCGAGCGTGTGCGGCGTGTGGGATTCGGAAGAGGAAGCCCGCGCCATCGGCGAGGATATCGAGCAATTGCAGCGCAAGGGGCATCGGCTCGACGAAATCGCAATCCTCGTGCGCGCCTCCTTCCAGATGCGCGAATTCGAAGAACGCTTCATCACGCTCGGCCTGCCCTATCGCGTGATCGGCGGCCCGCGCTTCTACGAGCGCGCCGAAATCCGCGACGCGCTCGCCTATCTGCGCTGCGTCGCCCAGCCCGCCGACGACCTCGCCTTCGAACGAATCGTCAATACCCCGAAACGCGGCCTCGGCGACGCCACGCTGCAACTCCTGCACGATCACGCGCGCGCGGCGAGCGTTCCCCTGATGCGCGCCGCCGCGACCATGGTCGAGACGGAAGAGCTGAAACCCAAGCCCCGCACGGCGCTGCGCAACCTGATGATGGATTTTGCGCGCTGGGCTTCGCTGATCGACCAGAAGCCGCACAATGAACTGGCCGAAACCATTCTGGAAGAATCCGGCTATGTCGACATGTGGCGCGCCGACCGCACGGCGGAGGCCGCCGGCCGTCTGGAAAACTTGAAAGAGTTCGTGCGCGGCATGGAGGAGTTTCCCGACCTCGCCGCCTTCCTCGAGCACATCTCGCTCGTGATGGAGAAGGACGAGGCGTCGGCCGGCGAGCGCGTCTCGATCATGACGCTGCACGGCGCCAAGGGCCTCGAATTCGAGACGGTCTATTTGCCGGGCTGGGAGGAAGGCCTGTTTCCGCACCAGCGTTCGCTCGACGAAAGCGGCCGCGCGGGACTCGAGGAAGAGCGACGCCTCGCTTACGTCGGCATCACCCGCGCCAAGCGCCGCGCCAAGCTCTATTTCGCCACCAACCGCCGCATCCACGGCCTGTGGCAATCCACCATCCCCTCGCGCTTTCTCGACGACCTGCCGAACAAGCACGTCGACGTCATCGAGGCGCCCAACGCCTCGCAATACGGCGGCTACGCGCTCTCGCGCTTCGAGAACATGGACACGTATGGCTCCACCTATTCGACGCCCGGCTGGAAGCGCGCGCAAAGTCGGGCAAACGAAACGAAGGGCGGCGGCGGCTTCGGCGAGCGCGCGCAATCCCCGTTCGGCGCAGGCCGTGCGCAGAGCCAGAACGCACGACGCGGGCCGCTGACCATCGAAGGCGAACTGGTCGCCAAGTCCTCCGCGACGTCAGCAATGCAGCGCGGCCAACGCGTATTCCACGTGAAGTTCGGCCCCGGCTCCATCCACGCCGTCGACGGCAACAAGCTGACGGTCGATTTCGACAAGGCCGGCCGGAAGATGGTGCTGGAGAGTTTTGTGCAGCGGGGGTGAGGATGAGTTTTCCTGCGGAAAATGCTTCTCGCTAGATTGACCATATCACGTGGAAAATCCGTGGACTGCGTTTCAATCGATTGAAAGCTATCGCACGGCGCTCGCTTGGTAAGCGAAGGGTCACAGCCGCAGTTGGCATTGCGCTACTCGCGACATCAATAGCGGCTTTCGCGCCAGATTGAACGTCCTGCGCCAGCGAACGGGATGGCCGAGACGACGACATCGCCTGCGCATTTTCAAGGCGGCCGATCTCGACTCTCCGGCCCTTGCCGCCTTACCATTCGCGCATACCCGCCATGGGAGCGAAGCAAGTGGCCAAGAAATCGTCAAGCAAGAAATCACCCGCCAAGAAGGCATCGTCGAAGAAAGCATCGTCGACGAAAGCGTCGTCGAAGAAGCTCGCAGCGAAGAAGGCCACGCGAAACAAGACGGCGGGCGAGACGTCCAAAAAGGCGACGAAGGCAATATCCGCGAAAGCCGCCGCCAAAGCTCCCGTCGCCAAGTCGGCTTCGAAAAAATCCGCGCCTGCAAAGAAGGCCGCAAGCAAGCCCGCCGCAAGGAAGGCCCGCATCCCGAGCGCGCCGATCTGGCAATGGACGGCCATCCAGACGGCCGCCGCCATCCGCTCCGGCGCCGTTTCCGCCGAGGAAGTGACAAAGGCGCATGTCGAGCGCATGGCCGCGGTCAATCCGAGGCTGAACGCGGTGGTGTTCGACTTCTCCGACGATGCGCTGAAGGCCGCCAGGGCCGCCGACCGCGCCCGCGCCAAGGGCGCAGAGCTTGGCCCGCTGCACGGCGTGCCGATCACCATCAAGGAGAATGTCGACTATCAGGGCTATCCCAACCCCAACGGCGTGAAGGCGCTGCTCGGCCAGATCGCGCCCTCCGACTCGCCCGTCGTGCGCAACCTGAAAAAGGCCGGCGCCATCGTGCTCGGCCTCACCAACACGCCGGAATTCTCCTTCCGCGCCTTCACCGACAATCCGCTGCACGGGCTCACGCTCAACCCGTGGGACGAAGCGATCACCTGCGGCGGCTCGTCGGGCGGCGCGGGGTCGGCGGTTGCGGCGGGCATCGGAACGATCGGCCACGGCAACGACATCGGCGGCTCACTGCGCTGGCCGGCCCATTGCAACGGCATCGTCACCATCAAGCCGACGCAAGGGCGCATCCCCGCCTATAACGAAAGCGCGCCCGCCGAACGGCCGATGCTCGCCCATCTCATGTCGGCGCAGGGCCCGCTGACGCGCTCGGTTGCCGACGCGCGCCTCGCGCTCGCGATCATGAGCCAGCGCGACCCGCGCGATCCCTGGTGGGTGCCGGCGCCCTTGGAGGGCCCGAAGCCGAAAGGCCCGATCAAGGTCGCGCTCGCCAAAATCCCTTCCGACATGAAGGTCGACGTCTCCGTGCGCGCGGCGCTGACGCAGGCCGCCGACGATCTGCAGAAGTCGGGCTATCGCGTGGAGGAAGTCGAGGTTCCCGACATCGACGGCGTCTGGCGCACCTGGGCCGACGTATTGACGACCGAAGTCGTCGCGCTGCAGGAAGCCGGCATGATGGCCGTCACCTCCGACGACTTCAAGATCGCCTGGAAGGGCATGCGCAAGGGCGCCAACATTCTCGACCGCGAAGGCTTCATGCGCGCGACCGCCGAGCGCAACGCGCACATCCGCCGCTGGCAGATGTTCTTCGAGGATTATCCCGTCATTCTCGCGCCGACGACCGTGCAGCCGACGCCCGGCCCTCGCGAGGACACGGTAAGCGAGGACCGCGTGCTCGATTTCTTCAAGAACGAGTTGCGCTTCATCTCCGCCATCAACGTGCTCGGCCTGCCGGGCGCGGTCGTGCCGGTCTCGATCCACAAGGGCCGGCCCATCGGCGTGCAGCTCATCGCCGGCCGCTATCGCGAGGACCTGGCGCTCGCCGCCGCAGAGGCCATCGAGAAACGCGCGGGAATGCTGGTGCGCCATCTCTGGGAGAAGATGGCGGGCTGACGCCCGCCTTCGCCTGACGACCGGCGCGGCCTTTTTGCGCGCCGGCTGTCAGGGCAGCGGGTCGCAGATCGCCGCGCCCTTGGAAAGCGTCGTGACTTTCCCCGCGCCATCGATCGTCGTTTCGACGTCGAAGGCGACGATGCTGGAATTGTCCTTGGGCGATTTCGCCCGCTTGTAGGACGCCGCGCACAAGGCCGGCGCCGGCGCGGGCCGCGCGAGAGACTCTGGAATTTTTCCGTCGTCGACCAGACTGCCCCAGCATCGCGCCCCGCTCTGGAGCAGCGAGCACGGCGCGTTGATTCCGCGCCGATAGGCGAGCGTAACCACGTCGCCCGCGGCATTCGCCGACCGGAACTCGGGCGAGCCGTAAGTCGCGTCCTTCAGCACCACCTTGCCGGTGCGCGCGTCGATAACGGAAAAGTCCGTCGCGCCGTGCGGGTCAATCGCGGAGAAGACGAGATAGTCGCCCTTGCGGCCGACGAGCGCGATCCCCTCCGTCTCCATCCCGATCGCGCTGGCGGGCGCCTTGGCCGCGCAAGCGCCATTCGCGCCGCGCACGAGAAGCGCGTTTTCCGAGCTCGGCCCGTCCTGCGTCTCGCGCACCATGGCGTCGGCGTAGATCGTGCAGATCGTCTGCGGCGAATCCGGTTTCGCCTGCAATCTCTTCGTCGACGCCGGCCTGTCGAACGTCGCGCCCGGCTTTTGCGCGAGCGCGGGCGCGCCCGCGAGCAGCGCCGCGCTCAGCGCCCCCAAAAGCAGACAGTTCGACCTCTTCATGCCAGATCCCCCTTGCATCCGCCGCGACACTCGCACGCGCGCAACGAGACAGCCAGAGCCGGGCTTGTGCGCTTGCCGGGCGGCGCGCCGGACCTTAGCGTGGTTCGCAACAGAACGACCGGCGGCCAACCGCCCGCGAGGAAAGTCCGGAGAGAGTCATGTCGTCGATCGCGCTCGAGACGTCGTATCCGCAACCGACTGCCTACATCCCCGAGCCGCCGCTCTCCGCGCTCACGCACATTCCCGGCACGGAAGGCTGGCCCGTGCTCGGCTCCACCCTGCAATTGCTCGCCGACCCCAAGGGCGAGACGGAGCGGCTGGCCGAAAAATACGGCCCCGTGTTCCGCACGCGCGCTTTCGGCGGCCGCAGCGTCACGCTGCTGGGGCCGGAGGCGAACGAGTTCGTCCTGTTCGATCAGGCCAGGAATTTCTCGTCGACGCACGGGTGGGGGCTCATCCTCGGCCGCCTGTTTCCGCGCGGCCTGATGCTGCTCGATTTCGACGAGCATCGGCTGCACCGCAAGGCGCTGTCTGTCGCCTTCAAGTCCGGCCCGATGAAGTCCTATCTGGCGAGCCTCGACCGCGGCATCGTCGAGGGCCTTGCGGGCTGGCGCGCGCGCGGGCCGGACATGCTGTTCTATCCCGCCGTCAAGCAACTGACGCTCGATCTCGCGGCTGTCTCCTTTCTCGGGGAAAACATCGGCGCCAATGTCGCGGACGTGAAACGCGCCTTTGTCGACATGGTCGCCGCCGCCGTCTCCGTCATCCGCAAGCCACTGCCCTTCACGCAGATGGCGAAGGGAGTCGCAGGCCGCCAGTTCATGATCGACTATTTCGGCGGCCAGATCGACGCGCGTCGCAACGGCGGCGGCGAAGACCTTTTCAGCCACCTCTGCAAGGCCACGACCGACGACGGCTCGCTGCTGACGCGTCAGGAAATCATCGACCACATGAGTTTTCTCATGATGGCCGCGCACGACACGCTGACCTCGTCCTTTACCTCCTTCGTGTGGTTCCTCGCCAGCAATCCCGACTGGCAGCAGAAATTGCGCGAGGAAATCGCGAGCCTCGGGCTCGCCAAGGGCGAGCCGCTTCCTTACGAGCGGCTCGACGATTTGCCGCTGACGGAAATGGCCTTCAAGGAAGCGCTGCGCATTATTCCCCCGGTGCCATCGATGCCGCGCTGCGCTGTGCGCGACACGGAATTCGCCGGCTTCAAGCTGCCCGCCGGCACGCGCGTCAGCGTCAATCCCGTTTACACGCACAACATGGCCGACATCTGGATCGAGCCGGAGAAATTCGATCCGCTGCGCTTCTCCAACGAGGCGATGCGCAACCGGCACAAATTCGCCTTCGTGCCCTTCGGCGGCGGCGCGCACATGTGCCTGGGGCTCAACTTCGCCTACATGCAGGCCAAATGCTTCGCGCATCGTTTTCTGTCGACATCGCGCGTCACGGTCGCGCCGGGATATGCGCCGGACTGGAAGCTGTGGCCCATCCCACAGCCAAAGGACGGGTTGCGGGTGCGGATCGAGCCGTTGGCCTGACGCACTGCTGGGCGTTGTTCCCTTCTCCCCGTAGAACGGGGAGAAGGTGGCCGAAGGCCGGATGAGGGGCCGGGCCGCAGCGTTCATACCAGTCGTTTGCCCCCTCTCCCCGACCCTCTCCACGCAGGCGGGGAGAGGGAGAAGCGCGCGCCCAACATTGCGTCTTGCCTGCGCGCGCGCCGCGCTCACAATGCGCCCATGATCCGCGCCCTCGCTCTCCTTCTCGCCTGCCAACTGACAGGCGAAATTCTCGCCCGTGCGATTGGGCTGCCCATCCCCGGCCCCGTCATCGGCCTCGCGCTTCTCGCCCTCGGCGTACTCGTCCACGCCCGCATGACCGGCGCGGACCCCTCTAATATCGAATCCACCGAACTCGGTCGCACGGCGACCGCTCTGCTCGGTTCGCTCGGCCTTTTGTTCGTGCCGGCTGGCGTCGGCGTGGTGCAGCAATTGCCAATTGTCGGCGCCAATGGCCTTGCGCTCGCCGCCGCGCTCGTCGGCTCGACCGTGCTGACGCTCGTCGTCACCGTCTACGTTTTCCTGTTCGTGAAGAAGCTGACCGGCAAGAGAGGCGAGGACGCATGAGCAATCCCTTCGCCATCTGGGTCTATCTCTCCGCCTCGCCGCTGCTGTGGCTGACCCTGACGCTGATCGTCTGGCTGTTCGCCGATTTTTGCGCGCGCGCCGCAAACAGAAATCCGCTCGTCAATCCCGTGCTCATTTCGATTGCGCTGATGGGCGCGATCCTCGTCGCCACCGGCGCGCCCTACCAGACCTATTTCGAGGGCGCGCAATTCGTGCATTTCCTGCTCGGCCCCGCCACCGTCGCCATCGCCGTGCCGCTCGTGCGCCACCGCGCGCTGGTCATGGCCAATCTGCTGCCGATGGCCGCCGCGCTGATCGCGGGCGCGGTCGTCGCCTGCGTCTCGGCAGTCGCCATCGCCGCCGCTCTCGGCGCGCCGCGCCAGGTTCTCGTCTCGCTCGCGCCGAAATCCGTGACGGCGGGCATCGCCATGGCCGTCTCCGAAAATCTCGGCGGCGTCCCCGCGCTCACCGCCGTTCTCGTCATCACGACCGGCATTCTGGGCGCCATCATCGTCACGCCGCTGATGAACGCGCTGCGCATCAAGGATTACGCAGCGCGAGGATTTGCGGTGGGGCTCGCCTCGCATGGCATTGGCACGGCGCGCGCCTTCGTCGTCGACGAGGTCGCGGGAGCCTTCGCCGGAATCGCGATGGGCCTCAACGGCCTCGCCACCTCGCTGATCGTGCCGCTGCTGATGCGGTGGTTTTGAAGCCGCGGCGCGCGCCGCCGTTGACAATCGTTCTAAATTAATAAATTAATCGCTTAATTAAATCGAGCCTCGCAAGAGCGCCCGCCGGAGGAAGCCATGCCCGCCCATCCCCGCTATCCCAAACTGTTCAGCCCACTCGATCTCGGCTTCACGAAGCTCAAGAATCGCGCGCTGATGGGCTCGATGCACACCGGGCTCGAGGAGGCGGAAGGCGGCTTCGAGAAGCAGGCCGTTTTTTTCGCCGAGCGCGCGAGAAACGGCGTCGGCATGATCATCACCGGCGGCATTCCGCCGAACTACGAGGCGAGCGGCAAGGGCGTGAAATTGTCCACGCCGGAGGAAGCCGCCCAGCATCGCGTCATCACCGATATGGTGCACGCCGCGGACCCCGACGTGAAGATCGTTCTGCAAATTCTCCATTCCGGCCCGCTGGCGCGCACGCCCGATTGCGTCGCGCCGTCGGCCGTGCGCTCGCGCATCGCCGCCTACACGCCGAATGCGCTGACCGAAGAGGGCATCGAAAAGCAGATCGCCGATTTCGCCAATTGCGCGAAACTCGCGCAGGACGCGGGCTATGACGGCGTCGAGATCATCGGCTCGGCCGGCTACCTGATCTCGACCTTCCTCGTGGAGAAGACCAACCGCCGCACCGACAAATGGGGCGGCTCGTTCGAGAACCGGATGCGTTTTCCCGTCGAGATCGTGAAGCGCGTGCGCGCGGCGGTCGGCCCGAACTTCATCTTCGTCTTCCGCATTTCCGCAATGGACATGCTGCAGGGCGGGCTCGCCTGGGAGGAAGTCGTCGCCCTCGGCAAGGCGATCGTGGCGGAAGGCGTCAACATCGTCTCCACCCATTTCTGCTGGCACGAGGCGCTGGTGCCGACGATCGCCACCATGGTGCCGCGCGCGGCCTTCACCCAGGTGACGGGCCGACTGCGCAAGGAACTCGGCGTGCCCATGATCACGTCGAACCGCATCAACATGCCACAGGTGGCCGAGGACGTCCTCGTGCGCGGCGACGGCGACATCGTCTCCATGGCGCGGCCGATGCTCGCCGACGCCGAACTCGTGCGCAAGGCGGCGGAAGGCCGCGAGGATGAGATCAACACCTGCATCGCCTGCAATCAGGCCTGCCTCGATCATACGTTCACGGGCCGTCTGGTAAGCTGCCTCGTCAATCCGCGCGCCTGCCACGAGACCGAGCTGAATTATCTGCCGACCAATCTGCCCAAGAAGATCGCGGTCGTCGGCGCGGGACCGGCGGGGCTGGCCTTCTCGATCACGGCGGCCGAGCGCGGCCACAAAGTGACACTATTCGAGGCCAACGACGACATCGGCGGCCAGTTCAATCTCGCGCGAAAGATTCCCGGCAAGGAAGAATTCGACGAAACGATCCGCTATTTCCGCCGCATGATCGCGCTGCGCGGCGTCGACCTGCGCCTCAACACCCGCGTCGACGCCGACGCGCTGGCGGGTTTCGACGAGGTGATCGTGGCGACAGGCATCGAGCCGCGCACGCCCGACATTCCGGGCATCGACCATCCGAAGGTCGTCGGCTACATGGACGCGATTCTCGGCAAGAAGCCGATCGGCAAACGCGTTGCGATCATGGGCGCGGGCGGCATCGGCTTCGACGTCGCCGAACTCGTCAGCCACGCCGGCGTGTCCGCCGCGCTCGACGTGAACGTGTTCGCGCGCGAATGGGGCATCGACTTCAGGAACCATCCGCGCGGCGGCGTCACCGGCGTCGAGCCGCATGTGGAAACCTCGGGCCGCGAAATCATTCTGATGCAGCGCAAGGCCGACGCGCTCGGCCGCAACCTCGGCCGCACGACCGGCTGGACGCATCGCATCAGCCTTCAGCGGCGCAACGTGCAGATGGTCGGCGGCGTCGACTATCTGAAGATCGACGACGAAGGCCTGCACACGCGCGTCAACGGCGAGCCGCGCCTGTTCGACGTCGACACGATTGTCGTCTGCGCCGGTCAGACATCTATGCGCAGGCTCTACGACGATCTGCAGGCGCGCGGCGTGAAGTCGGCGATCGTCGGCGGCGCCTACGAAGCCGCCGAACTCGACGCCAAGCGCGCGATCGATCAGGCCTGCCGGCTGGCGGCGGTGGTGTAGAATCGAATGCTTCGGCAGCTACGCGTCGGCTGACGCGCTACAGACCGGATTGGATTGCGGCAGCCGCGACATAGCGCTCGGACCGCGAGCCGTCGGTCTCGCGGTCCGTTCACAGCGCTCCCGCCCTGCTCAACTCCGTCGCCAGATCGATCCCCGGCTCATACAGAACACCCGCCATGCCGAGCGTCTCGGCCGCTGCAATGTTGCGCGCAATGTCATCCACGAACACCAGCTCGCGCGGCGCGCGACCTGCGCGATCGAAAAGTATTTCGTAGATGCGCGGATCGGGCTTCGTCACGCCCTCGCGGCCCGACACGACGATCGCGTCGAATTCGTCGAGAAAGGGATGGATCGCGCGCGTGGCTTCAAATTTCTGCGCGGGATAATTGGTGAGCCCGTAGACTGGCCGCCCCTGCGCCTTCAGCGCGCGCATGATGGCAAGGTTTTCTTCCATCGCGCCGTCGAGCATCTCGAGCCAGCGCGTGTCGAACAGCGCCAGCTCCTTCGCGAATTCCGGAAACGCTTTCGCGCGCGCCGCTACGGGTTCGGAAAAATCGTGGCAGCCGTCGATGGAATGAATCCACTCGTGCGAGCAGGCGCTCGACAGAAAGCGCTCCATCCGCGCCCCGTCGGAAAACACCTTGCGGTAGAGGTGGCGCGGATCCCAGCGCAGCAGCACATTGCCGAGGTCGAACACCACGTCCTTTTTCGTCACGTCGAACTTCCGCATTGCTTGGCCGCGCCGGCGTGGCGCATAGTCGCGCCAGAATAAGCGGAGGACCGCATGGGCGCGAAAGCCTTTTTCTTCGACATTTTCGGCACGATCGTCGACTGGCGCGGAGGCGTCGCGCGCGAGGCGCGGGAAATCCTCCATCCGCTCGGCCACGACCTCATCTGGACCGCCTTCGCCGACGCCTGGCGCGGGCAATATCAGGCGGGCATGGAGGAAATCCGCTCAGGCCGTCAGCCTTTCGCGAAACTGGACGTCGTGCACGCCCGCAACCTCGAACGCATTCTCGGCGACTTCGGACTGGCGGACATTTCCGCCGAAACGAAGCGGGCGCTGATCCTCGCCTGGCACAAGCTCGATGCGTGGCCGGATTCCTCGCGCGGCATTGCGCTTTTGAGACAGCACGGCCTCGTTGCGCCCGTCTCCAACGGCAACGTCTCGCTGATGGCCGCGCTCGCGCGGCGCAACACCTTCCATTGGGACGCGATCCTCGGCGCGGAATTTTCGCGCGACTACAAGCCCAAGCCCGAGGTCTATCTGTCGGCCTGCGCCGCTTTCGATCTCGCGCCGGGCGATTGCATGATGGTCGCCGCGCATTCCGACGATCTCGCCGCCGCCAAGGCCTGCGGCCTGCAGACGGGCTTTGTCGCTCGGCCCGACGAGAAGGGGCCGGGCAAGGGCGAGAGCAGGCCGAAAATCGCCGTCGATGCGGCGGGCGAGGATCTGGTCGATCTCGTGCAGAAGATGTTCGGCTGAAGCTTCAGCCGCAGGACGCTCTGAAAATCCGGCCCGCTTCATCCGTATGCAGGTTGAGGCGTTCGCCCATGAATTCCATCGTATAGGCGTAGCCCTTGATCATCCGGCGCAGTTTGGCCGCGCCGGCCGCGACGCGGGCGCGCTCGGCGAGTTCCGGCGAGAATGGCGCGCCGACGGCGAACCCCGCCTTGTCGGCGTCGCAGGCCGATGCTGCGCCGCCGAGCGCGCAGAGAAAGCCGACCATCGCCATGCGCCCCATTTCGCGCTCCTCGCTGCGCGCGCCGCGCGCGCCTGCGCTATGATAGCAGAATGGCCCGCCGATTCTTCACGCTCGACGTATTCTCCAAGGAGGCGCTGTCGGGCAATCCGCTCGCCGTCGTCATCGACGCCGAAGGCCTCGACGGCGCGCGCATGCAGCAGATCGCGCGTGAGTTCAACCTGTCGGAGACGGTCTTCGTCCTGACCGCGCGCAATCCTGTCAACACCGCGCGCCTGCGCATCTTCACGCCGGCCATGGAATTGCCGTTCGCCGGCCACCCGACGGTCGGCAGCGCCGTGCTGCTGGCCTGGCTGCGTGCGCCGGAACTGGCCGGCGGACGCGATCTGGCGGTCGTGCTGGAGGAAGAGGTCGGCGACGTGCATTGCACCGTGCGGCTCGAGAAACGCGGCGCCTCCTTCGCCTATTTTCAACTGCCGCGCCTGCCCGAAAAGCTCGGCGAGGCCGATCCGCGCACGCTCGCCGACGCGCTGGCGCTCGATGAACAGGACATCGGTTTCGACGGCCACCGCGCCACGGTCTATTCCGCGGGCACGCCCTTCTGCTTCGTGCCCGTCGCCAGCCTCGACGCCATCGCGCGCGCCAAACCCGACGCGCAGAAGCTGACGCCGGCGTGTGCGGGCGGGCGCGGCGTCTATCTCTACACGCGCGAGACGGTCGACGCCGCCAGCGCCGTTCACGCGCGCATGTTCAGCGCGCTGATGCCTGGCCTCGAAGACCCCGCCACAGGCGCGGCAGCCGCCGCATTCGCGGGCGTCGCCCATGCTTTCGAAAAGCCGGAGGACGGCGAACACGCGCTCGTCATCGAACAGGGTTTTGAAATGGGCCGCCCTTCGCTCATCACACTCGGTATGAGCGTGGCCAACGGCGCGCTCGTCGCCGCCACCATCGGGGGCCATGCCGTGCGCATGAGCGAAGGGACGCTGGCGCTGTGAACGACCTGCCGCAGATCTTTCGCGTGGCGCGGATAGACGCGCGCCTTGCGCCCTTCGACTGGGATTTCGCGCGGGACCGCGCCGGCGACATTGCCGCGCATTGGGCGCAGGCGGTGGCGAAAAAGCCCGCCATGTTCGACGGCCGCGTGCTGCTCGGCCATGCGCTGGACTACACGCCTGACAACGGCGGCCTCCTGCGCTCGCGCTATTTCGAGACGGCGTTTTCCGCCTTCCTCGCCTATCGCGATTTCGGTTTTCCCGGCGGCCGCGTCTTCAACGGCTTCGCCATGGCCGCGCTGCGTTCGGCCGACGACGCCTTCCTGCTCGGCGAGATGGGCGCGCATACGGCGAGCGCCGGCATGTCCTACTTTCCTGCAGGCACGCCCGACCGCGACGACGTGGTGGGCGACACCGTCGATCTCGCGGGTTCCGTGCGCCGCGAATTGCGCGAGGAGACGGGACTGGTGTTCGACGATGGCGAAATCGATCCCGTCTGGACCATCGTTCGCTACGCCGGCCGCGTCGCCTGCATGCGCCCAGTGCGGCTGAGCAGAAGTGCGGACGAGATCGCGGCCGAGGTGGAGACGTTTCTCGCGCGCGAAAAAGAGCCGGAACTCGCCGGCATGCGCATCGTGCGCTCGATGGCCGACGTCGACAGGCTCAACGTGCCGGAATTCGCGCGCCTCTATCTCGCGCATGAGTTCAGCGCGGTGCGCGCTTCAAGCTGCTGACAAAATCGCGGCCAGCCCACGCGCTTCGAGGCGCCGCTTGCAGCGGCTCCTCCGCGTGAGGGCAACATTGTCCTGAATACAGAAACCTCATGGTGAGGAGGCGGCGAAGCCGCCGTCCCGAACCACACCATTGGCGCCGAAAGTCCATATCGCTCTGCGCCGCGTAGACCGCTCACTTGCGCCGGCAGACCGTCTCCTGCGGCGCGCAGGCGACGCCCGGCGTCGAGCAGCCCTCTTTCGTGCAGGCGACGCAAGCGTCGCTCCATTCGGCGCAGTCGGGATTGTCGCGGCCCCACGCCTGCACGCTCCGGCGCTCGGCCTCAACGCCGGTCGGCGTCGCGGGCCCCGGAATAGCCTGCGCGTCCGCGTTGGACGGCAGGCCGGGCGCCATATCCTCCGCGCGCAGCGCGGCTGGCGACATCAGGAGACAGAGCGCGACCAGAATGCGGATCATGCGGCCATTCTAGCACGTCCGCCCATGACTCCGCTGGCGCGCCATGCTAAGCGCGCGCCATGCTGGAAGGACTTCCCCCCAACGGCGCCGCCTTCGTCATGCGGCTCGAGACCGACGAGACGACCGCGCGCCTCGTCGCCGATCTGATCGTCGAGACCTTCGATCCCACCGAAACCGCCGCCGCCGCCTTTGAGAAAACGCCCTCGACCGACAGCTGGAAGAGCGAGGAATGGGTGGCCGAAGTCTATTTCGGCCCGGAGCCGGACGAGGAGATGATCCGCGATCTCGTGCGCACTGTGGCGGGCGATGCTGCGGCGCAAGGCCTCGTGTTCGGCCGCGTCAGCGAGCAGGACTGGGTCGCGGCCTCGCTGGAGGGGCTGGCGCCCGTGCGCGCGGGACGCTTTCTCGTGCACGGCTCGCACGACCGCGGCGCGCCGCAGGCGAATGATATCGGGCTGGAGATCGAGGCCGCGCTGGCCTTCGGCACGGGCCACCACGGCACCACCCTCGGCTGCCTCAAGGCGCTGGACGCCATCTCGAAGCGCCGCCGGCCCAATCGCATTCTCGATATCGGCACAGGCACCGGCGTGCTCGCCATCGCCGCCGCACGCCTGTGGCGCAAGTCGGTGGCGGCAGGCGACATCGACCCCGTTTCCACCGAGGCCGCCGCGGCCAACGCACGGCTCAATGGCGCATCGCCCTGGGTGAAGCCGGTGACGGCGCGTGGGACGATGCATCCAGCGCTCAGGCAGGGCGCGCCCTACGATCTCATCTTTGCGAATATTCTGGCAAAACCGCTGCGCCTGCTGGCGCCGCAGATCGCGGCAGTTGCGGCGCATGACGCCGAACTCGTGCTCTCAGGCCTGCTCGCGCGCGATGTCGCGGGCGTGCTCACGGCCTATGCGGCGCAGGGCTTCGCGCTCGTCGCCCGCTCCGATCTCGACGGCTGGGCGACGCTGGTCCTCAAGTCGGGCGGCGCCGCCGCCCGACCTCTTCACGACATGGACGCGGAATAGGCCGGCTCAGAACAGCCGGTGCATCTGCGAATTGGCCAGCTTCTCGTTGATTTCGCGCTCGACGGAATCGGTCCAGCGCCCCGCCATGTGGCTGGCCACGATCGCATCGGCTTCGTGCTGGCGCGCCGTACGCAGCGCGTCGAAAATACGCGTCAGAAGGCCGCGGGGCTGCGAGCGCTTGGCGCGCGCGCCATAGGCCTTGGAGGGAATGATCATCGTCGCCATGGTTCGGCTCCTTCGTTCGAGAGAGCCCCTGACGTTCCACCCGACTCGGCTTGTCGCCGTTGCGCTCAATATAGGTCAGCAATCATGTCAGAACTATTGATGTTGCACTGCACAATCCGCATGGCTGGCTTACGCGCGCGACATCGTGTGAGCCGCCCTCAAATTGAGTTTTCCGCAGATATCTCTAGGCTTTGCGCATGAAAATCCCGCCATTCGAATCGCATTTCCAGTCCTTCGTCGAGACGGCGGACCCCACCCTTGCCGCGCCGCGCGTCGCCGCATTGCGCGCCGAACTGAAGGCGCGCGGGCTTGCCGGATTCGTCGTTCCGCGCGCCGACGAACACCAGAACGAATATGTGCCGCCGGGCGCAGAGCGGCTCGCCTGGCTCGCGGGCTTCACCGGCTCGGCCGGCGCGGCCGTCGTGCTGGCCGACAAGGCCGCCGTCTTCGTCGACGGCCGCTACACAATCCAGGCGCGCGAACAGGTCGACGGCAATCTCTTTTCCATACGCGATCTCGTCTCCGATCCGCCGTCCCGCTGGCTGGCGCGCGAGGCGCCGAAGGGCGCGGCCATCGGCTACGATCCGTGGCTGCACACGCCCGCCGCCGTGGAAGCGCTGCGCAAGGCCGCCGAGGAAGCAGGCGCGACGCTCGTCGCCGTCGACAGCAATCCGATCGACGCGATCTGGAGCGACCGGCCGCCGGCGCCGTCTGCGCCTGTTGTGCTGCACCCCGAAAAGCTTGCGGGCGAAAGCGCGGCGAAAAAACTTGCGCGCATCGCATCTGCGCTCGGCAAGGCTGACGGTCTCGTGCTGAGCGACCCGCACGCGGTCGCCTGGGCTTTCAACATTCGCGGCGGCGATGTCGCGCATACGCCGCTGCCGCTGTCGTGGGCGCTGGTTCCGCGTGAAGGCCGCGCGAAAATCTATGTCGAGGGCGCCAAGCTCTCGAACAGCGTGCGTGACGCGCTCGAAAACCTTGCCGATGTGCGCGAGCCCGCGACGCTCGCCGCCGACCTCGAAAATCTGGCGCACGAGAAAAAGAAGCTGTTGTTCGACGCAGCAACTGCGCCCGAAAAACTCGTCGCGCTCTATCGCGCGGGCGGCGGCGTGGCGGATGTCGGCGGCGACCCGACGGCGTTGATGAAAGCGAAGAAGAACCCTGCCGAGCTCAAGGGCTCCCGCGCCGCGCACATCCGCGACGCTGCGGCAATGGTCGAGTTTCTGGCGTGGTTTTCGACCGAGGCGCCCAAGGGCAAGCTGACGGAAACAAGCGCCGCGCAGGCGCTGGAAACGTTCAGGCGCGCGACAGGCAAGCTGAAGGAAATTTCCTTCGGCACGATCTCCGCTTTCGGCCCGCACGCCGCGCTCCCGCACTATCGCGTGACCGAGCGAAGCGACGCGAAAATCGGCAAGGGGATCTATCTCGTCGATTCCGGCGCGCAATATATCGACGGCACGACCGACATCACGCGCACGACCATCGTCGGCGCGCCGAAGGGCGACATGCGCGACAAATATACGCGCGTGCTGAAAGGTCATATCGCCATCGCCACCGCCGTGTTTCCCGTGGGCACGACCGGCGCGCAGATCGATTCCTACGCGCGTCGCGCGCTCTGGGAAGCGGGAACCGACTTCGACCATGGCACGGGCCACGGCGTCGGCGCTTACCTGAGCGTCCACGAAGGCCCGCAACGCATCTCGAAACTCGGCGGCGTGGCGCTGGCGCCGGGCATGATCATTTCCAACGAGCCCGGCTATTACCGCGAAGGCGCCTACGGCATCCGCATCGAGAATCTTGTCGTGGTGGAAGAAAGAAAGATCGCCGGTGCCGAACGCAAAATGCTCGGCTTCGAGACGATCACCTTCGCGCCGATCGACACCGGGCTGGTGGACGTGAAACTGATGACGCGCGAGGAAATCGCGTGGCTGAACGCCTATCACAAGGCGGTGTGGGCGAAGCTGGAGGCGAAGGTGTCGGCTGCGGCAAGGAAGTGGCTGAAGGCGGCGACGAAGAAGATCGGATGACCCGCAACATTGTCCCTTCTCCCCGTAAACGGGGAGAGGGAGGAGGAAGGGGCTACCCCTGCCCCGTGCGCCTGAACCACTCGTCTTCCGAGATCACCTCGATCCCGAGTTCCTGCGCCTTGGTTAGTTTAGAGCCAGCGCCCGGCCCGGCGACGACGAGATCCGTCTTCTTCGAAACAGACCCCGAGACTTTCGCGCCGAAGCGGTCGGCCTGCGCTTTCGCTTCGTCGCGCGTCAGGCGCTCGAGCGAGCCGGTGAAGACGACCGTCTTGCCGGCGACCGGGCTCGCAGCGGCGACGGCCTCCATCTCCTGCGGCGTCGCCTCGCGCAGCAGCGCGTCGAGCGCCTTTTCATTGTGCTCTTCCCGAAAAAAGTCGGCGACCGCTTCGGCGACGACATCGCCGACCCCGTCGATATTGTTGATCTCTTCACGCGCTTCCGAGCCGTCTTCCGCCTTGCTCGCTGTGGCGCGCAACGCCTCGAACGTCCCGAAATGCCGCGCCAGCCGCCGCGCATTCGTTTCGCCGATGCGCCTGATGCCAAGCGCGTAGATAAATCGATTGAGCGCGATCTGGCGGCGCTGCTCGATCGACGCGAAAAGGTTGCGCACCGACGTCTCGCCGAAACCTTCCCATTGCGTGAGATCGAATTCGCCGGCCTCGCTGCGCCTCTGCAGCGTGAAGATATCGGCAGGCTGCTTGATGAGGCCTTTCTCGTAGAACAGCTCGATCTGCTTGTCGCCGAGCCCTTCGATATCCATCGCCAGACGCGAGCAGAAATGCTTGAGCCGCTCGACCGCCTGCGCCGGGCACGTCAGCCCGCCTGCGCAGCGGCGCACGACATCCTCGCCGCCCTTCTCGTCCATCTCCTGCACGACGGCGGAAGCGCAGACAGGGCATGTGGTGGGAAATTCGTACTTGCGCGCGCCATGCGGCCGCTTGTCGACGACGACTTCAACCACCTGCGGGATCACGTCGCCCGCGCGCTGGATGACGACTGTGTCGCCGACCCGAATGTCCTTGCGCGCGATCTCGTCGGCATTGTGCAGCGTGGCGTTCTGCACGACCACGCCGCCGACGGTGACGGGATCGAGCCGTGCGACCGGCGTCAACGCGCCGGTGCGGCCGACCTGAATGTCGATGGCGCGCAAAACGGTCGTCGCGCGTTCCGCCGCAAACTTGTGCGCCACCGCCCATCTTGGCGCGCGGGACACGAAGCCGAGGCGTTCCTGATACGAGAGATCGTCGACCTTGTAGACCACGCCGTCGATGTCGTAGCCGAGCGAAGACCGCTGCTGCTCGATGGCGCGATAGTGCGCGATCATCTCATCGGCGGAATGACAGAGCTTTGTCAGCTTGTTGGTGACGAACCCCGCGCGATGGAGAAATTCCAGCATGCCGTGCTGCGTCCTGGCGGGCATGGCTGACATTTCGCCCCATGCGTAAGCAAAGAAACGCAGCGGCCGTTGCGCCGTCACGCCGGCGTCGATCTGGCGCAGCGAGCCCGCCGCCGAATTGCGCGGATTGGCGTAGATCATTTTCCCCGCTTCGGCCTGTTTCTTGTTCAGTTTCGCGAAGTCCGAGCGATTCATGTAGACCTCGCCGCGCGCCTCGATCACGTCGGGAACATCGCCCCTCAGCCGATGCGGAACCTCCGCGATCGTCCGCACGTTGGCGGTCACGTCCTCGCCCTCGAACCCGTCGCCGCGCGTCGCCGCCGTAACCAGTTCGCCGCGCTCGTAGCGCAGCGAACAGGACAGGCCGTCGATCTTCGGCTCGGCGGTGAACGCAAGCGGCGCATCGTCCTTCAATCCGAGAAAGCGCCGGACACGCGCCACGAATTCATGGACTTCCTCGTCCGAAAACACATTGCCGAGCGAGAGCATCGGCACGGCGTGCTTCACCTTGGCGAATTTCGAGGCGGGCGCGGCGCCGACCTTCCTCGTCAGCGAATCCGGCGCATGCAATTCGGGAAAGGCGGCTTCCAGCGCCTCATAGCGACGGCGCAGAGCATCGTAGTCCGCGTCGGAAACCGTCGGCGCGTCGTCCTGGTAGTAGCGCCGGTCGTGGTCGGCGATCTCGGCGCCGAGCAGCGTGTGTTCGGCGCGCGCGACCTTGGGCGAGAGCTGATGGATGGGCTTGAATTTCATGGCTCAGATGTAGCGCGGACGCAGCGAGCGGAGAAGAAGCCCGAGGCGCCATCCCCGCGAAAGCGGGAATCAGCAAGACGCATTCTCGGCCGGTCCCTGGATTCCCGCTTTCGCGGGAATGACAGACTACATGAGGCGTCGCCGCCACTTGGCGACCGCCACCCCCGCCCACACCGCTTCCACCAGCCCGAATGGCCAGGCGCCCTGCAGGAATCCATAGGCCGAACCGAGCGCGCAGGCGAAGGCGAAGGCGAGCGTGAACCAGGGGCTGCGCTCCTCCAGCGCATAGGTCGCGAGCATCGCGGAAACCGCGAACAGGCCGAAGGCGGTGAGAAGGTCCATGCGCGAAAGTTAGCGCGGAAACACGACGGACCGCGAGCCTTCAGGCTCGCACCATCGCAGCGTCTAGCCGGGAGCGCCGGCTTCCGGCCGGCAAGAGCCGGGATCGCGGTTTCCGCGCCCCGGTCACCCTGCCCCTTCGAGCAACCTTGCCGCCGCCGCGCGCGCTTCGGCCGTGATGCTCGCGCCCGACAGCATGCGCGCGATTTCTTCTTGCCGCTCGGCCTCGTCCAGCGCCGCGACCGAGGTCGCCACCCGCTTGCCTTTGTCCATCGCATCCTTGGCGATGCGGAAATGTTTTCCCGCACGCGCCGCCACCTGCGGCGCGTGGGTGACGGCGAGAACCTGCACGCGGGACGCCAGCCGCGCGAGGCGCTGGCCGATGGCGTCGGCCACCGCGCCGCCCACCCCCGTGTCGATCTCGTCGAACACGAGCGTCGGCGCGGAGCCCTTGTCGGCGAGCGTGACCTTGAGCGCCAGCATGAAGCGCGAGAGTTCGCCGCCGGACGCCACTTTCATCAGCGGCCCGGGCCGCGCGCCGGGATTGGTCTGAACGTGAAATTCCACGCGGTCGATACCATCCGCGCTCGCGCTGGCGGGATCGCTGTCGACCTGCGTCGTGAAGATTGCGCGCTCCAGCTTCAACGGCGCGAGTTCGCCCATCACCGCCTTGTCGAGCTTCGCCGCCGTCGTCTTGCGCGCCTTCGACAAAGCCGCCGCCTTGTCGGCGAATGCCGCGCGCGCAGCGCTCGCCTCGCTGGTCAGCCGCGCCAGATTGCTCTCACCCTGCGCCAGCGCTTCGAGATCGGCGGCGAATTTCGCGGCGACCTTCGGCAGGTCGTCGACGCCGGCGCCGTATTTCCGCGCCGCCGCCCGCAATGCGAACAGCCGCTCTTCCGTGCGCTCCAGTTCGCGCGGATCGTAGGCGGCTTCCTCCAGCGCGGCTTCGAGCGTCGCGCGCGCGGCTTCCACACTGTCGAGCGCGCCGGACAGCGCGGCCAGCGTCGGGTCGATCAGCGCCGGCGCCTGCGGCTGGCGGCGTTCGAGCCGGCGCAGGGCCATCGCCAGCGCGGAGACCGGCGAATTCTCGCCTCCGACGGAATCGTAGGCCTCCCGCAAATCGGCGGCGACCTTTTCCGATTGCATCATCCGCTGGCGCGCGGCGGCGAGCTTGTCCTCCTCGCCCGCCTCCGGCGCGAGCTTCGACAATTCGGCATGGGCATGCGTGAGATAATCGGCGTCGGCGCGGGCTTTCGCCAGCCGCGTCTCCTCCGCCGCGCGCGCGTCTTCCGTCTCGCGCATCGTCTTGTGCGCGCGGCGCACCGCTTCGGCCTGCTTCTGCAATCCGCCGAACGCGTCGAGCAGCGCGCGATGCGTGGCGGCGTCGGTCAGCGCGCGCTCGTCGTGCTGGCCATGGATTTCCACGATGGCGCGCCCGATCGCGCGCAATGCCTGCGCGCTGACCGCCTGATCGTTGACGAAGGCGCGTGTGCGCCCGTCCGCCATCTGCACGCGGCGCAGGATGAGATCGCCGTCGACGTCGATCTCCTGCGCGCGCGCCGCGTCTCGCGCGGGATGGTCGGCAGATAGGTCGAACACCGCGGTCACCTGGCCCTGCGGCTGGCCCGCGCGCACCAGCGCGCCGTCGCCGCGCCCGCCGAGCGCCAGCGTGAAAGCGTCGAGAAGGATGGATTTGCCGGCGCCGGTTTCGCCGGTCAGCACGGTCAGGCCGCGATCGGGATCGAAATCGATCCTGTCGATCAGGACGATGTCGCGAATGGCGAGCTGAACCAGCATGGATCAGGCGCGCCTTTCAGAACTCAGCCGACGGTCTTCCGGAACAGTTTCGAAATCCAGGAATCGCGCTGCTCGTTCGGCTCCAGTCCGCCCTCGCGCAGGCGCGCATAGGCGTCCTTGTACCATTGCGAGTCCGGATAATTGTGCCCGAGCACGGCGGCGGCCGTCTGCGCCTCGTTGACGACGCCGAGCCGCAAGTAGGCTTCCGTCAGGCGGAACAGCGCCTCTTCCGTGTGGCGGGTCGACTGATACTTGCCGATCACCTCGCGGAAGCGGTTGATCGCCGCCGTGTAATTGCTCTGCTCGAGATAGAAGCGGCCGACCTTCATCTCGCGCGCGGCGATCTGGTCCTTGGCGACCTGGATCTTGAATTTCGCGTCGTTGACGTATTCCGACTTCGGATATTTCTCGACGAGCTGATTGAAGATCGTGACCGACTTTTCCGCCCGCTCCTGGTCGCGGTCGGCTTCCGGGATCTGGTTGTAATAGGACATGCCCGCCAGATAATAGACGTAGGGCGCGTCCTTCGTGTTCGGATAGAGGCCGATGTAGCGGTTGGCGGTGGCGACCGCCTCGTCGTACTTGCCTTCGGTGTATTCCGAATAGGTCTGCATCAGCAGGCCCTTCTGCGACCAGCCGGAATTCGGATACTGCTTTTCCAGCTCGCCGAATTTCTTGGCGGCGCCGGTGTAGTCCTTCTTGCCGAGACGCGCGAGGCCCTGGTCGTAGAGGCCGTCGGCCGGCACGTCGGGCAGAAGCTCGGTCTTGTATTTCTCGCCGCCGAAGAAGCTGCCGAAGGGGTTGGACACGCTGTCCATCGCCGAGCAGCCTGCGAGCGGCAGGCTCGCGGCGGCGGCCAGCGCGACGCGACGCGCGCCGCCGGTCTTGTGCAGGATCGAACGAACCAGGCTCTGCATCATGTCTCTCACGGCGGCGAAACTCGACAAAGCGCGAGAGCCGCCACCGCCCCCGTTACGCCGGCGCCCCGGGCCGGAGCCCGCGAGCAATTCCAGAAGCGCCCGATCATTGCGAATTGGGCGCAAATTCCACACACGTCCGCCGCGCCGAATCCGCGACGATCAGGCGCAGAACGCGAAACCACGCGGGTCATAGCGCAAAACCGCATGCAACGCCAACGTCCCGCTTGCTTTTCTTGCGGCGCGATTGTGGCGATCTCGGGTCCGCCAGAAGCCGTCAGCTCCGATCGGGCGCCAGCGCAGGCTGTACGCCGAAAGCAATGGCCGCGCCGATGTCGGGCCGCATCTCGCCGCGCGCTGCCGGCCGCGCGGGGACGAGCCGCCACGCGCTCTCGTCGGCGAACAGCGCCTGCAGGACAGCGTGGTTGAGCGCATGCCCGCCGCAGCGCGACCGGAAGACGCCGCGGATCGGCGCGCCGGCCAGCGCAAGGTCGCCGACCGCATCCAGCATCTTGTGCCGCACGAATTCGTCCCGGAAGCGCAGGCCTTCAGGGTTGAGAACGCCGGCGTCGGAAATGGCGATGGAATTTTCGAGGGAGGCGCCGAGCGCGAAGCCCGCCCGCCACAGGCGCTCGATGTCGCCGATGAAGCCGAAGGTGCGCGCGCGGGCCAGTTCGCGGCGGAAGACCGCGGGATCGAGGCGAAGCGCCTTCCGCTGCTGGCCGACGGCTGCATGGGCGAAGGCGATCTCCACGTCGAGCGCAAGTCCCTCGCCGCCGGGCGCGAGTTCGGCGAAGGCGCCGCCGCGCTCGACGCGCACCGTCCTTAGAATTTCGATCGACCGGCGCGTGGCGGCCTGCGTCCGGACGCCGGCCTCGTCGATCGCTGCGACGAAGGGGGCCGCCGATCCGTCGAGAACCGGAATTTCGGGACCGTCGACTTCGATCAGGGCATTGTCGACGCCAAGGCCCGCCAGCGCCGCCATGGCGTGTTCGACGGTGGCGACGCAGGCGGCGCCGCCAAGACCGAGGCTGGTGCAGAGTTCGGTGGAGACGACGCGCGACCAGATCGCGGGGGCGACGGGTTCGGCGGACAGGTCGCTGCGCAGGAAGGCGACGCCGGCATCCGCGTCGGCCGGGTGCAGCACGATACGCGCCGGCTTGCCCGAGTGAACGCCGACGCCTTCCAGCGTGACACTGGCCGAAAGCGTGGTCTGCAGCGCGTGCGCGGGGGCGCGCGGCGCGGTCGATTTCGCTTTCTGGGCAGTCTCGGGCCGGGCCATCCGCATCCAGTCAATCGGGGGTCGTAGCGCATTCGCCGAAGGCGTTCGAACGCCACGCATCGGCGCAATCAGATCGGAGGGCGGGCCCTCGTGGCGGGAAACCGATCGCATCCCTCAGGACGGAAATCGCTTCGCGGACTGGCGGGAAACTAGCTGCGTCGGGCGCGGCCGCCAAATCACGGTTTGTGAAAGATTGTTAAAGCCCTGAATGCAAATTTATCGCTGCAATATCATACCGTTGAAAAAGAACGGCCGGACGGAGGTCCGTCCGGCCGCTCGGTGTCGTCAGGACGACTGGCGGCGCAGGAACGCCGGGATTTCGAGTTGCTCGTCCTCGCTCGGACGCGCCGGGGCGACGCGGCCGTAGGCGTCGGCGGGCCGGGCGGCCGGCTGGACCGGGCGCTTGGCGTATTCGGCC